>NZ_JAQFUY010000028.1:0-59586 GCF_027716745.1 Bacillus cereus group sp. Bc010
CCTCCATTGAATTTGCATACTTAGTATGCGAATTCAGGAGGTGTTTTTTTCATGTACCACTATTCGGGTTCACTTCAGTACAAAAGTAGTAAGTTTTTTATTTAGAAAGATATATAATATATAAATAATTGAAATAGAAATGAAGGAAATACAAAATGAATCAAGTTAGAAAATGGAATATTATTGGTGGAAGGGTGATAAAAACAGGAATTGCGGTTTTTCTTACAGTTCTAGTTTGTGAATTTTTCAATATTCCAACTATATTTGCTGTTATCACCGCAATTGTAACGATTGAGCCAACTGCAACGGATTCTATAAAAAAAGGACTGATTCGTTTTCCAGCTTCAACAATTGGATCAGCATATGCAATGACTTTCACATTTTTCCTAGGTCATCAGGCGCTTTCTTATGCGTTAGCAGCGATGTTTACAATCGTTACATGTCAAAAACTAAAGTTACATGCGGGAACGTTAGTTGCAACATTAACTGCTGTTGCAATGATCCCAATTACGGCAGATCACTATTTTACTGCATTTTTAATTCGATTAGCTACTACATCTACTGGTATTATAGTGTCTACTTTAGTGAATTTTTTCATCTTACCACCACATTATGTTAAAACAATTTCGGGATGTACAGAGGAGCTATTTGTTAAAACGGCACATATTATGGAGGAATGGCTTAATGCATTAATTGAAGGGAAAGTGATAACCAAAGAGACAGCTCATAATCTATCTAAAGTGAATTTATTATTACATAAAGCGGTACAATTTGTTCAATATGAGCAAAAAGATTGGAAATATCATCGACATACAAAAAAAGAAATGAGAAGTTTTTTACTTGTACAAAAGCAACTTCATTTATTACAGCAAATTATTTATCATATAGATAATTTAGCTCGAACACCAATTGAAACATGTGACTGGTCGCAAAATGAAAAAGAGATTTTACGACGAACAATTCATTCTATAATTTCAATATTAAGAAATAATTGTAATAAAATAGATGAGAAACATTTTAAACTGATTGATGAATTAGACAAGCAATTTTGGAATTATAAAAATGATTTAGCATATTGTAAACCGAATCAATATCATCATCATTTTTCCAGTGAATCTATCATTTTATTTGAGGTATTATCTATACATGATATGTTAGAGGAATTAAAACAAATATTTGAGAAATATGAGGGGGAAAATCAATTCAATTGTTCAGTTCATTAAAATGTGGAGGATTGCTATGACAATTTATATTGCACTACTAAGAGGAATCAATGTAGGCGGTCATAAGATAATTAAAATGGCTGATTTAAAACAAACGTTTGAATCAATAGGGCTAAAACAAGTAAAAACATATATTCAAAGTGGTAATATCGTGTTCGAATCTGAAAAAGATATTGATTTTTTAAACAAACGAATACAATCTGAAATTAAAAACGTTTTTGGTTTTGATGTTCCGGTTATGTTAAGAACACATGAGGAATTTATAAACATTACCAAAAGATGCCCCTATGAAGTCAATTCATTGCGAGAAGGCGAAAGTATACATGTTGCCTTCTTAGCAAATGAACTTTCTGAATTAGAAAAAGATCAGCTACTTATGCAAAAAAATGAGACTGAAGATTGTTATATACATGAAAAAGTTGTGTATTTATTTTTCAAAAATAGCATTCGAAATTCAAAGTTAATGAATCAGTTCCAGAAGTTACATACACCAGCTACGATAAGGAATTGGCGGACTGTGAATAAATTAAAAGCGATAGTAGAAGGGATGTAAATATAAAAAGATGAGATTTTCTGTATATAGAAAATCTCATCTTTTTATTTATATTGTTTTGTGTCTATAAGTTCGACAATAGGATAAATAAAGAATGAAGAACAAAGCGCGATGAACAGAGGAAGGTTTTTTATTTCATCAAGTAATAGGAATGCAAATCCTTCTGATACTATTAAAATTAAAAACATAAGGCATATAAGTACAAAATAAGCAACTTTAAAACTTTTATATTTGATTTGCTGTCCCATTTCATCTTGGCTTTCTTTCGATACTCCGTTCGGATCTCCCCAAGTAATTTGATTAATTAAATTACCGATAATTAACGAAAAAGCGAATATTGTTCCTCCTAAAATCGAACCTTCCGTTACATATTTATATGCCCCATGTATGAGAACGACAATTAATGATAAAACGATAATTATCAAAATAAATTTTTTATGGTTCAATTTAGAAATGGCACCTCCATTGTTGTAAAAAACTATTTACATCCATAGTATAAAATTTGGGAAGTTTTATGTCAAATACTTTTTACATGAAGGGTGAAACAATATTATATTTTGTTTTTACGATGAATAAAAAATTACATTACATTTGAATGTAAAAGAATGGGCTCGCATATATTTGGAAGGGATGTCAGATTAATTTAGGGGGTAGTTATGTCTATTCTTTTAAAAGCTGGTGCTGATGCAGGAAATAACGGTTTGAAGTTAATGGTGAAAGGGCAAGATCCTATTTTTATTCCGAGTATATATGCTTTATATATAGGAGAGCCTACAGGATTGTTAGATGAGGGAGATGTTTCATTATCTGAATTAGAAAATCACATTGACGTGACCATTAGTTCTCCATCGTTAATGTTAAATAATGTGCGGTATATCGTTGGAGAAAAAGTCATTCAAGATCAATTAAAAGGTACTGAAGTTGAGAAGAAATCGAATAAGTCAACTGATGAGTTAATGGTTATTACGATTCTATCTGGTTTAGCGGTAAGTGCTATGCGTCAAAGTCCAACTTCTAGTCATATTAACATTCGTTATGATTTATCTGTTGCTCTCCCTATGCAGCTTATTACACAAGAAATAGCTGCGGAAAATGCGAAACGTTATATGGGGAATCATAAGGTTGTGTTCCATTATCCAAACGGACGTGATGTTACAATTAATATTTCCATCGAATATTGTAAATGCCTACCTGAGGGTGCTTCTGGGACGTGGGGCATTGTATATGATGAAGAAGGAAATGTTGTAAAACATAAAATAGAATGTGAACAAAATAAAGTGTCAGAAATTGATTTTGTTGATAAAACATTATTATCTTTTGATATTGGTGCAGGGACAACAGAAGAAGTCGTTTCACTAGGTGTAAACTTTAGACCACAACTAAGTAAGGGTTTATCGTACGGTGTGAAAGAAACGTTACTACAAATTATTACGAGATGGAACCGGAAGTATCCAACAAAGACAATTGATAGTATTACAGAATTCAATCAAATTTATTTAAATGATAAACACCCTAGAAATGCATTATTAGTTGAGGAATCACAACCAGCACTATTAGGTTTAGCAGCGCGTGTTGCAACGGATATTATTAACAAAATTGATGATATGAAAGACGATCCATATGTATTTATTTATGGCGGGGGCGCAGTTATCATAAAAAATAGCCTGAAAATGATTTTAAAACAAAAAGGGCGTTTAACAAATGTAATCTTTGTAGATAATCCATTATTTACAAATGCACGTGGATTATTAGTCTACACTTGTTCGCCAAAATATAGAGAGCATAAGCAAAAAGAGTTAGGATTTACAAACTTAACAATAAGTTAGTTGGTGGAAGTATGCGATCTAGGCGATATAAACGTGGTGATCGAGTAAAAATTAATATTCATAAGTCAGTATCACCTGAAATGCTTGCATGGCTGAATAAACAATCAAATCCAACCAACTTCTTTTTCTTTGCAGCGCAGCAACTTTTTAAACAAGTAGGAGATATTGATGTGTCAAAAGCTATACCAAGTAGCCATGTTTTCTCGTTATACGTGGAGCCATCATCCTTATTAAAAGTAGAAGTTAATCCTTTTAAAAGCGTACCACTAGAAGCAAATAAATCCACCGATAATATAAAAAAAAAATCATGGGAAGCTGTTGACCAATTAGATTGTCCGTTTTTTTAAACATAGAAAAATATAAGTATTGCCCATCACTATACATACGGATACAGTGATGGGCTTTTTTACATGTAAAGATAGGGGGATACAAATTGCGGCGTGCCCCTCCTATTCATTATTTTTCTATTATTTTAGCTGTATGTTCAGTAACAGCATGAATGATGTCTTCCCAGTCATCAGGATGAATCTCATGTCCGGCGCCTTCAAGAGTTAATAGAGCTGAGTTAGGAATCTCGTCGATAAGTGCGAGACCATGTTCAAAAGGGAGTGCGGTATCGTCTGTTCCGTGAATGACTAATGTAGGTGCTTGTATGGAGTGAAGCACCCCTTCATATGCATCATCGCCTTGAAGTAAAGCGTGATTAAACATGCTTAATAAATTGTTAGCTCGTTCAATTTCTTGTTTTACTTGATTATAGACTCTTTTTTCATCAAATGTGCGTTTGGACCCGCATAATAGACGGGACCCTGAAACTAAATATTCTGCTACAACATTTTCATTTGTCCAATCTAAATGCGTGCCATTTGCGTGATGTGTTAAAATTCTTTCATCCATCGGAGGTAAATCGCGCGTGTTATCGTCAGAGCCTATTATACTTGTAGCTAATAATGTTAACGATAAAATTCTTTCGGGATGTTTTACAGCAGCAATTTGAGCGATCATACCCCCTAAAGACATCCCGAATAGATGCGCTTGATCAATATGATAAGCATCAAGTACCCCAATTGCATCTTCAGCCATATCCGTAACGGAATAATTAGAAGTTCCAGGTTCATATGCGACGGAGCGCCCCACATCACGGTTATCAAAACGAATAACAAATGCCCCGCTATTCGCCAACTGTTCACAAAATTCTTCATCCCAATAAACCATTGAACACGTAGCACCCATAATTAATAAAATAGCTGGATTTTTAGGGTTTCCAAAGCTTTCTGTACATATATCAATCCCGTTTATTTTAAATATCTTTTCAGTCATAGAGTTCTCTCCATTTCTTTTGAATGTAATTAAAAACACAATTTTGAATGACTCTAAGGTGTGTGTAAGATTTTCTATGTTTCTTGCATAATTACCCCCAAAAATAAGTTTATGATAATTTAAGGAAAAAAATTTTGAGAAATATTTGTATGTTATTAAAATAAACAGTAAGGAGGAGAGGAAATGAAAGCAATTGTTATAGATCAATATGGTAGTGTTGAAGAATTAAAAGAAACACAAGTTTTAAAACCAGTTGTTAAGAATAATGAGGTATTAATACGTATTCTCGCAACATCTATTAATCCTGTTGATTGGAAAATAAGAAAAGGAGACTTACAAGAACAGTTGCGTTTTTCATTTCCAATCATTTTAGGGCTAGATGTAGCGGGAGTTATTGAAGAAGTTGGGGAAGAGATAGAATGTTTCAAAATAGGAGATAAGGTGTATACGAAACCTGAAAATATAGGGCAGGGCTCTTATGCTGAATTCATTACAGTAAAATCGGATTTAGTATCCTATATGCCTACAAATCTGAGTTTTGAAGAGGCAGCTTCTATTCCTCTTGCAGGACTTACTGCATGGCAAAGTCTTGTAGATTACGCAAAAATAAAAGAACATGACCGAGTACTTATTCATGCTGGAGCTGGTGGAGTTGGAAGTTTGGCAATCCAAATCGCAAAATCATTTGGAGCTTTTGTTGCGACAACTGCCAGTAGTAAAAATGAAGAGTTTTTAAAGTCTTTAGGGGCAGATCTCGTTATTAATTATAAAAAAGATAAATTTGAAGAATTACTATCAGATTTTGATATTGTATTAGATACAATAGGTGGGGAAGTACAAGAAAAAAGCTTTCAGATTTTAAAACCTGGTGGTGTATTAGTTTCGATTGTCCATGAACCAATTCAAAAAGTAAAAGAGATAAAATCAGGTTTTTTATGGCTAAAACCAAGCGGAAAACAATTAGAAGCATTATCAGATTTAATTGTACATGGAAAAGTAAAACCAATTATAAGTAAAGTTATGCCGTTTAGTGAGGAAGGGATTAGAGAAGCTCATAATTTGAGTGAAGGTCAGCATGTTAGAGGTAAGATTGTAATTAAAATGGAATGATAATGAAAATATTATTTATATGGTGAGTTTTATGTAATAAAAAGCAAATACCCCAAAATATTTTGGGGTATTTGCTTTTATAGCATAAACTTTCGCATTATATCATGTAATCTCTCTAATCCAATTATCATATCTTTTTCATTTAACATCGAATAGCTAACTCTTAAATGATTATTATTTGTTTCGGGATTTAATAGACAAGCTGTACCTGGTAAAAAAGACACATCTACTTCATTTACTTTTTGTAATAAGGTAAAGGGATCTATCGAATCAGGAAGAGTAATCCATAAATTAAAGCCGCCATTTGGTATTTCAAAGTGCATTTCTTTAAGTGGTGATAACATATCAATCGTTATATCACGTCTAATTTGTAAAGCCGTACGTAATTTTTCTAAATGATTTTTCATACGTTCTGCACGTAAAAATGGTAGAAGTGCTTTTTGTGTTAATAAAGGACTACCGATATCCATTGAACCTTTTACAGCATATAACCATTCGAAAATAGGGCCATCGGCAATAAGTGATGCGATACGCAGTCCTGGTGCTAACGTTTTACTAAATCCTTTTATATATATTACGTGACCGTTTGTATCAAAATTTTTAATAGGAGGGGGAACAGTCACGCCCTCAAAATATATTTCACCGAAAGAATCATCTTCAATGATAAAAAACTCATATAGCTCTGCCAATTCTATAAGTTCCATTCTCCGTTCTTTACTCATTACTGTACCTGTTGGGTTCTGAAAAGTTGGATTCGTATACAATAAAACGGGATTTTTACTTTGACAAATATCATCGATTAAGTCGGAGCGAATTCCATAATTATCAAGAGAAACAGGTATAATTCGAGCCCCTTTATTGATGAAAATATCAAGCGCAGCACTATAACAAGGACTTTCCACTAATACAATATCACCAGGTTTTATTAGTGTTTGAGCAATTAAATCAATTCCTTGTTGTGCTCCGCTTGTAATTAATAACTGAGATGGATCTGTCAATAATTTTTGGTGTTCATTTAAGTGATTTGCTATTTCAACTCGCAATTCATAATCTCCTTGAACTGGTCCATAAGTTGCTAGAATCATCTGGTCTTTATTAAGTATTTTATGCATTTCGTCTGCCAAGAATGGATTTGGCAATAAACGAGGATATAAAATCGCTTGTGAAAAATCGTAATATTTCCGGTGCTGATTCATTGCATATTGAGATCGCATAACATTAATCGTTTTCGTTTGTTGCCATTTATACGGAACTGTTTTGAAATTTTTCTTTACATGTTTTTGTATATAAGCCCCTTTACCTTGTTCAATTCGTATATATTCTTTCTTTTCTAGTTGTTTATACGCCTTACGAACAGTTAATAGACTAATCTGTAAATCTTCGGCCATCGAGCGTAAAGATGGAAGTGAGTCACCATGTGAAAGCATGCCGCTTTGTACTCTTTCAACGATTTGCATATATATTTGCTGGTAATACGGTATGTTGGATTCTTTACGAAGGACAATCTTCATGGTTTCACCTTTTTCTTTTTTATTTAATTTAAGCGGAAAATATAAAGAGAATCAACTACGATTTTAGGAAACTGTTATATACATAAATACACTGTTATACACCATACCTTCTATACTCATGTTAAGAGTAAAAAGGAGGAAGAGTAATGGTCATTTTCAATTATATTTTAGTATGTATAATTTTTGGAACAACATTTTTAACAATAAAAATCGGAATTGAAGCAGGTGCACCCCCATTATTTTCGGCAGGAATTCGTTTCTTTCTAGCAGGAGTAATCTTAATGATTATATTTAAGCTAAAACGAAAAGAAATTATGCCACATATATTTTCAAAACGTATTATATATGCTGGTTTTTGCTTAACGTTTATGACATTCGCAACTTTGTACTGGGCGGAACAATATATTTCTTCAGGGCTAGCTGCTGTGTTATCTGCTACGGGACCGATGATGATTTTGTTATTACAGACAAAGAGAAATAAGACAAAATTACAAAAGGAGCAACTTCTTGCTTTAATCATCGCGCTAATAGGCGTTGTTTTTGTTTCTTTACCAGGAATGCACCAAGAAGTAAGTTTTATATGGAGTATCGCTTGTTTTGTTTTAATAATAGGAGAATTATTTTACGGAATAGGCTCAATTCGCTCAAAAGAAATACTTTCGGATTTACAAAATGTATCGCCATTTCTCATTAATGGTATTCAAATGTTTTACGGAGGCGTTTTACTACTAATCGTGTCTGTCATAGTAGAACAACCGAATGTAACTACACTAGCTTCTTGGGGTGTACAGTGGCCTATTTTATATCTTATCTTTATCGGATCAATTGGTGGACACGGATTATATTATTGGCTCTTATCAAAAACAAATCCTGTATTCCCGTCAACGTGGTTATACGTATCACCGTTAATTGCTATTATAGTAGGATATATTATATTAGGAGAACTTTTAAATGCTACAATGGGAATAGGTGCATGTTTCATTTTGGTTGGTGTATTTTTAGCTAATCGATCCACACTCCGGTCTTATTCCAGAAAAGGGAGATTATTTGAGAAAGAAATGTAATTATATAAAGAAGCAGTCCTGTATATAGCAGGGCTGCTTTCATTTTATTCATGATACGGATTGACTTTATTTATTGGAAAGGCGTAATATTATTAAGCTATATGAAAGAGATCTGCAAGAAGAGGGGAGTTATTATGAAAATAAATTGGACTGAAGTCAAGGAAAAAATTCGACCGCAAATTTCAAAACCATCATATGAAACTTGGTTTACGAATACTACTGTTTATTTAGAGGATGATATATTAACAATTTATTGTCCAAATGAATTTGCACGTGACTGGTTAGAATCTCATTATAAAGAATTAGTATTTAATACATTAAGAGAAATGTTTAATACGACGTTTGAAATTCAGTTTGATCTATGTAATGGCGAACCATCTAAGTTGAAAGATATTCAAAAAGCAAGGCTTAGTAGCTGGGATGAAGTAAAGAAAGCGTTAAGACCAAAATTAGCAGAGAAAACATTTATGACGTGGATTAGAAATACAAATGCTACGATAGAAGATAATAAATTAATAATCTTTTGTGAAGATGCGTTTCATCGTGACTTGCTTGAAGGGGAGTATAAAAATATAATTTCAAGTACCGTACAGAAAATAACTGATGAAGAATATCAAATTTGGTTCGAAATAGAATCAAGCGCTACTTCTAAAGCACAGGTTCATCACGTGCAAAATAATCAACGTACTTCCGAACAAGAAGAATCAAAAACAATTTGGAATAAAATAAAAGATAAAATACAATTAAAAATTTCGAGACCGTCATATGAAACTTGGGTCAAAGAAACGACAGCTAGAATAAATGAAGATTCATTGATCATTTATTTTGAAAACGAATTCCAACAAGAGTGGGTTAAAAAGTCTTATAAAGATTTAATTTCGCAAATAGCTAAAGAGTTAACTGGAAATACATATGAAATTCAATTTGAATTAGAATCAAATAAAGAAGCAGCCAGTAATGGAGAAAAATCAAAATCACTTACTGAAAATAATATTTTTGAATTATGGGAGCAGTTCAAATCGTCCAATGATGATTTAAAATATAATAATGTAGCAGATAGCGAAAAACGTATCCAAGCATTAGAAGAAAAAATAATGAACTTGGAAAAGGTCATTGGTACATTAGTAGAAAAATTAGATGCAGTAGAATTAAAAACACAGTTGGAAAAATAACCAACTGTGTTTTTTTTACTTAATTCGCTTTTTTTATAAACCCTTTATAATGACGTTTTACAAGCTGGCTTTCTAACGTTTTCATTGTTTCAAGTGCCACACCGACAATGATCAGTAAGCTTGTACCACCAATTTGTGCAGAAGGTGGTAATGTAGCAATTTTCGTGAATACGAGCGGTAAAATTGAAATTGCACCTAAGAAAATCGCGCCGATAAATGTTAAGCGGTATAAAATTTTCGTTACATATTGTTCTGTTGATTTACCAGGACGAATACCAGGCACATATCCATTTTGCTTTTTCAAATTCTCAGCCATTTGTTCAGGATTTACTTGAATAAATGCGTAGAAGTATGTGAAAGCAACGATAAGACCGACATAAAGTGTCATTCCAAATGGATGTGCAAAATCCAGATTAGCAACTATCCATTTGGATACGCTTGAATCAGGGAAAAGCTGCGCAATTGTACGCGGCGTCATTAAAAATGCAGAAGCAAAGATTACTGGAATTACACCAGCACTATTTACTTTAAGAGGTAAATGAGTGTTTTTTGCTCCTTGATATTGATTGTTGCCTGAAACAGCTTTTGCATATTGAATCGGTATTTTACGCACCGCTTGTTGTATGTAAATAACGCCAACAACTATCGCTAAAATTACAAGACCAATTAAGACCATCTTTATGATGTGCATGAATAATTGATCGCCTGCATTTTGAAATTGTTGCAAATAAATTTGGTTCGCAACATTTGGAATCGCTGCAACAAGTCCTGCGAAGATAATCATCGAAATACCATTACCTACTCCGTTAGCCGTAATTTGTTCACCTAACCAAAGTAAAAATGCAGTTCCTGCAGTTAAAACTGTCGCAATAAATAAGTATGTAGTCCAGCTTTGATCTGTAATTAATTGTCCACCTGCTATATTATTAAAGCCATAAGACATCCCAATGGCTTGTATGAATGCGAGAATGATTGTAAAGTATCGAGTGAATTGAGCTGACTTCTTACGGCCCATTTCTCCTTGCTTTGCCCATTCCGAAAATTTAGGTATAACGTCCATTTGTAGTAATTGTACTATGATGGAAGCTGTAATATAAGGTGTAATACCTACAGCAAAGATTGAGAAGTGTTGCAGTGCTCCTCCGCCAAATACGTTTAGCATACCTAAAACGTTAGCTTGATCTTGTACTTTTAATACCTCTGCGTTAGTATGAGGAACTGGAATAAACGTGCCAATTCGGAAAACAATTAACATCGCTAATGTAAAAAGGATTTTCCTTCTTATCTCAGCTACTCTCATGAAATTTGAAATCGTACGAAACATAATGTCGCCTCCTATATTTTATCAGTTTAAAACTGATTATTATATCCCGATGAAGTAACCACAAACCTCCTTCCGCATTAAATTCATTTGACAAATGGAATTTTATACATTTTGTAGTTTTCACGGACATAAAAATATAAGGTGTTTTTTAGCGACCTATAAGTTTTTCGTAATCATTCAATACACATAATATATCGAATAAATTAACAAATGTACATACATACGCATGAAAAATGAATAAATAGGGTCATTTTTTACATTTATTTAATGATAAATTGATAGGAAATTTTTCATTAAATTCGATAGATTTTTGTAAATTACTCACTGGTAAATGCGCTTCGTATATTCCTTTAATCAATTAAAATCCTCCAACTTCTTATTTTCTTACAATTAATATATCGATTTAAAAGGAATTTAAAATCAAATAAAAGTATGAAAGTACATACTACTTTAGTAGTAGTAATCAATTAAACTTCAATTGAAATTTATGTGATTAGAGAATTCTTTTTATTTAAGAAGGAATAAATATTAAAGAAAGCTAAATAAACAGTGTACATATTTATAGGGGAGAAGATGTAAATGAAAGTAGTTATAAAAGAAGTACCACCATTAAAAGTAGCCTATATAAGACGAACTGGTAGTTATTTTGAACCACAAGATCACTGGGGAAGGTTATTACAGTGGGCAAATGAAAATAAACTTTATCCACCGGAGCAATCATTTATCGGAATCTCATTAGATAATCCTGAACTTGTTGCAAGCCATATGTGCCGACATGATGCTTGCGTTACCATACCTGAAAAATTTGAAAAAGAACAACAACATCAGGATGTGCAATTTAAAAGTGTAGATGGAGGTCTATACGCTCTATACCAGTTCTATGATGAACCTCATAAATTAAGTGCAGCATATCAATACATGTACGCAAAGTGGCTACTAAATAGTGAGTATGATGCAGATTATAATAGAGATAATTTAGAGTTTTGCTTAAATAATGTAGCGGAAGATCTAGAAGGAAAGTTAAAGGTTGATTTATTTGTGCCAATTAAAAAAGTACCAATAAATATTAATGCAAATAAGTAGTATGTTTCCTGCTAGTATTATCTTAACTATATTTTTTTATTTGCTAATCAAATAGTAACGGAGGATACCGGTGTATTGGATGAGGTATTTTTAAAAGGTTATTGGGTAGAGAAATCGTTAAATAAACAATTAAATGAGACGAGCATATACTAATAAATGACACAATGCATAATTTATAATCGTATTTGAAGAGCGGCCTTAGGGAGCTCTTTTTTTATTGAAATTCATGCACATATATAAGTTGTTCTTTATGTATATCATCGTCCTTATATTATGTAATTTTGCATAATGTTACATAAATTGTATATTTTCCCTTTTTTTCGACAGAAACAGCAAGTATACTTTGTACAAGCTTTCTATTTCAAAAATTATACGAGGTGAAAAAATGAAAAACAAAAAGACGTTAACTAAGGTAGCATTAACAACAGGTTTAGCTTTAACAGCAGTAGCACCATACGGAGTAGGTCATGCAGAGGAAACAGATCAACTACAAGTTCAAATTCAGGAGGAATCATTCCGATCAGGTGAACTTACACAACTGTCACAAAAGGCACCAGAGAATGTAGTAAAAGATGCTCTTAAGGAGAAAACAAAGCAAGCCCTTTCTCCAAAGCAAGTCAATGGAGAAACAGGAGTAGATTATAAAGTTCTTCAAAAACGTGGTTCATATGATGGGACTACACTTGTACGTATACAACAAACATATGAAGGAAAAGAAGTATATGGCCATCAATTAACTGCACACGTAGATAATGACGGTGTTATTAAAAGTGTTTCAGGTGATAGCGCGCAAAATTTAAAACAAGAAGAATTAAAAAAACCTATCAATCTATCAAAAGATGAAGCGAAACAATATATTTATAAGAAATACGGGAACGATATCAATTTTATTTCTGAGCCAGAAGTTAAGGAAGTTATTTTTGTGGATGAAAAGAATGGACAAGCTAGCAATGCGTACCAGGTTACATTTGAAGCTGCCACACCAAAATATGTTTCTGGTACATATTTAGTAAATGCACAAAATGGTGATATGTTAAAAAATATGGTGCAAGAGTCTAACTTAAAAGCCAGTGACAAATTAGTTAGCGCTTTAAAGGATAGTAAAAAAAGCAGTCTTACGTCATTAACAGGCACTGGCAAAGATGATTTAGGTATCTCTCGTTCATTTGGTATTTCTAAACAAAGTAATGGCAAATATGCTCTTGCTGATTATACAAGAGGGCAAGGCATTGAAACATATGATGTAAATTACAGAGATATTACTAAAGAAGAAAACTATTATCCTGGTACATTAGCAACTAGTACTTCGACAACATTTAACGATCCAAAAGCAGTAAGTGCTCATTACTTAGCAACAAAAGTTTTTGATTTTTATAAAGATAAATACAATCGTAATAGCTTTGATAATAAGGGACAAAAGGTAGTTTCAGTTGTACACGCTTGGGATTCTGAAGAGACGAATAATCCGAAAAATTGGCAGAATGCATTAAGTGCTAATAATGGTAGTATGCTTGTATATGGAGATCCTATCGTCAAAGCATATGACGTAGCTGGGCATGAATTTACACATGCTGTTACTTCTAGTGAATCTAATCTTGAATATTACGGTGAATCTGGTGCGATAAATGAGGCACTATCTGATATTATGGGAACATCTATTGAGAAATACGTAAATAATGGAAGCTTTAACTGGACGATGGGAGAACAAACTGGATCTGTCTTCCGTGATATGGAAAACCCAGCTTCTGTTCCATCTTCACTTGGAGTACCTTATCCAGATGATTACAGTGAATTTAACGATTTTAATGGATGGGATCAAGGCGGCGTTCACTTTAACTCAAGTATTATTAATAAAATTGCATATCTCATTGCAAAAGGCGGAACTCATAATGGTGTAACTGTTAAAGGAATTGGTGAAGATAAAATGTTCGATATCTTCTATTACGCAAATACAGATGAGTTAAACATGACTTCTAATTTCAAAGAATTGAGATCAGCATGTATTCGAGTGGCAACTAATAAATATGGTGCGAATACAGCGGAAGTTCAGGCGGTACAAAAGGCATTTGATGCAGCAAAAATTAAGTAAGTTAGAAATATAGTTATTATTCATTTATTATTACATTATGAAAAACAGCTAATATCCTTAAAGGACATTAGCTGTTTTTTTACGTAACTATGCATTAGTGAAAATATACTTACTTAACAATAATTAGGGAGGGTATCTTTAAAAGTTACGTCAAATATGTAAGGTTTATAGTATATAAAAACAGAAAATTAATAATATATTGACCTCTTAACGGAAAGTGCTATAGAATGAAAGCGATAACAAACGATTGCTTTATAATGATTTCCCTGATCTTTTAGTATTTACAAATATATAAAGACATAAACAAACCTATTTTTTTATACATTAATGCAAACGTTTTCGTATTAAAAGATCATTGAAATACATATGTGAAATCAGCCAATATGGGGGTGAAATAAAAGAGATTTTTAGATTAATTTAAGTAGTTGTAATGTAGTACGAGCAGAATATAACGTTCATGCTATTTAAAGAAAGGGTGTATGTGGTGCAAATGATAAAAAGATTAATTAACAAATCAGTTTTATTACTTACTATAATCGTTATGTTATCATCTGTTTTCTCTTTTCAAAGTGTAAAGGCAGTTTCAAATTCGAAAACAACTGAAGTTACCATTCATTACAAAGAACAGTCTGGAAATACAAAAGACTGGAATCTTTGGATATGGGGAGAAAATGCAAATGGTAACTCATATGAATTTACTGGTGAAGATGAATTTGGAAAGTACGCAAAGATTAATATAGATGGTGACTATAATCGTGTAGGATTTATCATTCGTACAAATGAGTGGGAAAAAGATGGTAGCGATCGTTGGATTGAAAATATAAAGGACGGTCGTGCTGAAGTATGGATTCTTTCGGGTGATGAAAAAGTATATAATTCTAAGCCGTCATCGGATCTATCAATTCAAAAAGCATCTATTGATAGTTTCAATGAAATTACTGTAACGACTAATGTCCCGTTTCATATTAAGGAACGAAATATTGAAATTGAAGGCATTAAAATTAAGAATATTAGTCCTTATGATAGAAACAGTGGGAATATTACGAATAAGTTTAAAATAATTACGGAGCAGAAAATTGATTTAAAACAGACATACAAAGTTAAAATCGAAAACGTAGCTGATACGAATACTGAAATCGGTAAAGTAATTCGTAGTGAGGAGTTTGATCATTCATTTTATTATGGTGGTAACGATTTAGGGAATATATATACACCACAACATACAAAGTTCCGTGTATGGGCTCCTACTGCGAGTGAAGCGAAATTAGTTACATATAAAAAATGGAACGATAAAATAGGTACTGAAATAAACATGCAACAAAGTGAAAAGGGCACTTGGAAAGCAGAACTTAAAGGGAATCAAAAAGGTCTCTATTATACGTATAAGGTAAAAATTGGTGATAAGTGGATTGAAGCCGTTGATCCGTATGCGCGTGCTGCTTCTGTAAATGGAGATAAAGGTGCGATTGTTGATTTAGAAGAAACAAATCCGAAAAAATGGAAAGCAAACAAAAAGCCAAAATTTATAAATCCAGAAGATGCTATTATTTATGAATTGCATGTACGTGATCTTTCTATTCAGCCCGAAAGTGGCATTAAACAGAAAGGAAAATATTTAGGTGTAACAGAAAAAGGAACAAAAGGGCCAGAAGGTGTAAAAACAGGACTTGATCATATAAAGGACCTTGGTGTTACTCACGTTCAGTTTTTACCGATATTTGATTATGCTTCAGTAAATGAAGAGAATGTAAACGAACCACAGTATAACTGGGGATATGATCCGAAAAATTTCAATGTTCCAGAGGGATCCTATTCTACAAATCCATATGAGCCAACTGTTCGAATAACAGAATTAAAGCAAATGATTCAAACACTGCATGATAATAATCTTCGTGTTGTAATGGATGTAGTGTATAACCATATGTATAGTGCTACTGAATCTAATTTTCATAAGTTAGTTCCAGGTTATTATTATCGTTACAATGAAGATGGAACATTCGCAAATGGCACTGGAGTAGGAAATGATACTGCTTCGGAAAGAAAAATGATGAGGAAATTTATGATAGATTCCGTCACATATTGGGCAAAAGAATACAATTTAGATGGATTCCGTTTTGATTTAATGGGTATTCATGATTATGAAACGATGAATGAAATACGTAAAGCTGTTAATCAAATTGACCCTTCTATTATACTGCATGGAGAAGGATGGGATTTAAATACACCTCTTGCAGCTGAGCTGAAAGCAAATCAAAAAAATGCAGAGAAAATGAAAGGGATTGCTCATTTTAACGATAATATACGTGATGGATTGAAAGGTAGTGTATTTGAGGAGAAGGAAAATGGTTTTATAAATGGAAAGGAAAACATGGAAGATCGTATTAAAAAAGGCATTACGGCAGGGATTGACTACGATACAAATTCGTCGACTTATCAAGATCCAGAGCAGGTGCTAACTTATGTGGAAGCACATGATAATCATACATTATGGGATAAACTTGAGTTGACTAATCCAAGTGACAGTGAAGAAGTGCGAAAACAAATGCATAAATTATCTTCTTCGATTTTATTAACATCACAAGGTATTCCGTTCTTACATGCGGGACAAGAGTTTATGCGCACGAAATATGGTGATCATAATAGTTACAAATCTCCAGATTCAATTAACCAGATGGATTGGCTGCGCAGAGCAACGTTTAATAATGAAGTAGATTATATGAAGGGTTTAATAGAATTACGCAAAAAGTACTCAGCTTTTCGAATGACATCTGCAGAACAAATAAAAACACATGTATCATTTATTGATGCTCCGAAAAATACTGTAGCTTATACAATAGAGGGGAATAAAAATGAATACTTTACGGTGGCTCACAATGCAAATAGAGAAGCTGTTGAAATAACACTTCCATCGAAAGGTCCTTGGAAAGTACTAGTAGACGGGAAGCAGGCGGGAAGTAAACCACTTTATGTTGTCCATGATAATAAAATTAAAGTTCCTGCGTTAAGTTCATTTGTTTTAAAGTTAAAATAATATAATTTCACATACTGTAATTATATTACAATTTAATAAATAAAAAAAGAGAAGAACTCACCAAAGTTCTTCTCTTTTTTATGTGTGATTAGAGTTTCCGTAATTGTAGACATACGAGTTTATGAATATAGCAAAAGGCAAGACGATGAACCTATTTACAAAGTGACGAGAAAATGACAAAACTGTAAGAATGCACGAATGTTTGTAAGAAAGTTCGATGTTTTCCTGTTTCTTTTTTTATTAAAGTGAAAAAGGAGGGATTTGAAATGTCTTTTTCTCAATTCAATATTGATATTTTTCGAGCACTTAATGATTTAGGTAAACAATATTCATTCCTAAACCCGGCCATCGTATTTTTGGCAGAATATATGGTATATATTTTTGCTTTAATTATTTTAGCTTATTGGTTTACTGGGTCCAGAAAAAGTAGGATGATGGTTATTCAAGCGATGGTTGCTTTTGTAATTGCTGAAGTAATCGGGAAAATAGCAGGGAAATTCCATCTGAATTATCAACCGTTTGCAGTATTGCCTGATGTTAATAAACTTGTTGACCATGCTGTAGATAATTCATTTCCTAGTGACCATACGATTCTCTTTTTTTCAATTTGTTTTTCGTTTTGGCTTGTTCGTAAAAAAACTGGATGGCTATGGCTTATACTTGCACTTTGTATAGCGATCTCTCGTATTTGGGTAGGGGTTCATTATCCTTTTGATGTTGCAGTAGGGGCTTTAATAGGGTGTATTTCAGCGGTAATTTCGTATTGGTTAGTACCGAAATTCTCTTTTATTAGGCAATTACTTACTCAATATGAAAGAGTAGAGAAACAAGTTTTACCATTCAAAAACAAATCAAAGGGGTTGTAAGTACAGTCCTTTATCATCTCCATTACTATTCTCCACAAGTTGAATGGACCAAAACATCCAATACAGCCAAGAAGACGAAAAGAAATAGATAGTACGTCTAGGTAATAAGCTATTTTATTACCTAGATGCATGATCTAAATACTGTTCCGTTCACATTTTAAATGTATCGTTATTGCAGAATTAAACCTACAATCATAATGAAACTAAATAGTATCATCCAACCAAACGCACAATAGCCAAAGAATCTAATCCATTTTGGTAATTGATTCATGTTAACTTTATTTGTGGGAACCCCTTGCATAAAAAACATCATTTTTTGATCTCTATCCCTATTATTTTGTTGTTCATACATAAAATCATCACCTTTCTAGAACCATTGTGTTTATAGTATATCAGTTTGAAAAAAATTATGTATAAGGGCTAGTTTGCATACGAATCATCCTTTATATTTAATCTTTAAGTACAGCCTATCACAAAAGATTTTTAAATTAATCTGAAAATCCTAAATTAAAAAATTCATCGATTACCTAAGTTGAAACCGTGTGCTTTCACATCAATTAACAAACAGAAAAAGGATTTTTGATTTAACTCTTAGAATATCATTCTATTAGGAGTTCGTTCATATGAATTGTTTTTTGATTACTTTTGATAATAACTAGGAAATATAGAAAGGTTGTGAATTTATTTGGTAGGTTATAAAGCTATGCTGTTTGATTTAGATGATACGTTACTTAATAGGGATATGGCCGTAGATACATTGTTTTTATTTGTTTTAGAAAAGTGTTATGAGGATGTTAGTGATACAGTCAAAAACAATATGCTACAGAAATTTAAAGAATATGATAAAAGGGAATACGGCATGAGTGATAAAACGATAGTTTTAGAATCATTGTTTGATGAATTTCCGCCGAAGTATAGATTACCACGCAATTACATTGAAGATTTTTGGAATGAAAAATTCCCTAAATGTTTTTCAATAGACAAAAATACTATTCATTTCTTAAATCATATAAAGAAGCACTTTAAAGTTGGAATTATAACAAATGGTTCAAGTCAGAGGCAAAGGGCTAAAATAATTAACACGAATTTAAACAATTACTTTGATACGATCATTATTTCTGAAGAAGTAGGATTTAGTAAACCGGATAAACGTATATTTGAACTAGCATTAAATAAGCTTAATGTGCAACCAGAAGATGTATTATTTGTTGGAGATGACTTAGAAAAGGATATTGCTGGTCCTCAAAATGTAAATATAAAAGGGATATGGTTTAATCCTCATAGAATCACAAATAAGACTGAAATAAAACCGTATTCTGAGATTGACACTTTTGATAGTTTATTAGGTTATATTACTCCGCAATATTTTTATAATAAGTAAAAATATTGCGGAGTAATGAATTTTATATTCTAAACAAATAATTAAGAAAGATTTCATTTACCGCATTGTAAGTAAAAACAAAGAAACACTTAAAGCTCTACTTAAGGGCAGTGATTTTATAGAAACACTCATTACTGGTAAATGTTTAAGAAATAAACAAACTAAAAATACAAGTAAGGAATGTATTCTTAATCTCGCATTGCCCCCGCCTCTCGAGAAGTCATTGCTCCTTGTCCTGCTCTTACATCATTTTGAATTTCTTGTTTTACTTTTTGCGCATCAGTTGTAGCAAAATCTGATTTCATATTAGAAGCAGACTTTATAGCTTTTTTAGGATATTGCATACAAACCCTCCTCAATTTAATACTTTACAAACTTATTATTTACAAAAATACACTCTTCATCCCACGAATAGTTGAACGCATTTTACTTAAATTAAAGTAATAATTATATCCTGTTATATCCCTTTTCACGTCACTCATGATTATAAACATTCTATACAATATAGAAGAACTGACGTTTGTGTTAAACTAAGAAATGAACAAAGGGGGAGTTTTCTTGAACAATTATAATGATACGATCCGAAATTTAGACAATATATTTTACAAACCTAATAATTTAATGATAACGAATGTAAAAGAAGAAAAGCAAAACGCAGAATATGCAGGATGTATATTTAACTTAAATAACAAAACCATTCGTTTTAGAAAATCAAAAATTACTCCTAATAAAATTGGTCAATTTGTTTCTTTTTGGGAGAAAGATGACAATATGCAAAATCAAGCGTTTTCTTATGACGCTGCTCCTGATTTATTAGTTATCACTTGTATAGATGATAATAAACTAGGACAATTTATTTTCCCTAAAGAGATTCTTCTTAAGGAAAAAATCTTGAGAACAGAAAACCAAAAAGGCAAGATGGCTATGAGGATTTACCCTATATGGGATACTCCTGTTAGCAACCAAGCTAAAAAGAGCCAACTGTGGCAAATTCAATATTTTGTTGATTTAAGCGATCATAATAATTTACCTATAGACGAACTATTAAATTTGTATTCGTAGCTTCTTATCTTAAGTAATCTTGTGAGTTAGACTTTTTGTACCGGTACAGTTAAACGAAATGTACATTGTTTCAGTACCCCATCAAATTTACAATCAACATATACTATTTTAACTTATACATTTTAAGGGGTGCTGACTATGACAAGTCTACAACATAAGCTGTTTACAAGATTGAATCTCGCAAAGCGTACTGAAGTGAAATTTGAGGAATTAAATACAATTCTCTTTGCATTTGCACACACTATACCATTTGAGAATTTAGATGTAATAGCACGTAATACGAATGCAATTACTATGGAAAATTTACAGAATAAAATTTCAAATGGATCCCGTGGCGGACTTTGTTATGAATTAAATACGCTTTTTTATTACTTTTTAAAAGATTGTGGTTATGATGTACAACTCGCATTAGGTACCGTATATAAAAATGATAGAAACGCATGGGCACTTGAGAATGGACATATAACGATTATTCTAAATTATGATAAAGTACGATACGTAATTGATGTAGGTATTGCCTCACTAGTACCTCTAGTCCCTGTACCTTTTACTGGTGAGTCTGTTTCTTCTAAAAATGGTACGTATCGAGTGAGACAAAAAGATACGAGTAAAGGGAATTACGTTCTAGAAAGAAAAGATACGAATGGTGAGTGGAAAGTTTGTCATGCTTTTTATAATCGTATCATTGATGAGGCAGTAGTAAATGATGTTCAAAAAAGAGTAATAGAAGATGAGAAATCTATTTTTAATAAAGGACCGATTGCAGTCAAATTGACGGAATCTGGCCATGTCTCTTTAACAAATACTAGTTTAACTACAATGATTCACGGTGAAAAAACGAAACGTGAAGTTACAGAAGAGCAATATAGAGATCTTTTATATACTTTATTTGCTATTGAGTTATGATAAAACAAATAGCTAGCCGGTTCTTATGAAGAATCGGTTATTTTAATTTAAAACAATTATTAAAGTTTGATTTTCTTAATAGATATAATACACTAGAACAGTATGAAAAAGTATAAACAACGAATTTTGAATGTAAAGGAAGATTTTCATGTCAATTATCGATAAATTGAAACTTAAGAAGTATACGAATATGGTTGTTATTAATGAACCAAGTGATTACGAAGTTTTTACAGGAAAAGAAACTGTATTTTCAAAAGAGCACGATGCCATTTTTATTTTTGTAGAAACACTGGATGAAATGGTGAAACAAACGAATTATATTATTAGTAATGAAGAATTATTAATTGAAAAAGGATACGTATTCTTCGCATATCCGAAAAAAGGTAATTCTCGCTACAGTACGTTTATTCACCGTGATGAGATGTTTCCAGTATTAAACGTTGGAGAAGATGGATATGTGGGAGAAAGCGATATTAAATTTGCGCGAATGGTAAGCATGGATGATGTTTTTACTGTTGTAGGTTTAAAGCGTGAGAAGAAAAAAGCGACGAAAACGCCTGCAATGAGCCAATGTGTAGCTGATTATGCAGATCGAATTCAAGATGTTGAATCTTTATTAGCTAATCACCCAAATGAACTTAAGTTTTATCAAAGTTTAACACCTGGATATCAAAAAGATTGGGCACGTAATTTGTTTTCTGTAAAATAAGAAAAAACACGTGAAAAACGTCTTGAGAAAATGATTGAAATTCTTTCGCAAGGATATAAAACGATTGAATTATTTCGTAAAAAGAAAAAGTAAGACTAGGCAATTCACAATGATGCAACAATTAATTGCACTTGGCACATTGAAAAAAGGATTCCTTTCAGTATACTAAAGTATGTTCTTATATTTAAATAATTAGCAAAAGAGAAAAGGTGTTTGAAATGAAATCGTATATTGTAGTTGGAGCGGGTATTTTAGGAGCGTCTACTGCTTACCATCTTGCTAAGGCTGGCGCGAATGTTACTATCGTGGATCGTCAACAAGTAGGTCAAGCAACTGATGCTGCAGCAGGTATTGTCTGTCCATGGCTTTCGCAACGTCGTAATAAAGCATGGTATAAAATCGTTAAAGGCGGTGCACGTTACTATTCTTCGTTAATTCAGCAATTAGAAGATGACGGTGAAACAGACACAGGTTATAACCGTGTAGGTGCAATTAGTTTACATACTGATGAGAAAAAACTTGATCAAATGGAAGAGCGAGCGTATAAACGTCGTGAAGATGCCCCAGAGATTGGTGAAATCACTCGCTTATCAGCTGAAGAAACAAAAAAATTATTCCCAGCATTATCAGAAGAATTTAGTTCTGTTCATATTAGTGGTGCTGCAAGAGTAAATGGAAGATTATTACGTAATGCATTAATAAGCGCTGCGAAAAAACATGGTGCAACTTTTATAAAAGGAGATGCAGTATTAGTCCGTGAAGGTAATCATATTACGGGAGTTATAGTAAACGATGAAACTATTTTAGCAGAAAAGGTTATTGTAACTGCAGGTGCATGGGCGAACGAAATCTTAAACCCTTTAGGAATTAATTTCTTAGTTACGTTCCAAAAAGGACAAATTGTTCACTTGCAAATGGAAAATACAGCAACAGAAAATATGCCAGTTGTTATGCCGCCAAATGATCAATACATTTTAACATTTGACAATGGCCATGTCGTAATTGGTGCAACACATGAGAATGATACTGGTTTCGATCACCGTGTAACGGCTGGTGGTTTAAATGAAGTATTCCATAAAGCATTAACAGTTGCACCTGGCTTAGAAGATGCTACTATGCTTGAGACAAGAGTTGGATTTAGACCGTTTACTCCAGGATTCTTACCTGTTATCGGACCACTTCCTAACTTCGACGGTATTCTTGTTGCGAACGGATTAGGAGCTTCAGGTTTAACTGCTGGTCCATATTTAGGATCAGAACTCGCTAAATTAGCGCTAGGACAACCAATTGAATTAGATTTAAACGATTATGACGTTGCAGGCGCAATTGAATAACACCAGGTTGAAGAATTAGATAGTTTATGAAAAATAAAATTCTTCAAAAATAGAGGGCTGACACCATAAACCTGCATTATTCATGTAGAATTATGATGTCGGCTCTTTATTCATATGTATTTAAAGCCTATTTTCGAGAGGAGGTTAAGCAATGAGAGCACCATATCAAGTATTAATATTTCCTTATATAAAAATTGATGACTCTATTCAATATGCGATTTTCAACCGAAGTGATTATGGTTATTGGCAAGGTATAGCTGGTGGTGGAGAAGACGGTGAGATTCCTATTGAATCAGCAAAACGTGAAGCGTTTGAAGAGGCTGGTATTACAAGAGAATGTTCATATATACAATTAGATTCTGTGTCTTCACTACCAGTAGAGGATGTAGTTGGAGAGTTCCTTTGGGGAGATGACGTTTATGTAATAAAAGAATTTTCGTTTGGAGTTAAAGTACCTACAAAAAACATCTCATTATCTAAAGAACACTTGAATTATAAATGGCTATGCTTTGAGGAAGCCGTAACGTATTTGAAGTGGGATAGCAATAAAACAGCATTGTGGGAATTAAACAAAAGACTATTAAAACAATAAAAGTGTTAGCTAACAAAGATAGTAGTGGAACAAGAATTGAACAATTTAAAAAAACAAATATAGATTTGGCATGACCAATGAACTGAGAACTTGCACTTAGAAAAGCCTTATACAGTTGCCTCTGAAAAAATAAAAATAGTTAGAAATATTTTTTATTGTATGGTTTTTGGCTCTGAATAGCGGAATACATATTAAGTATTCAACAGTTCAAATAAAATTCGCTTAGTGTATATTTTCGTTAAAATGTGGGTAAGCCCCTTTTAGCAAAACCGGAGTGGAAACGATGAGTATAAATAGTTTTGTGGGATTGATAAAGGATGAATTATTAAAAGAGGTAATCATAAGAAGTGAGGACAAATTCGAGCCTGTAGTAGTTAAAGATATTCCTAGACTTTGGAAGTGTTTAGGGAAAGGTAATTATGCTGCAGTATTCATGCACAGAGAATTCAAAGATTGGGTAGTGAAAGTTTACGCGCGAGAAGGAGAAGGAATTGAAAAAGAGTCAGAAGTATACCGCAAAATCGGAAATCATCCTTCTTATTCAAAGCTTATATATAAAGGAGAAAATTTCATAGTATTGAAACGTTTAAAAGAAATTACCTTATACGATGCTATTCATAAGGGGATTAAAATTCCTAAGCAGGTAATCCTTGATATAAATAAAGCTTTAGAGTATGCAAGGAAACAAGGATTAACTCCTTGTGATGTTCACGGAAAAAATGTGATGATGGAAAAAGGAAGGGGATATGTAGTCGATGTATCTGATTTCTTAAAAACAAAAGAAGATAGTAAGTGGAGAGACCTAGAAAAGGCATATTTTACATTTTATTTGCCTTTCATTTATAAATTGCCTTTCCCTGTTAAAATACCGTATTTTATGTTAAACATTGTTAGACGTTCGTATAGAAAATATAAGAAACTTAAAAAGAAATTCGAATTGTAAAAAGATCACATACTTATAAGTAGACCACTAGTAAACAAAAGGACCGTACATATTAGACATTTCTAAAATGTACGGTCCTAATCTTATATATTTTTTTATTAGTTATTTCACTATCAATTCCAAAACGGGATATTTTGAATAAATGAAACCGTCAAAATAAGTGTTGATGCGGAACCAGCAGTTAATAGCATTACTATTTTTCGTCCATTCTGTTCTTTTGAAGGTTTTATAAGTTCTGTAATCAACACAATCCATATTATTATAGAAATTATAGAAATAATATTTATAGACATATGTAACACATCCCTTCGTGTTTTTACATAAACATTTCTTTTTATAAATTAAAAGCAGTTTAACAATAAAATATGTACAGCATTATAAATCAATATTTCCCTGTTAAACCACCTTTTTTAAATAGAAATACGACTGATAAAATAATAACAACAGCCTTCAAACTGCCCCAATATGGATAAATAGCATAATCTGTTAGATTAGCATGCTGAAAAATGTTCTCTAATCCAAAAATCCCAATAATGACCGCTAAAAGAAAAGCAGCTTTTCCAATAGTTGTATTACGATAGAGGGTAAATAAATATAGCGCAAATATAAGTGGTAAGATGACTTGTAGTAAAAGTGTCATAAGTAGCCCCCTAGTTTATTTATAATTACATTATATACAAAAATGTAATAAAAAGGAATGCTACTTATTTGATACTAATAAGATCACTCTAATCATACTCTTCTATTAAAAAGAATATAAAGGGGGGTAAAGTTAATTGACAAAAGTTAAGGTTCATTTACGACCCATTGTTCATAACATAAATTTACCGACTGTCATAAAAACAGCAATACTTCCAGGTGAATCAGTTGAAAGACTATTTATCGCAACCCAATTAGGAGAGGTTTTTTACATAGGAGATGGAGTCATAAAAACATTTTTAAATATTCGTCAACGTATTATTAAATTAGGTACATCTGAAGAAGGTGTCTCTAGTAGCGGCTATGATGAACGGGGATTGCTTGGACTTGCGTTTCATCCACAATTTTATCAAAACGGTTTATTTTATCTTCATTATTCAGTAGCTGGAACTCAAGGACCCGGTGCACTTTCTGAACAATTTAAACCGAATCCTTGTGACCCAAAAACTTTAAACTTAAAATGGCTAAATAGAGATACGCAATATGATCATATTGATACAATTGAAGAATGGATTTTACAGTCAAACGGGCAACCTCAAAAACGTAGAACATTACTTCATATAAAACGCCCATTTTTTAATCATAATGGAGTAAATACTTTAAACTTTTCTCCAGAGACGGGGAAACTTGTATTTACAAATGGAGATGGTGGGTCGGGGTATGATCCGTTTAATTTAAGCCAAGATGATTTAGAAATAGCAGGTAAAATAATTGAAATCGATGTAAGTAGAGATACATTCATAAATAATCCTCCAGTAGTTACACGCTTTAATGAACTTCCTCTATCGATACAAGAAACACTTACAGTAATTGCGAAAGGCGTCCGTAATATAACCGGTATTTCATTCCAAAGGTTTTATAATCAATATATTAAATATGCAGGTAATGTCGGACAGGATATTGTAGAGTCTATTTTTTCATTTGTTCAATATAAACCAATTCCGGTTACCGAACTTATTAAAATGCATGTAATGAGGTTCACTTCTAATCAAGATGGATTTATTAATTTTGGTTGGAGAGGATGGGAAGGAGAATTACCTACTTCTTTTATACGACACTGTGCTGATCATCCTACTTTAGATGAGAGAACAATGGTTTATTATGATGAAACAATAGAATTATCCGCAAAGCGTATGCAGCCACTCATTAGTTATTTTCATAAAGACCCGAGACCAGATAAGTTTGGAGGAACTTCACTTACAGGCGTTCAGCCATATATGGGAACTGCAATCCCAAATCTATATGGTAGCGTTGTATTTACTGATCTTGCTAAGAAAGAAGAATCTCGGCCGCCAGTTAAAGGTGTTTTAGCATATACTAGAGCCGGTATAGATGGTAAACATACTGACTTTCATGTTATTGAAACCAATTATGATTTTGGTACGCAAGCAGCTTATTATATGAGTTTAGGAACAAATTTGGATCAAACTAGTTTATATTTAGGAGTTTACGGTTCTATGAAAGTAACTGATTTTAATAAAGGTACCATATTTGAAATTATTCCTTAAAAAGATATACACTTATAGTTTATCCCCTAAAGGTCTTCTTTATAAACGTCTATTGTATTGTGGTTGATAATAAGCAGAAAGCAAATCATAAACAACTAGTGTATGAATAATATAGAAAGTGATGAATGAGATATCTTTAGGGGGTATATTGATGCATCGGTTTGTACGTTATTGGTGTCAACTTATGATAGAGAATGATGCGAACTTTGTTCATAAAAGAAAATTGTCCCTAGCAAATAAGCTAGTCATTACAGCTTTAATGAGTGCTTTAGCCACCATGTTTCAAGCAGCGGGGAATTTAATTCCTGGTATAGGGTTATTCATTAGTCCTTTTGCGACATTACCAATTTTTTTGGCTATTTGCTACTCTATTCGTGAGGGAGTACTTTCTTATATCCTTACTATTCTCTTATTATTTATTATTGAGCCAAGTGAACTAATTGTTTTCCCCTTTACTACAGGTTTATTAGGTATAGCTTTAGGGCTTTCCTTTATACAATTCAAGAGGAGAATTTGGGTTGTTTCCTTTTCTGCGATTTGTTTACTTATAGGAATTATGATAGTTCTCGATATTTTCCGTTTTCCCGTGCTAGGTCCTACTATTCATACAACTATGGATATAAAAATTATTTCATCTATATTTATACTGAGCTTTCTATACTGCTGGATCTATGCAGGGCTTTGTAGCATATTGTTGAATAGAGTATATAAAGCATTGTTTTAACAATTGTATAGAATGGAGATTTAAAACATGTATAACGTTGCAATTAGGAGACCAAATTCGGATGATTTAGAGGAACTTCACTTGTTTTTCCGTATAGTTATTACGAATACATATAAAGACGAAGGATTATCACAACAATTGGATGACATAGAAAATGAAATTAACATGAAAAAGCAATATTTGAAAACAGATTTTGATAGTAACGGAGAAAAACGTTACTTTTTATTAGCAATTGACACAAATAACGATAAAATCATTGGAACAATTGAAGTTGGCCCAGCAAGTACATTGATTACTAGTTGTACAAATGGTGTACTTAAGGATTTGTATGAAATAGGAACTGTATTTATACTTCCGGATTATCAAAGAAAGGGTATCGGGAGTTTACTACTACATACAATGTTTCTTACGTTACTTAGCAGAGGAATAACGGAATTCTGTTTAGATAGTGGATACAGAAAAGCGCAAAGTATATGGACGAAGAAGTTTGGAGAGCCTAGTTATGTACTAAAAGATTATTGGGGAGAATCAAGTGATCATATGATTTGGAAGAAGAGTTTACACGATACACCTATAATATTTGAATTATAAAATGAAATATGCCTATGAACGTAGCTTTTCTTACATATGTATGCTATTATTTATCTTTATAATAAAAGAGGACGTGAATGAACTTGATTAAAATTAGTATCCCTGAAGTTGATGTTACAATTACTGAACGTAAACAAGTTATTAGAGGAGACGAGCCAAGAATTACGCCAATCAATGGTTTTATCGATTTCCACTTGTTCCCTAGAGATAAAGGCGGCATTTTTATGTTTTACAATATTAATGACGAACTACTTTTCGTAGGTAAAGCTCGTAAAATTAGACAACGTATTAAGAAGCATTTCGAAGACAATGTTTCACCAATTAAAAATCACCGTGATGAAGTATACCGCATTGATGCATGTATCGTAGAAGATCCAACAGAAAGAGAAATTTATGAAACATATATCATTAATAAATACAAAGCAAAATATAACGTTGATAAAGTATTCTATAAATAAGTAATAAAAAAACAATCCTAGCACATAGAGTGGGATTGTTTTTTTATTTAAAATTAGTCCTCATATTTTTCTACTTTTTTTAAATGATTCGCAACAATAAAACAGCATACTCCTATACATATAAGTACAATTCCAATCGTTTCATGTTTTCCCAAAAAGAAAGGAATATCAGAAATAACATTTGTCATACATAACCCTACAAACACAAGGATCGGTCCTAGCCAAAGTAATACATTGCCGAATTTTGTGTGCTTCCACATAATAACCCTCCTCAATCCTCTTTACATATATATCCATAAAATGAAAGTAAATTCATAGAGAAATATAGTTTTTTTCATATCGAAAATTTAACCTTCATATATTGGTACAAGCAAACAAGAAAGGGGACCATCATGAATTGGTTAGAAGCTTTTATATTAGGGATTATACAAGGTTTAACAGAGTTTTTACCGATAAGTAGTACAGGTCATCTTTATTTAGGAAGACATTTGTTTCAATTAGATGAAGCAGGATTGTTTTTAGATACGATGCTGCATATTGGCACTTTACTTGCAGTGTTTATTTATTACAAAAAAGAATTTATATATTTAATCAAAAATCCATTTTCAAAACTAATGCTATTACTTATTGTCGGGACGATACCTGCGGTTGTAATTGGATTGTTATTTAAAGACTTTTTTGAGGATATTTCAAAAACAGGTATTACGATTGGTTGGGAGTTTTTAGTGACAGGGTTCTTTCTCTACATGGCAGATAAACAAAAGAATGGTCGTAAAAAAATGGACGACATTACATATAAAGATGCATTTATCATCGGTTCATTTCAAGCGGTTGCTATTTTCCCTGCAATTTCTCGTTCTGGTATGACAATCGTCGCTGCATTATGGAGAAAGTTAGACCGCGAAACCGCAGCTTACTTTTCTTTTTTATTATCAACGCCAGCCATTGTCGGAGCAATCATTTTGCAATTTGTAGATGTTTTTCAAGGGAAAGCAGAATCTATTTCTAGTACATCTTTAATTGTTGGAACGTTATCAGCTGCGTTTTTCGGTTACATAGCTGTTTCGTGGATGATTCAGTATTTAAAACGCCACTCCTTAAAAGTATTCGCTTATTACGTCTGGGGATTAGGTATTTTAATTTTAACATTACAATTTACTCATGTGTTTTAATTATAATGATAAAGAAGTTAATGAGTTTAAGATCCTGTTTCATTCATATAAGACAGGATTTCTTTTTATTAAGGGGGAAAACATGTTTAATAAGGCTATCGTTATTGGCGGAAGTATCGCAGGAAAGCTCGCAGCAAAAGCATTATCAACTGCTTTTAAAGAAGTAATCATTATAGAGGCCGGTGAAAAATGGGATGGAAAGTCCTCGAGAAAAAGAGTCCCACAAAGTAATCATCCTCATGTGTTATTAAAAGGTGGAGAAAAAGCCATTGAGGAATTGTTTCCTAATATTACGAATGAATTAATAGAAGCAGGTAGTGTCGTACATAACTTTACTCGTGATTTAAAATGGCATCAATTTGGTTTATGGAAACAGCCATTCATAGGAGAAGTACATATGATTCAACAAAGTCGTCCTTTGCTAGAATGGAATATCCAAAAACGAATACATCAAATTTCAAATGTTACTATTAAATATGAAACATTGGTTAAAGGGTTATTGGTAGATGAAAAGCTTAACAAAGTGTGTGGAGTAAAAGTTAAATATTTAGAGACAGACGCACAAGAAGAAGTTCATGCAGATATTGTAGTTGATGCAAGTGGATTTGGTTCAAAAAGTATAGAGTGGTTACGAGAATACGAAATTGAAGTACAAGAAGAGAAAGCGCGTATTGATTTATTTTACGTAACTAGAATGTTTAAACTTAAAGAAAATGAGAAATTAGACTACTGTAATACGCTAATGTCTCCAAGTTTCCCTGACAATCCGTATGGCGTTCTTATTCAAACGATTGAAGATAATCGTTATTTTGTTACTTTCAGTGGATATGCAAATGAAAAAGCACCACAAACAGATGGAGAATTTTATAATTTTGCTGAAAACTTATCAATCCCTAATGTTACAGATTTTCTTAACAAAGCTGTGGCAATTTCAGATATCAAAACGTATAAAATTCCTTATCAAGTACGTCGGAGATTTGATCTCACCACAAATATGCCAGAAGGATTATTAGTCGTTGGAGATGCACATTGTCGTTTCGACCCTGTTTTCGGTCAAGGTGTTTCAGTTGCCGCTATGGAAGCTCACCAGTTGCAATTACTTCTGCAAGGTAAAAAACAACTTGATAAAACATTTACACAACAATTTTATAAAAAGGCAGCTACTATAATAGAAACACCTTGGGATATGACAACAACGGAAATATCACGTCATCCTCAGCTAAAAAGAGAATTAACGATAAAACAAAAATTTCAGCTATGGTATACGAAACAAATATATCAACTATCTGCAACTGATTCTGACGTTTATATTCGATTAGTAAAGGTGATGAATTTAATTCGTAGCCCATTTCACCTATTTCATCCAAAAGTGCTATTTGCTGTGTTACTGAAGCAAAAAAAATAGCAGGAAAATAGTTGATTAAAAAAGAATATATAACAGTTAGTAGATAGAGAAGGGGTAATCGAGATGAAAATATACATAGAACAATTAAAGAAACACGATGCTAAAGATTTATTTACGTTTGAACTTACGAATAAGTCTTTTTTTGAAACAATGGTACCTAATCGTGGCTCGCAATATTTTGATTTTGAATATTTCCAAAAACTACTAGATGATTTATTAATAGAACAGGCGGATAGAGAATCTTATTTTTATTTAATTCGTAACGAAGAAAATGAAATTCTAGGAAGAATAAATTTAGTAGATATAGATTCGGAAACTCGAATCAGTTCGTTAGGTTATCGAGTCGGAGAAAAGTTTACTAAAAAAGGAGTTGCAACAGCAGCTGTAAAATTAATTTTAGACGTAGCGAAAAATAATGAAATTAATGAGGTTCATGCTAAAACAACTACTAATAATCTTGCATCACAAATTGTACTAGAAAAAAGCGGGTTTTCTTCTTATCAAAACGAAGCAGATACAACATCTGTAGTATTAAATGGAGAACATGTGAATTTTGTACATTATATTTGGAGAAATACTTCGCGCTTATAATAAGGGGGACTTATTCATGAATGATTTACGTTATCCAATTGGGCAATTTACATATAAACGTCCTATAACGGAAGAAATGATTGATACATGGATTCAAGAAATTGAAGATTTACCTAATGAACTAACGAAGGCAATTAAAGATTTAGATCAGAAACAGTTAGACACACCGTACCGCGTTGGTGGATGGACAGTTCGTCAAGTAGTCCATCACGTTGTTGATAGCCATATGAATAGTTACATACGCTTTAAATTAGCACTAACAGAAAAGAATCCAACGATTAAACCATATAAAGAAGAAAAGTGGGCAGAATTACCTGATTCTAAATTACCAGTAGATGTTTCACTAGTAATGTTAGATTCATTACATAAAAGATGGGTTAACCTTTTATATTCTTTAGAACTTGAAGATCTAGAAAAGACATTTAACCACCCAGAGACTGGTGAAACAAAACTTGCTGTTGCAATTGGACTATACGCATGGCATGGACGTCATCATACGGCTCATATAACTTCATTAAGAAAGCGACTAAATTGGTAGTAACGTGAAGATTACATTAGAGAAGGCAACAGAAAGTGATGCATCAGTTTTATTTCAAATGCAAATAGACTCATTTAGCCCTTTATTAAATAAATATAAAGACTATGAAACAAACCCAGCAAATGAATCTATTGAAAAAACGATTTTGAGGATAAATAATCCCAGCAGTAACATAATCCCAGCAGTAACTATTATAAAATGATAATAGATTCTAACCTTGTTGGAGCGATATGCATTTCAAAAAAAGAAATACCATATAAATTTTGGATTAGTCCAATGTTCATTCATCCAAACTATCAAGGGAAAGGAATTGCTCAGCAGGTACTTATTTTAATTGAAGAGATGTTTCCAGAAGCACGAAGCTTTGAACTTGCTACGATTTTAGAAGAAGAAAGAAATTGTTTTCTATACGAAAAGATGGGATATAAAAGAACAGAAGTAACTAAGAAATTAAATGATAAAACTACACTTATTTATTACAAAAAAGAAAGGTAAAGCATTTGAAATACGCTTTACCTTTTTCTGTTATTTGAGATTAAATATACAAAAATGATGTATATTCTTCCAAAATACTCGGGTGAGTAATTTTAGAATTGAATAAACATACAAAAAGTATTATTTGGTCGTATATGTTACTAACGCTTTTTGAATGCTTAAAACACTATCGTCACCTTTAAATTCTTTCGTAATTGGTGTACTCAAACTAGATACCCAAATTTTAAGTTCAGCATCTAAATCAAAATGCCCAGCTGTTTCAATGCTGAATTGTGTAATGCTTTTATAAGGGATAGAATGATACTCAGTTTTTTTACCTGATATCCCTTGTTTATCTACTAAAATAAGACGACGATTTGTGAATACGATTAAATCGCGAATTAATTTATAAGCATGTTCAACTTTCTCATCGTCTAACATAATCTTTTCTAAATCACGTTCTACACTTTCTGTATTCGTATTTGATGCATTTCCTAAAATACCGCTGAATAAACCCATAGGAAATTCCTCCTCCATTATTTGTGTAATGTGTTACTTATATTGTACCACGCTCTTGACTAAGAAATAATGACATTACTTTAGTAGTTTCTGGTTATTGTTGCAGCGCACTTATATCACCTTGCCTTAAAGTCTTGTGCTAATATGTAAGTAAGAAAAAAGAAGCAGAGGGATATAGTATGAAGAATATCGGTTTAGTATTAGAAGGCGGAGGAATGAAAGGTTTATATACTGCAGGCGTACTCGAATATTTTATGGAAAAGAACTTATTTTTCCCTTATGTAGTTGGCGTATCCGCTGGAGCCTGTATGGGAGCAACTTATTTATCACGTCAAAAAGGGAGAAATAAGAAAGTAAATACAGAGTTAGTAGCAGATCATCGTTATATATCTTATCGAAATTTAATTCGAAAACGTGAATTATTTGGAATGGATTTTTTATTTGATGAAGTACCTAATAAAATTGTACCATTTGATTTTCAAACTTTCTTAAACTCAAATGAACAGTTTGTTATAGGAACGACTGATTGCGAATCAGGACAAGCTATTTATTATAATAAAGCAGAACACGGAAATGATATTTTAAAAATCATTCGTGCATCTAGCTCAGTGCCGTTTATAGCGCCTGCTGTAGAATATGATAATCGAAAATTACTAGATGGAGGAATTATAGATCCTATACCAGTTTTAAAAGCTCAAACTGATGGTTATGAAAAGAATGTTGTAATTATGACAAAGCCAGAAGGATATGAGAAGCAACGAAATAAATTTTCAGGGCTGGCTAAAATTTTATATAGGAAATATCCGAATATCGCACAATCTTTAGTAGAACATTATCGTTTTTATAATGAGACGATATCTTATATGAATCAAAGAAAACAAAAAGACAACTTTTATGTCATTCAACCAAGTGTACAACTTCCTATAAGCGGTATAGAGAGAAATAAAGAAAAACTCGTTAATTTATATAATCTTGGGTATACAGATGCTCAATATCATTATGAAAACTTATTAAATTGGATAGAAAAATAAAGGGGTGAAAAGTTGAAGTTAGGAAAACAAATTATTTTTAAGGAATTGCAGAACATGCATAGTCCATTGCGCAAGCCGTTTCCTTACCGTGCTACAGCAAAATTGCAGCGAACTTTAAAGAGTAAATTTACCGAAGATGACTGTATAAACGCTGATTTTAATCATTATTGGATGCATACAGCAGCAACTTTAAATTCTGTACTAAATGAACAGAACATTACGTTTCAGCAAATCAAGTGGTTAAAGAAATCTTTTTTTGAGTGGTTTCCACAATATTGTTTTCTAGAAACAGAGATTATGAAGTATCCCATTTTATATAGAGATTTCATGAATTATGAAAAGACCCGGAAGCTATTACTTTATTATCTTACTGAATAAAAATTTAAACGTACAAGTCATGCTGCTTGTACGTTTTTTGTTCATAAAATATACAATATTTACAACTTGTCCATGTAGGTATTTTAACGAGAAAAAAGAAGTACATATAGAATATGTGCGAGGGAGGAGATAGAAGTTTGTTAGCTGTTTTCCTTTCAATTCATGTCCAACTCAAATATTTCGAGTAAAATTCGTTTCTTAATGGTATTATCAAATATCAGGAAAACTAATTTAGAAATGAAGAAGGGACAGGTTTAAAATGGAAAACGTATCAAATGTAGATAAAGTAGAATCAATACAGTCTTTACAGTCAACAATCCGTAAACTTGAAAATGCACTCTCTCAGATGACTCAAAAAGGTGCAAATACTACATTAGTGAAAAAACGACTTAAAGCTGTTTGCATAGGGTTAGTAGTGCTAGAAAACGTTTGGAATCAAGAAAGTCATCAGTATAGCCAAGAAAAGTTAGCAGACGCTCGTAACGTCCTTGCTGGTTTACTTCCATCAATTGAGAGAGCCTATGATAAGTCTAAAGCCGGTAGTCCGCAAAGAACACTTTTAACAAGAAGAATAAAAGCGTTGGAACTTTCTATTCAGGCAATTGATCATTTTTCTAATAAATAACGTCTCTAAACACATAAAACACATAATTTACGACTGCTTTAATATAGGAAGTGCAGTATAGCAGTCGTTTTCCTTCAAACCATTATCCATCCGGAAAAATTGAAACATATTCATTTCATAGTACGATTTTAAATAACACACGTAAAATTCATATTTATACGCCTCATGATTATTCTCACACTTCACATCTTCAAGAACTTCTCATTGTATTTGATGGGAAGTCATTCATTAATAACCTTTCAATCGCAAAAACACTTAATTATTTAATTTACAAAAAAGAAATCCCATCTTGTATTGCTGTTGCTATAGATCCTGTTGATCGATTAGAAGAGCTAACTTATAACGATAAAATGAACGCATTTTTAACGAAGGAATTACTTCTGTGGATTCAGGCTAAGTATCGTGTGCATAAAGAAGCGAAACATACAACAATTGCAGGTTTCAGTCTTGGTGGCCTAGCAGCTTTTTATGCAGCACTTCAAAATCCGCATATTTTCGGGAATGTGTTGTCAATGTCTGGATCTGTACATTGGAAAAAAGATGGTTATGAAAATCAAATTCCTTGGATTGAAAATCAAATTTCATCAATAGATTCTAATACGACTCATCTCTATTCTTACATAGCAGTAGGTGAACTTGAAAACGAACCTCTTTTAACGGCCAATAGGCGCCTATATAAAGCTTTAAAAGAAAATAGATACCAAACCACTTATGAAGAGTTCCAAGGCGGACATGACGGTATTTGGTGGCGAGAAAATTTGTTTGACGGGTTGAAAGCTTTAAAACTTACAAAAAACACACTATAAAATAAAAAGGAGAGAGAATCTATGAATCAAGAAGAACTAGATAAGAAACTAAAAAAGCAAGAGATTTTAGTAAAAGATGAGAAAGTTTGGTCCTATACATATGAGGATCATATTAGTTCTATCATTAAAGAAGCAGAAAAGAAAGGGTCTTTTGATAATATGCCTGGTAAAGGGAAACCTCTAAATCTAGATAAAGACCTTTCGTACAATCCTGAAAAGCAACTGTATAGAACGTTAAAGAATAATCATGTTTTACCAAGGTGGATTGAGCTTTCAAAAGAAATTGATGATTTAAAAGAAAAGCTAAAAGAAAATACAAATACTGCAGAAGCAGCGAATTTAATTCGAACTATTAATAAAAAGGTTTTAGAACATAATTTACTTTGTCCACCAAGTGCGCAAAAAACGAGGGTGAAAACGGACTTTTAACAATTTTTCATGAAGCTATCTCTTGCTATATAATTAAGTAAGGCATTTTTAATTCATTATGAAAGGGAGGCAAATGTAATGAAGAATACGTATCAACTTCAAATTCGAAAGAACTAGAGCAGTATCGTACTATTTTAGAAGAAAGTGTAAAACCGTATATTAAAGTGTCTGGAACATTAGCAGAGACAACGCTTTTTGAGAGTAAGTTTGGTGGATATCCGTATTTACCTATAGATCAAGAGCACCCTAAAGATTCAAATGGACAACCTATGATGTTACTTGCTCAGCTAAACTTTGAAGAAATGCCGCATGTTGAATATATGCCTCAAGAGGGAATGTTACAGTTTTTCGTAAGTGCTGCTGATGAGCTTTACGGAGCAGATTTTGATCAGCCAACAACTCAAAAAGACTTTCGAATTATTTATCATTCTACAATTATAGAAGACTTAAATAAGGTTATTACTGATTTTAGTTATTTAAACACTTTAGAATTAGAGGACTTTATTATACCTGAAGCAGCGAAATTAAAGTTTGAATTGGATTATCAACCCGTAACGTCAGGGGATTATCGATTCGAAAAGATTTTTAGTGAAGATATTGACTGGGAAGAAATTGTTGATGAAGAAAATAATACAGAATTAAGCGAACTGTATGATGATTTATGTAAAGATCAAGGACATAAAATTGGTGGATATCCATTTTTCACACAGACAGATCCGAGAGAATGGGAAGAAAAATACCAACAGCATGACATCCTATTACTGCAAATCGATACAGATGATTCATTAAATATTATGTGGGGAGATTCTGGTGTTGCAAATTTCTTTATAAAAAAAGAAGACTTGTTAAATCTAGATTTTTCCAACGTTATTTACAATTGGGATTGTTATTAAAAATATATAAATGAAATACTAGCAAGTTAAAAAATCTTCCTGAAGGTAAGGGAGATTTTTTTATGTTAAAAATAAACGTTATGTTAACTAGAATACGAAAAATGGGTATAACAAAAGTCAAGTGTAAATAACAGAAATAACAATAAATAATGTGAAGTTATAAAACGTGTGTAAACAGCAATAAATTCATACAGTAAAACATAAAATATAATTATTAATTTATGTTTTGTTTAGAAATGATTTTTCTGTATAAAAATTTCTCGCTGATCAAAAATGATTTTAATTCGTTTAATCTGAATCAATTATTGATTCAGAGTTGCTGCGATTGATTGTATAGCAAAATAAACGGTAAAAACTGTAGAAATCTGTTTAAATAAGATTTTATGTAAATCTCACTAAAAATCTCTGTTTCGTCTCATTAAGTATAGTTTACTTGGTTTTTGATACCTGATATTGCTTTGTTTCTGTAACTGCCTATAATATATATTATGTCTACTAGTAAAAAGTAATAAACTTATTATATATTAGTTCGGTTTGGTATACTTCCCTTTTCCTTATTTATTAGTGAATAGTTCTTTGATGCCGGATTAGTGTAAATTTATACTCTTGTAAATAATCATTAATAAAACATAATAAAAAACAACTTGTTTAAATTTAATAATTAAACAAGTTGTTTTGAAATTGGCTAAACTATATTTATAATTTGTTTGCTTTAACAATTACTTTGATTTCAATTAATAATTCACCGTGAATTTTAATTTTATAATTGAACTTGTTTGTGAATTATTCAATCATCATTACAATTATTCTTTTCTTGAAAAATATTGTATTTACGCTTTAAATGCAAATCTTTATCTTTATAAATCCACTGTGAAAATTTATTAACATTATTTTTACCACTTAGGTAAATACGATATTGTTTTTCTTTGTCAACAAAACTTAATTGGAATTTATTATTCTCAAGGATATCTTTAAAAGAATTCATAAAATTATATGATCCTCCAACAAAGCTAACAAAGTATTTATGAGAGTTAACATGACCATCCACATCAAAATACCCACGAACAAAGTGATGTAAATATTCTTCAGGCACGAAAGGGAATTTGATATTTAATGATTTACATGGCATGATTCCATGTATATTCATAAGGTCGTCTTTTATTGTTTTACTATTAATGTTTAGCATATATACGCCTGTTTTTTTATTTTGATACAGTGGCTGTTTTGTGTTTAGTTCTTGTTTTATATCTTCTAAAATATAACTTTCTTTTTGTGATACACTAACACATTGATTATCTTTTTGTATGACACCATCTGCTGCTATAAATCCTAATATATAAGCCATATTATTTGACCACGTTTTAAAATAATCTTCTGATATGTCATATTTCCTCTTCCAACTCCCTATAGCACGCCTTGGAACGTTATTGTCTGTTAAAACCATACGAATATACCTAGCGGACACATTGGCAAGCGTAGCTATTTCTGAGGTACTCTTCCCTTCTGTATATAGCTGAGTTATTTCAGATTTTGATAGTTTACATTTTGATTTCTTTTTTCTCTCTATTTGCACTTACATCCTCTCCTTTCTTTTACTAATTAGAGATATATTTTCTTCTTTAACATACAACGAAACGTATGTTCTTTGTTGCTTTTAAGAATGAATTTACTAAATTAAAACAATTTACATTTACTTAATATTGATTTTATCTGCCGCTAAATAACACTCATTTTATATATATGATTAATGAATTTGACGAATTTATGAAATGTACTTTATTTAAGATGAAAGATAAAATGATATAGTTTACACTACAAATAACTACAATAACAACATACGTATATTGTTAAACGTAAAAAGGAGAACGAATGAAAAAGAAATATGTAAATCAAATTCATACTGATGTAAGTTTTAAACCGAAAGATATTATAGGTTTAATGACTGATTACTTTAAAATGAAAACAAAGTTGCGTCCTATAAAGAATTTACCTATTGTTTTATCAGATAAAAACAATAAGTCTTTAGAGAGTATTACATGGTTTGGCCATTCTGCTTCTCTTTTAAAAATAGAAGGTAAAACATTGTTATTAGACCCGATGTTTGGAGATGCCTCTTCCCCGTTTCCAGTGTTTAATAGTAAACGTTATAGTGGTTCTTTTTCTTTAGAACGTGAAGAACTGCAAGAAATTGATGCAATTATCATTTCTCATAATCACTATGATCATTTAAATTATAAAAGTATTATGCAATTAAAAGATCGTGTAAAGCATTTCTATGTTCCAACTGGAGTTGCGCAATATTTAATTAAATGGGGTGTTTCACCTAGTAAAATTAGTGAGCATAATTGGTGGGATGAAATTATGCTTGATACTATTAAGTTAGTATGTGCCCCTGCAAGGCATTTCTCTGGACGAGGTATGACAGATAGAGATTGTTCGTTATGGTGTTCATGGGCTATCCTTGGTCAAGAAACTAAAGTTTTCTTTAGTGGCGATAGCGGTTATGCGCCTCACTTTAAGGAGATTGGTAATAAATACGGTCCATTCTTACGTTAATGGAATGCGGGCAATATGATCCAAGGTGGTCTGCTATTCATATGTTGCCTGAAGAAACAGTACAAGCTCATATTGATGTAAAAGGAGAATTACTTCTTCCGATTCATTGGGGTGCTTTTACATTAGCATTACACGAATGGAGTGACCCGATAGAACGTGTTACGAAAGAAGCTAACCGTTTAGGAGTTAAAATTACAACACCTCAAATTGGCGAATCTATTACGTTAAAATCTACAGACTATCCTAGGTATGCTTGGTGGCAAAAAGTCTAATTATAATAAAAAGCGAATCTGTCTTATATAAAAGATTCGCTTTTTACTTATTGATTATAATGTATCGTTGACAAACTGATTAAACTTGTCTATTTCTTCAACGAATGGATTATGATTACTTTCTTCAAATTTAGTTAATGTTGCGTTCGGGATCAAATTTGCTATTTCACGAGAAAATATGTAGGGACATTGTGCATCATGCTTACCACAGTATATAAAACTTGGGATTTTTACGAATTTAAGTTTCTGACGAACATCATAATCTTTATATTCAACTTGTCTAAAATAATTTAGCCGATTGCCAACTGTCTTTCCGCTATTCGGCAGTTTTAATGCCTCTTCAAGCTTTTCTTCAGAATAAAAAGACATAAGTGCCCACTCTCTACTTAATGCTTTTCTTTCTTCTTGTACTGTACTATCATCATTTAATGCATTCATAATTGATACGATTCTATTAAATTTTACATTTTTACTACAGTATATACTATCTTTATGAGATGCATATTCCTTGCTCGCCGCTGCGCCACCAACAATTATTTTCGTTAAACTTTCTTGTGCTTCAGTCGCATATACAAGAGCTAACATCCCTCCTGTCGAATGACCAGCAACCCCCCATTTATTAATATATAAAGCTTCTCGAATCGCTTCTAAATCTTTAATCGTTTCGGTCATACTATATTCAGAATCATTTTTTGCTGAATCTGAATTGCCACACCCCTTTAAGTTAACTAAATATACGCTATAATGGTCAGTAAATGGGTTTGCAAAAGTATTTCCATTATCGTTATACTCGCTATACATATGTGTAACGCATAAAGGCGGACCTTCTCCCTTCATAAAATACTCAAAATTGCCTCTAGTAGTTTTGACAATATTTGTTTTCCACATATTGAATCTCCTGTCTAAAATTTTTTATCTGCTTTTTAGTTTTTTGGTACACTGGGCATTTCATTTTCTTCATTACACTCATCCCCATTTGAATTTTCTCCTTAGCTACTCTTCGAATTATTTGAGTTATAATTATTTTGCTGTGTATTGTAGATTACAATTCCTGCTTTTTACAATTGAATTATATTATTTATAGAACTTTCCTGTTTAGCCAATTTTTCATTCCTATAATCTATTAATTTATGATTAGATAAAACAAAATTGTGCTCTAATATGAATTTATTGTAGAGCACTTCAACTAAAAATTTAGGTATCATCTCTCCTACGCCGTAATTATAGTCACTAAGAATCCAAGAAATCTCTTTCCAATCTAAAATTCCTTCTGATACTTTTTTTGGAGTTTGATATGTAAATTCATTCATTAGCTCTATTAAATAAAGATACATACCACCAGAATATGAAGAATCTTTCCACTTAATAATGCCTTTAAATTGAATTTGGTCATACGTAACTTTTATATTAGTCTCTTCCTTTATTTCACGAATCGCATTTTCTAAAGGTGTTTCGCCCTTTTCTATCTTTCCTCCTACACCATTCCATAATCCTTTTACCGGATCATATTCTCTATTTAACATAAGTATCTCTTCATTTCTTTTTATAAAACATAAAGTGTGCTTGTACATAATGTGATTCCTTCCTCCGTTTTTAATAAGCTCTTACTGGGGATATAAGATGGATTGCTGCAGATTGTGTCCCTGCTTCAATTAATATCGGTCTCATAGAACCGCTGAAACTTAAAGTAACCGTTTTTTCTTTTATTGCCCTTAAAGCATCCAACATAAATCGTCCATCGAAAGATATATGTAATTGTTTTTCACCGTGAATTGCATCTACTTGTTGTGTTTCATATATTTTTCCAATCTGAGAAGCATTAGAAGAAACTTTAATTGTAGATTCGTTTACGATTTCTAAGTTAACATTGTTATTTGCCCATTCACTTGCTAATAAACTTGATCGATCTACACCTTGTAACATTCTTTGTCTATCTACGTTAATGACTGTTTGAAATTTATTTGGAATTAAACTAGATATATTAGGATATTTCCCTTCGATTAGTCTTGAATATAAAGTAGTTGTGCCGAATGTAAAAATAATGTGGCTTTCTGATAGATAAATAGAAACGAATTCTAAATTGCTGTTCATTAATTTTAAAAGTTCATTAATGGTTGCACTTGGTACAATACAATTCGCTTTCATATTAGTAGAAATTTGTGTTTCACGTATAGCTAGTCTATGAGAGTCAGTTGCAGCGCATATTAATTTATTGTAGTCTAACTCGATATGCACTCCGGTAAGAACGGGTCTAGATTCATTTTTCGCTACTGCAAAGACTGTTTGTTTAAACGCATCAATCAATTGTTTTGTTTCTATTTGTATTTCTGCATGATCCTCTATTTGTGGTACGTTAGGAAATTCACTCGCTGGAAAGCCATTTAAGTTTAATGTGATTTCTTCTGATTGTATGGTAATTGTTTGCTCATTCTTACTTTTTATTACTATATCGCTTGGCATTTTCTTTATAATTTCAATGAAGTATTTTGCAGGTACAACAATTGTCCCTGCTTGTAAGGTAGTCGTAATTTGTTCGTCATCCATGGAACTAGGGATGAATTTTTCGATGAAAATATTTGAATTACTTGCGATTAAAGTAATTCCAGATTGATTTGCAGTTATTTTTATACCGGATAGTATAGGAATTATAGCTTTGGTAGATATTGCTTTACTTACTTCTGAAAGTGCTTGAGTGAAATGTTTATGATTAACGATAAACTCCATTTTTCCCCCGCCTTATATGTAATGATATTTTTATGTTGCTTGATGAATGATTGTTCCATTAAAAATGTAAGGTACTGTTTCTTTCTTTTGTAAAATGTCTAGTAAATGTTCTGGTATACGCAAATACGGTGCTGCTCTATGTAATTCCATCCAAGTAATCTCTTCAATTTCTTTTGGCCTTGATATATTTGTCTCCCCACCAATTATTTCACCTAAAAAATTAAAGAAAATTGCATGGTGTCCTCTCTCCTCAAAAAAAGCTTCGCTAATGTAACAAATCCCCTTTACAGTTATATGTAGACCGGTTTCTTCTTTCACTTCCCTAATTACTGCCTCTTCTAACGTTTCTCCCAATTTAACCGCGCCACCTGGTAGTGTGTAATAAGAACCATTCTTCCCTTTGTTTTTTACCATTAAGATCTTTTCGTTTGTTTTATCGTATAAAAGTGCATATGTAACATTTACTTTCTTCATCTAAGTCCACCTCTAATAATGGGAATTTTCTATCTTTGTTACATTCTACCATTTATTCGTTTTAAAATATAAAAAAGTTAATTGAGTATTTCATTTATCTGCTCTTAGCAAAGTTAACGTGAAAAAAGAGCCCTAGTAGGAGGACCCTTTTGTAGAATTAAGCTATTTTTCGATGTAGCTGCTTTATTTCCTTTTTCTTCTCTGCTTTTGGTGGACGAATTAATATCGAAATAACGAAGGAAATAACGCTTAAAATACCGATTATAATAAAGGTCGGCTGAAATCCACCGAATAATGCTCCGATGAATGATCCTGCAAGCGCACCAAATCCGAACCCTTGGTATACAATCCCGTAATTTGTACTATGGTTTTTTAAACCGAAGTAATCCCCAACAATGGCTGGGAATATTGTAATATTACCACCAAAGCAAAAGGCTACGCTGGCTACACAAGCAAAATAAATCCCGTAATTTAATGGAATGAAACTTAATGTAAAGACTGACAATCCAATAATAATAAACGTTGCAGAGACAATTTTCATTCGGCCAATTTTATCTGATAGCGTTCCAAGAATGATTCTACCTACTGTATTAAAGATTGCAATCATTGCGACGGCATTAGCAGCAGTTGCAGCGCTAAGTCCAACAAGCTGTACCCCAATATCTTTTACCATACTGATTAAATATAGACCACCCATACACGACGTAAATAGCATAAAAAACAAAAGATATACTTGTTTCGTTCGCATCATTTCACGAGGCGTATAATCATTGTGTAATGTCTCAGTTACAGTATTACTTACTATTGCTTCATGTAAGAAGAACGATCCGATTAATACTAAAAGTAAAACGATGATACCCCAATATAAAAATGCTTGTGACACACCAAAGCTATCGATCAGACTTCCGTTTATATATCTAAAGATTAAGCTACCCATTCCATATGCAGAAACAGATATACCAGAAATAAGTCCTTTTCGATTTGGAAACCATTTAATTAAATTAGATAATGATGTGATATAAGCAGTTCCATCTGCATAACCAACTACTACACCAGCTAATAAATAAAGTAATGGTAAGGAAGAAACTTGTGAACTAAGTATTAAACCGAGTCCCAGCACAATCCCTGCGGTAGCGATGAGTTTTCGAAGCCCTAATTTTTGCTGTAACTTTCCTGCAAATAATGTTGAAAATGATAAAGAGAAGCTTGTAATGGAGAAAGTTATCGCAACGGCATTAAGGTTCCATCCAAACTTACTAACAAGGGGCTGATTAAATAAACTCCATGTGTAAATTGTTCCAAGGCCAATTTGAACAATGATTGTACCTAGAACAATTAGTAACGGATTTATAGAGATTTGTTTCATACTAACTGTCCCCTTCTTTTATCGTGACATGAATTTTCACAGTTAGTATAACCATCATAAAAAGCAAGATACTGCATGAAAAATGGAAATTGAATTCATGTACACAAAAAGACACTCCATAATGAAGTGTCTTTTTGCAGGTTATATTAGATTTACTTAAAGAAAGCTTTGTTAAGATAAGACATTTTCAAATGCTTATGTATATAGAGTACCAAAAGTTTTCAATCATGTGATGGGACTTAAGATGTATTTTTGATTCATCATATGGTCGGATAAACGAAAAATTAATATTCAATTTCATCAAAATCTTTCGGCTGCGGTACCGTTTGCATATTAGCTGCATCTTTCGGATCGCTATAAATTGCATTTTGCTCTGTATTTACATCTTTAATGTTTTGCTTTTTGTTTTTATTCATTTTATCTTTCACTTTCTCTCACTCCTTTTCATTATAGGAGTAATTATGCCCTATTACCGTTACGAAATGTATCCGCGACTAAATTGCTGAATTCACGTAAATAATATAAATAATTATCACCGCCGTAGTTATATCTTTTATTATACATTTTTGCAACAACTACATTATATTCAGGTATTATTAATATAGTTGGCCCCGTAATTCCTAATATTTGATATGATCCTTTTGGTACGCGTTCACCAAGTTCACTTAATTGTGCAGGTTCATTTTGAACGAACCAAAATAACCCGTTTTGTGGTAGTTCATTGTTTGTAAATGTTGGACTCTGTAAACTTGTTGCAATTTCTATCACTTCTTTTGGAACAATTTGTTTCCCGTTTAATACACCTTGATTTAAATGAAGATTTCCCCAATAAGCAAATTCTCTAGCTGAAACAAACAGATTTTTTTCCGTACCGTCATCTACTGTACCAATTGCGCTAATTGCATCTTCATTCGGATCATTAACGACTTCAACTAAATTTTCATCTTGCTGAACTCTCCAACCTGTTTCTTGAAAGTTAGCAGGTTTAAACACACGCTCTTTTAACAATTCAGGAAAACTTTTGTTATATAGCTGATAAATAAGACGTGTCATCATTCTTACATTAATATCTCTATACGCCCATCCTCGCCCCGGTTCAAATTCACGAAAAATTGTCCCGTCATTCGTTTCTTCTAATCCGTGCGAATGTGTTACTAAATGTCTTATCGTCGTTTTACCAAGCAATACAGGATCAAAGTCTTTAAAATATTTTATCGCTTCATCATCAATAGAGTTTATTTTCCCCTCGTAAAGCGCATACGCTATCATTAATCCTAAATAACTTTTTCTAGCAGAAGCAATGTTAAATTGTGAAGATGCTGTTACTCTCTTGTTTGTAGATGTATTTGTGTGATAACCACTATAATGCTCTAGTACGATTTTATTATCTTTTATAATACAAAGTGCTGCTGCAGAACTATGATTTTTTTCTTTTATATTCTCTACCCAAGAAATCAACTTATCATATGTATACAAATGAATCCCCCTTAACACTAATACAAAATTACAGCATGAAAGAAAAGTGCAAAATAATTTTCACACCTTTCTTTCATGTAAAATAGTTTTGATCTTCTATACCTAAATGATCCACCAGTTCCAGCAATTAAAGCAACCGAAACATCCTGCACAACCTACGCATCCACCACATCTGCCGCCACAACCACCGCAGCGTCCGCCACAACCTCCGCATCCACCGCAACGACGTACATCGCCTTGGATGTAATAATACGGATATTGATTTTGTTGTTGATCCCAATAAACAACATTACCAGTTTGAAAATCATTAAGGTTTAATGATTGTAGTTCTTGTTGAAACTGATTCATTATGAAACCCTCCATTTATTAATGTAAATTCCGTCCAAATATGAAAGTTAATAAATTTTTGTAAATAAAGTAGAAACAAGACTATAGACTAAATGCGTACATCAACAAAATATGAACTTACACTAGGTGATGTACCTTGTTTTTTAGCCTATTTTCTTATTTTCCTTTTGGCGGACAGATTTACTATTGATAGAGGCGTTTAAAAATTGCTAATCCAACAGTTTAGTAGTTCATCACTTAATTTTCTTTCTAGTAACTCTTTAACTGAAGGTACTGGCATGATTTTATAAGTATGTAAAGCATCTTGATTATAATCCATCCAGTGAAACGCTAAATGAGATTCTTTAGATTTTGGTATGAAATCAATATGTAACTCTTGTGAATCTATCTCAAAAATATGATTGATTTCATGGTGAAGAACTTCTTTATCTTGCCATTGGTTTTCTATGACTCCTAAAAATTGTTTTATACTACAATTTACTCCGAGTTCTTCTTGTAGTTCTCTTATTAATGCATTCTCAGCTGATTCGCCAACTTCAACATGACCACCTGGTAAAAAATAATGATGGCCAATATATTCAGCTACTAACAATTTTTCATCCTTAATCATAACAGCTCGTACAATATGATGAAATTTATTTTTCAATTGCTATTCCTCCCATTCATTTACTTTATATTTGATTAAAATAGTCATTTAATATAGGAATAATATAAATCATAGGTGTTTCATACGGATGAATTTTGTTAATGACTTCAAGTGCATCCTTTACAAGATCCCGTTTGCACTTTATTTCAATTTTACATTCTTGGCCTTCACAAATCTGACCAATTTCCCCGTTAAAAGGCGATGCGTCTTTTAATGGTCTCCAGTATCCTTTCACAGAACTATAGGACAGACAATGATCATATTCTCCCGTTTTACAAGCACCAATTTTATTTAACTCATTCCTCAACATTTCAATGTATTCTTCAGGGATAAATACTTCAATTTTCACTTCAGTAAATTGCATAATTCATTTCACACCTTTATTACATAATAATTAAACGAATAAGCGATATACTTGCTCACCATCATAATCATGTCCCAATGATTGAAAACCATAACGTTCATATAGTTTCTTAGCAGAGATGTTATCTTTATGTACTGTTAATCTAATTTCTCTACACGCTTTAAATGTATTTTTTATTAAATAGATACTTTCCTGTAATGCCGCTTTTCCATAACCTTTACCTTGCTGCATTTGATCAATAATAAAACCGTTTATCCAATACATATCAGTTGTCTCTCTTACAACAGCATGCATAATAAAACCAACCATATGGTCGCCATCATATATCACAAATGGCATGTACTCTACATTGTCACCATCTGGTTTTATATATACTTTAGCAAGCGAAACTGCTACGGATGGAACAAATTTCAACTGATTTTCTTTAACTTGTAGCTTTAATGCTTCTTCCCAATTTTCTCTCGTAACAACCTTTAACTGGACATTCAATATTGTAAGCTCCCTTATATAGAGGATGTATGTTTATATTCAACGTAGTGAAATAATTCCCTTTTTCGCCAACAACTTATAACATGATTTTTATAAAATCTTGAATGAATTTTTGTTCATCTATTTCTAGTGCTATACGGGCTCCTTCAGATATAGAGCTATGGCGAAAATCAGCAAATGTTTGTCCTTTCGTATCTCCGTATGTATCTATATTTACTGTACGATGCACAAATTCAAAAAAACTTGGATTTACTAATCCACTTATTGCAACCACATCATGTAGCAAAGGTCCTTCCATAGATGGATTAAGTTTTTTGTATGCGGATAGATAGTAATCATACATTGGTTTCATTATCATATGAAATGGATTCTTTGTATTAGCTTGAATATAGTTAAATACATTTGGTGTTAACACAGCTTTGTTTGTTACATTTAAAGGGAATATGAATAAATTCTTTGCTTGATGGAAAACAATTTTACTTGCTATAGGATCCCCATACACGTTTGCCTCTGCTAATGGCGTAACGTTTCCTACTTCTAAAAAAACACCACCCATGAAATAGATTCCTTTTACATTTAGCATTAAATCATTCCATAAATTAAAAGCAATTGCTAACGAGGTAGATCTTCCTACATCAACAATCGTTAAATCTTTTCCGTACTTTATAAGAATCGCAGCAATACTGCCGAAATTATATATTGGAATAGATAATATATTTTCTGGAACATGGATGGGCCCTAATCCTTCTGCTCCGTGAATTTCAGGATAGTACGTAGTGATTTCTTCTGTAAGTGGTTTTGTTGCACCACTAATGACAGGAATGTCTTGTCTATTTGCTAACTGTAAAATATACGCTGCATTATGTGCAGCATGTATATGCTCAACATTTCCGTATCCGGTTACAATACCGACAATTTCAATTTCGGGATGCAGTAAACCATACATAATGGCAAATGAGTCATCAATACCTGGGTCTCCGAAAAATAATACTTTTTCCAAGAAATACTCTCCCCTCACAAAAACATAGCGTCATCAATAACTATGTATATGAAAAAAGCAAGTATATCTATGCGAATTTTTGAATGGATAATGTTTTACAAAATATTAAGAAAGGAACTAGCGTATGCTAATTCCTTTCTTAAGTAACCATTCTCAAATTTAATTAATTATCGTATCCTTCATAAATTGCATCATTTATTTGATTTTGTATTTTTTTATCATCAGGTATAGGTTTCCACCAATTTCCTGTAATAAATAACATAGTTAATAAATTATAACTATCACTAAAATAGCTTTCTCTCTTATTCTTCATCCAATCCCAACCGCTATTTACCCACTTTTGATTATTGCTACTCGTTATACTTGCAGCAATAAACGGTGAAACAAATACAGCAGTTGAATAACTACCAATATTAGATCCGTTTAATTGATAACCATCCACAATTTTAGAAGGATTTCCATTCGTTTTATTTTGAATCCATGAAGAGACTTTATCAGAAATGACTTTACTTCTTTTCTCGCCGTACATCGCATAGTCCATTACAATTCTCAATGGTACCCGACTAGCATTGTAATAATATGCATTTGTATATTCTGACTCATCTAAGAAGTCTTTAGGTGCGGGTTGTGGTGGGTTTTTTACAACGAAATCTGAAATAAGTCCTGTATTTGGAGAGTACTTATTACTAAATTGTGTATAAACATCGTACAAATTATTAATAACAGTAAGCCAAGTTTTATCACCTGTAAATTCATAAAATGCTCTATGTTGTCAGCTCCTTTTAAAATGCTTACTACATAAAATGCAACATACAATATTTAACTAAAATACAAAATATTATATTTATCAACATAAGAAAGAAACTATATGAAAAAGTATCATAAAATTATAATTGAATTACATTATACGGATTGATCATTTGCTAGATTCCTATGTTTTTCTTTTCTTAATACTGGTATATGAACAATCAAAATTCCAAGTATAGTAATCCCCCCACCAATTATTGAAACAAAAGTCGGTACTTCTCCTAACCATATCCAAGCAACGAAACATGCAGTTACTGGCGTTAAATATAGAGAACTTGTTGCTTCAGCAGCACCAGAATGAGATATGATATAAGCCAATGCGATATATGGGAGTACTGTTGGAAATAAACCTAAATATATAACACTCATATTCACTTCAAGAGGAGCTGCTAGTATTTCTGTATACATTCCCGGGAAGAAAATAAGCATACATACCGTACTAGATAAAATTGTATATATCGTAAATGGTAAGAAGCCGTACTTTTTTAAGTAAGAAGTTTGGAAAACAAAATATAAGCTTTCTGAAGTCGCTGCTAATAGTATAAAAAATCCCCCACTATTTAATTGAATAGCATCTACTTGGCTAAATGATATGAGAGCAATTCCTATAAAACTAATTACACCACCGATCCAACCGTTTAATTTCATTTTTTCGTTCAAAAAAATAGAAGCAAGAATTGCCGTTACTATAGGTGTGACGGAAACGATTAAACTTGCCGATCCAGCATTTACTGTTTTTTCACCATAGTTTAATGCGATGTGATAAAAAGTAAATCCTAAAGCACCAAATATAAAAATTGCTGGGATATCCTTTAAATCCGGTATTCGTAACTTGTAAATAAAAGAAAACAACAGAAGTATAAATGAAGCGATTAATAAACGTAGTAAAGTCAGATGCTCAGGTGTATAAGATGAAAGCCCCATACGAATTGCCGGAAAAGCAGATCCCCATATAAGAATCGTAAAAACGTGAGCGCATATAATGCGTAAATCCCATTTTTTATTATGCATGTTGTCTCTCCCTCCCTAATAAACCAACCATTTTCGAATTACCAATTATTTCTTTTCATCATATTTAATAGTTGATACAATGTCTTCAACCAGTTACTTATCGTAAAAACCAACCACTTGGCATTTTTTAAGTGAACGAGGGGAGTTTATTTATGACAAATAGTAAAAAACTGCCTAAGTATCGGCAGATAGTAGATTATATGAAAGAAAAAATTGAAAATGGAGAGTGGCCAATTGGAAGTAAGATCCCTAGTCAAAGGCAGTTAGCAAAATCATTTGAAGTAAATCGTAGCACTGTAATAACTGCACTAGATGAACTTATGGCTGATGGACTGATTCAAGGGAAAATTGGAGCAGGAACAATTGTAACGAATAATACATGGTCATTATTAGCAACGAATCCACCACCTGATTGGAGTGAATATGTAAAGGCCGGTATTCATAAACCAAGCAAGTTAATGGTACGAGAAATAAATGAGGCAGAAGCAAATAACAAACTTATCCATCTTAGTAAAGGCGAACTTGCTCCTCATCTTTTTCCGTTAGAAACGATGCAGTCCATTATGAAAAAAGTAAGTGAGGAATTAGATTATTTTGGATACGAAGAACAAAAAGGGTTTTATCCGTTACGTAAAGCAATAAGTAAATACGTAAAATCATTCGGAATACATACGTCACCGAGTTCTATATTAATCGTCTCTGGTGCATTACAAGCATTGCAATTAATATCAATTGGTCTTTTGCATAGAGAATCAACTGTTTTACTTGAACAACCTTCTTACTTATATACACTTCATGTATTTCAATCAGCAAATATAAATTTATCTGGTATAGCTATGGATCATCACGGTGTTTTACCTAACGAATTATTAAAACGCATTAAATATAGTAAAAAGAAAAACATTTTATATTCTATCCCTAGTTTTCAAAACCCAACAGGGATATTAATGTCTAAAGAGCGAAGAAAAGAAATAATAAAAATATGTGAAAAGGAACAGTTACCTATTATTGAAGATGATATTTATCGCGAGTTATGGATTGATGAACCACCTCCAGTCCCTTTAAAGTCGATAGATAAACATGGACATGTATTATATGTTGGTAGCCTATCTAAAACACTTAGCCCAGGACTTAGAATTGGATGGATTATTGGACCTGAACCAGTTATTGATAGATTGTCAGATATAAAAATGCAAACAGACTATGGATCGAGTTCATTATCTCAAAGGGTTGCTGCCGAATGGATAAATAAAGGTTTTTATGAGGAACATGTTGCAAACGTAAGAATTCAACTAAAAGAACGAAGACAAATCATGATACGGGCTTTAAATAAGTATTGTGCAGATGTTGCAACGTGGGATATTCCTAGTGGTGGATTTTTTATATGGCTAAAGGTAGTACCTAGCATTCCGATGAAGAAATTATTTTCAGAGGCTCTATCAAAAGGGGTTCTATTAAACCCAGGACGTATCTATGAAGAAGAATCAGATCAGTACATACGTTTATCGTATGGATATGCTTCCTCTGAACAAATCACTAACGGGATTAAATTGTTGAGTGAATTAATTCGTAAGCTAATGGCATAACAAAAACTCATCTTTTTCTATGGAGGAGTTTTTGTATATCTTATTTAGCACAATCTCATTTCCTGTCCCAATAAAATAAGTTCGTCATAAGGATCCCCGACAATGTTTAATACTTGAGCAAAAGCAGGCTCTGTTTTTAAACCTTTCTCTTTTAAGCGAATAATTTCTTCCCTTATATGTGGATGCTGCATTAATAACATGTGTTCTACTATCATATGTCTATACGCATTTTGGTTACGCACTGGCTTAGGCTGGGCAAATAATTCAAAATCAAAACCTTCAAATTTAAAATTCACCTTTATCGATTCGGTATTTTTAATTTTTTTCTTTTTTATTTTGAATCCTTCATAAGAACCATATAAAGATCTCATTTCTTGTTCAAAAACATCAAAGTTATGTACTTCCATTACTATATCTAAGTCAGATTGAAGCGTATCAATTCTTATAGGTATAGTCCCGCAAAGAACGGGATTATATAAAGCTAAATCCTCCATGATGTTTAGTTTATTCAAAACATCATAAACCTTTTGTTGCTTGTCATTCCCTGATTGTAAATATGTAATAGATGTAAACATGGAAGTCTCTCCTTCATTTCACGTAATACGTGACTCACTAAATTCAAGAAAATTTGTTCTAAGAGTACCTTTATTTCAATATATTAAGACGAATAAACGATATGTTTCAACTTTTCTCCTATACTGCAATACTATAGAAATAAAAAAGGAGGAATTATTATGAGTATTTTCAATGTTCTTTTGACCATCCACATTTTATTTGGAACAATATGTTTAATTACCGGTATTGTGGCGATGGTTGCTCAAAAGAAGAAAGGGAAACATACGGAATGGGGCGAAATATATCATGCATCCTATGTTGTCATTACCCTCACTGCAATTATATTATCCATTATAAACTGGGATAAAATCGCATATTTATTTTATGTAGCAATTTTCTCTTATGCTTTTGCGATTTATGGCTACCTTGCAAGAAAAAAACGCTGGAAAAATTGGATCCACCACCATATTAGAGGTATGTTAGGTTCTTATATAGGTGCGGTAACCGCACTTTTAGTAAACGTCGGTATTCATATTCCCATAATTAATTTACTGCCACCTATATGGTTTTGGTTTTTACCTACATTAATCGGTATTCCTCTCGTAGCCAGTGTATCAAAAAAATATAAAAAGCGTAGTTAAAATTCATTACATTTTCGTTACTTTCTGACTAAACTTATGAAAAATAATACCCAATGTCGTATTCTTTCGCGTTCGGTTCGTAAAACTAGCAAAAAAAGAATCCAATATGCTTATTGGATTCTTCTTCACGTCTTTTTCATATTTCATTTCAATGTCGGCTCTATGTATTCAATGATATTACCATCTGGATGACGAATTATCATTTTCATACCTGTGGGTACTTGTATTAGTTCAGTAATCATTACGCCGTTATAGTTTAAGATTAGTTCTTTTACTTCGTTGAGATCATCAATTACAATCGTTGCAGCAACATGATTCTTAATTGTTTCTTTTAATTCTTCAATTAAAAGTAAATTTGTAAATCTAATCACATGCGTTCCGTTCATTTGAAATTCGTGTGGTTTTTCTTGCTTTAATAGTATTTTGTAAAATTCTAGATGAGTTTGTAAGTCTGAAACATAGAGGCGTGGGACAACAGCTAATATATTCATCCTACTTACACTCCTTTTTAGTTTAACTAGATTAATTTAATTATATATTACTCGAAAACCTATATAAACTATTACGTTAAAAACAGTTTCTTTTAATTAAAACTTTAATAATGAATGTAATCGATCCGGATAATTCGTAAACATCCCGTCAACTCCCCATAATAGTAACTTTTTCATGTCTGCTTCATTATCTGCAGTAAATGGATGAACTTCTAATCCTTGTTTCTTTATTTTCTTTACGTAAGCTGAATCAATATATTTATAGTTCATTCCAAGACCAATGCAATATGTTTTATACTTTTTTATCTCTAATTCAGTTAATTGAACTGCCTTCTTATAGGATAATAATTGCACCAGGGGTATATTAACATTTAAATTATGAATTTTTTGCAGACTTTCTTCACTAAATGATTGAATAATAACTTTATCCTGTATTTCATAGTGATTAATAATTTCTAATAACTTTTCTTCCATTTCTGGATATTCATCAGGTGATTTTGTTTCAATATAATAGTTCGCGTCATGCCCAAACACTTCAATTACTTCTTCGAGTGTTGGAACTTTAGCATTTTCATATTCTTTCTTTGCTAAATTTGGATACTTTTTATTGTAAGTAGAGCCTGCATTTAGTTGCTTTATTTCTTCTAATGTATGTTCCTTGACTAGTCCTGTACCATTTGTAGTACGATTTAATGTTTCATCATGCATAGCTACTAAATATCCGTCTTTTGTCATTTGGAGATCTATTTCTATATAATCTCCTTTTAATTGTTGTCCTAATGTATAAGCTGCTATTGTATGTTCTGGTGCATACGCAGAAGCTCCTCTATGTGCAATGTTTTTTATATGAGTTGATTGATTAATAGCTTTCGTGTACTTACGTTCATTTACTTTATGAAAAACAAAAGTACCTATTACTATAAAGATGCAAAGTATTGTAACGATATATATCTTTTTCATAATGATTTATTAACTCCTACATGAAAGCAATTTGGCTTGAATAATTTATTCAAATAAATGTCGATTTTCAAATACAGTCATTTGTCCAACAGATTGAAAACCGGCCTTTTTATAAATATTAATCCCATCAGGTGAAGCTTGTAATACGCATTGAGCAACGTTTAATGCCTTTGCTTCTTGTAGCAAGTAATGAAACATAGTAGAACCAAATCCTTTTCCTCTCATTTCTTCTTTCGTTGCTATATCATAAATACCAATACTATCTTTTGTACATACTAATGAACCAACCGATATGACTTCATCTTTATAAAGTCCTAAGTATAGGTTCATATTCCCACTATTCCATAAGTCGAAAGAAGCAGTTTGATTGTAGAATGCTTGTACATGTATACCTTCCTCTGATGAACCAAACAAATTAGCTAACGTTTCTCCAAACTTTTTAATTTGTTCTGGTGAAGATGCTTTTTGTATTGTAAAACCTTCTGGCATGTTTATTGTCGGATGAATTGTATTTAATTCTGCGACCATTGCAATATTTTGTTCTGCTTCTTTTAAGTCCAGTTTTATTAATTCGCTTTTTATAGTCTGCTCGTACCTATCATCCCAAAACCAAACACTCATTGGAAATTTCTTTTGATTATAGTTGTTTACCTCTTTATATAATTTCTCGATCCCTTCTGTTACATTATTGTTTAGTAAAGTAATGATATTAAATGTATCTGCAGGTAAACCACAGTCGACAGCAATGTAATCCTTCGTTTCTTTCACATTCATTCCCTGTGCCTGCCGCGCAATATATGAAGTTTTATATGTAAAATTATCTATTAGTAACTGTTTAAAATTCATCCATTTTGCTCCTTTTATAAAATTTGTATTCGAATACTTCAGTATTAAATATAACATATAAGAAATGTACCTATTTCTATAAAAATATCTCTTTACATTACTCTTTGCGCCCTTAAAGAATAAAAAATGATATAACGTTGTCGGAATGAAAAAAGTGGTATATAATAAATATTATCATTACTAGTAATTATTTTAGGTATTCCTAGAATAAAGGAGCGATACATATGAAAATTACTATTTATTTCGGAAGTCATGAAGATCAAGATGTTCGTACAATGGACTGTCATTTAGATGTAGAAGATACAGAAGAGATTGTTTCTGTATCATAATATAAATTGTGGGGATGAACCCTCTTCCCCACAGCGTTTAAGGCACCTTTTGCAGGTGTCTTTTTTGTTGTTTTTTTCGTCAAAAACCCTTTACTTTATAGCGTTTTAATAGTAAAATATAAATATACGAACAAACGTTCTTTTTCTTTTTATTTTAATTGTACATGAAGGGATGATTTTTACAATGGCTCAAGCAAAGCGCAGAGGAAGAAAAAAGCAAACACCTATCATTTCAAATACAGGCTTTATCGGCTCTGTCTTTATTGATACATTGGAGTTACAAAAGAAATCCTATTATTTCGCTCGTAAAAAACTTCAAATTGTTCATCACGTATTAGATGGTCTCTCTGGGGCAACAAGTTCTCTATTTAAGGAACATAACATTTCAGCATATATGTCATTTGTATATTTACATAAACAAAAGAAAATCGGCTTTGTTCTTTCAACGAAACCATTTGAACAAAGTGACGGTGTTGCTTATTTTGTAAATTATTTAATCGAAAAGAATTTTTACGGTAATCATGACGAAGACGTAGAATATCAAGAAGTATTTAATACAGGTTTTATCGGTGTAGTATTCGCCGATTTATGTAGTATAGATCGCTTTAATTTCGAGTTTGAGATGGGTATGTTAACGAAATTAATGAAAGATATGATTATTCCGGTTAAAGAACTCTTTTTACGACACAATGTACCAGCTTACATTTCCACTTCTCATTTAGAGGAACAAAACAAATTAGGTTTCGTTCTATCTGTAAAACCATATGATGAACGTGCAGAAGCAGATTTATATTTTGAAGCGTACTTAAAAGAACGCGGGTTATTTATTGGTGATGAAGAAGACGATATTGATAAGATTGTTATTAGAAAAACAGCTGAATTACGATAGACAAGCGCAGGATGATGATCCTGCGCTTTTTCCATATTATTTAATTACGTTCAACACTATACCCTTTTGAATGAATTTCTAAATTCAATTTATTTGAGTAAACCTGATTCAAAATAAGAAATACGATCCCTCCTCCAATTGGAAGTGTGTAGGCTGGAATATGATTTAATAATAGACCTGATAATGCCAGTGCTATCGGCTGCATCATTTTACCTACGCTTAATCCAATACTAAGCACTCTGCCCCTATATTCATCTGGAATCTCTCTTTGCATAAAATAAATTAAAGGGATATCGATTAATGCTATCATTAGCCCTAAAAAGAACATAATAGCGCAATACATAGTAACAAATACAATATTATTAACTTCAATACTTTTGAATAGGACTGGGGCACCTGAAACTATCATAAAAATTGCCAACATAAAACTTATTTTTTTCAATAGATAGGAATAAGAAAAACGATTCGTTATCTTTTTCACTAACATTGCACCAACTATCATACCTATCGGGAAAGTCCCTTGAATCAAACCAAATTGTTTAGAACTAAGGTTGAGAACTGTATTAATAATGTATGGCAATGGAACAGTTACAGCAAATCCAAGGAAAAAATTAAATGAAATTAAAATACGAAACGTATTTTTTAGGCTTTCCCGCTCCATTAAGTAAGAGCATCCCTCCTTTATATCTTTAATAAAATGAATTTCTCTAATTGAACATTCCTCATTTATGTATTGCTCACACAATTTAAAGTTTATAAACAATATGGATATAGCCGAAAGGATAAATGAAATACCGTTAATAATTATAAAAGTTTTCATATCAAAGACCGCAAAAACAATGCCTCCTAACATAGGTCCTAGAATTAAAGATATAGAGTCGATAATTTTACTTATAGAGTTAAGACTCATTAGTCTCTCTTTAGAGACGATATTTGGTTTTGCAGCCTCTAACCCTATTCCAAAAAATGTTGTAAATACTGTCATAAGAAAGGTAGTAGTATAAACGATGAATAAGTTTAAACCATAATAGCTGCTTAATATATAAACAGTTATTAATAAGCATCCGCTTAGTACGTCCATACAAACGACGAGTTTCTTTTTATCAACCTTATCAGCAATTACACCGGCAAATGGATTCATAACAATCATTGGAATTGTTCCTAATATGAGCGTAATCGCGAAATTTAACGCAGATCCAGTTATTTGTAAAACATACAATCCTAATGCAAAACTATAAATAGAGCTACCGAATAGTGATACTGTTTTTGCAATTGAATATAAACAAATATTTCTTAACTCTTGGTTTCTTTTTTTATTTTCCATATGTAATCGTAAACTTGCCATAACTTTTCCCCCTGCCTAATTTTGTGTTACGTACATTGTAAGTTCTCGGGTCAACCCAATCGCAATATGTACGATTTGAAAAGTTTGAAGGGAAAATAAATAAAAGATGGGGTTAACCCCATCTTTTTCCGAAAAATGAATATGTATAAATTTCTTCTCCTTGAACAAAGAAATCCTCGTATTTTCCGCCCCGTTCCAAATAATTTGACGTTCGTTCATCAATGGATTGAAACCTTAGATTATGAATTTCTTTCATTACTTTTGAAAGTTTAAAATTCTCTCGAAATCTAGTTGTAATTTGGCTATTTATACTGAATTTATTAAATAAAATAAATGAGCTTAATAAATAACAATCGTGTTTAAAAAGCGAATTTAATTCGTGTAATAAAAAAGCTGTCAACAACGATTCAAATTTCCCCAATTTCAACGAAATGAAATTCCCCATTATGAACGGCTAAATCGTTGTTTGGG
>NZ_JAQFUY010000029.1:0-58327 GCF_027716745.1 Bacillus cereus group sp. Bc010
GAACACGGAAGTTAAGCTCTCTAGCGCCGATGGTAGTTGGGACCTTGTCCCTGTGAGAGTAGGACGTCGCCAAGCAACTAAACACGAGTCAAATGACTCGTGTTTTTTCGTGTTTTTTTTTATAATCCATAGTAATTAAAAATGTATTTAAATAATTATTATTTTGATTAAATACAGGAAAATGTGGCTAGGATAGTAAATAAGCAAAAGAGTTGCAAATTTTATTAATACGTATATAATTAAAGTCAAAGATAGTCAAAGTCAATAAAGGTGGCGGATAAATGAGAAATATATCTGATATCATTGAGCAATATCTAAAGCAAGTTATTGACTTAAGTAATAATAATGTGATTGAAATCAAAAGAAATGAGATTGCGGATCGATTCGAGTGCGTACCATCTCAAATCAATTATGTAATCAATACCCGTTTTACGTTAGAAAGAGGATTTGTAGTAGAAAGTAAACGTGGTGGAGGAGGTTACATTCGCATTATAAAAGTCAAACTGCATGATGATATAGACATTATTGATCAAATGCTTCATATGATTGATCATAGCGTTGCGCAAGGAAATGCAGAGAGTATGATTATACGTTTAATAGAAGAGGGAATCATAACGAATCGTGAAGCTAAACTTATGTTAAGCGTACTAGATCGTTCTGTATTATCAATGGATGTTCCTTCTCAAGATGAACTTAGGGCTCGAATATTATGCGCAATGTTAAGAACACTGAAATATAAATAAATACAGCTTTTGTAAAAGAATAATAACTAAGAGATAAAGCAGTTAAATATTGTAGAAGTTTTGAAAAAAACAACACGCACTTTTATGTAAACGAATAAAGGAAAGTGAACAGTCTAGTAATGTATGAAAAGTACTATGAGATAGATCATTCCTGTTATAAAGGTGGGGATAGTGATGACTTGTCAAAACTGTAATATAAGACCAGCAACTTTACATTATACAAAAGTAATTAACGAAAAGAAGGCGGAAGTTCATCTTTGTGAGCAATGTGCAGAACAAAGTGGCTATACGTCTTTCTTTCAATCATCGCAGTCTAACTTTTCATTCCATGATTTATTTGCTGGGTTATTACACGGTGAATCAACAATGTTTGAAGAAGGAAAAAGCGGATTTTCGAACACAAATATATTAAGATGTCCAGATTGTAAAATGACATATGAGCAACTTACAAAGGTAGGACGCTTTGGATGTGCTTCTTGTTACGATACATTTAAGGAACATTTAAAGCCGTTATTAAAACGTCTTCACGGCGGGCATACAGATCATTGCGGAAAAATTCCGGAGCGTATAGAAGGAAATATTCACTTAAAGAAAGAATTAGATGAACTAAAACTCATTCTGAAACAATACGTACAGAAAGAGGAATTTGAGAAAGCTGCTGAAGTAAGGGATAAAATTAGAAACCTTGAAAATCAGCTTAGTGAGCATAGAGAGGGGGAATAGTTCTATGTCACTGGACAAAATTATGAATGAAGCGATTAGTCCATGGATGAAGGGGGATGGCCCTGATTCTGATATTGTTTTAAGTAGTCGAATTCGTTTGGCTCGTAATTTTAAAAAATATCAATTCTCTACTATGCAAAATGAAGAAGAAGCTAAACTGATTCAAGAATTATTTAAAAAGGAATTTATAAATAAAACGGTAGAACCTTTTGGAGAGTTTGAGCTATTACAAATGAATGAATTGACGCCTCTTCAAAGGAGAGTATTAGTTGAAAAGCATTTAATTAGTCCCAACCTTGCAGGAACAGAATATGGAGCATGTCTATTGTCAGAAAGCGAACATATTAGTGTTATGCTGAATGAAGAAGACCATATTCGGATTCAGTGCTTATTTTCAGGATTGCAGTTATCAGAGGCTCTTCAAAGTGCCAATCAAATAGATAATTGGATTGAGAAAGAGGTTGAATATGCTTTTGATGAATCACTTGGATATATTACAAGCTGCCCTACTAATGTTGGTACAGGATTGAGGGCTTCCGTAATGATTCATTTACCGGGACTCGTTTTAACGAAAAGAATTAGCCGTATTATACAAGTAATTCAAAAATTAGGGTTAGTAGTAAGAGGAATATACGGTGAAGGTAGCGAAGCGTTAGGTAATATATTTCAAGTGTCAAACCAAATGACGCTAGGAAAATCTGAAGAAGATATTATTGCAGATTTAAAGAGTGTCATTCAACAAATCATACAGCAAGAAAAGATGGCTAGAGAATTAATTGTACAAAATTCAAGTATTGAGCTTGAAGATAAAGTTTATCGCTCTTATGGCATACTAGCCAACAGTCGTTTAATTCAATCTGCGGAAGCAGCCAATTGCTTATCAGATTTACGACTTGGTATTGATTTAGGATATATAAAAGGTATATCGAGAAATATTTTGACTGAGCTAATGGTCCTTACACAACCAGGCATTTTACAACAATATGCAGGAGGACCTTTAGGACCAGAAGAAAGAGATTATCGAAGAGCAACCTTAATCCGTGAGCGATTACGTATTGAAAAAAACTAAGCGCAAGTAGGAGGCGATTTCTATGATGTTTGGAAGATTTACAGAAAGAGCACAGAAAGTATTAGCTTTATCTCAAGAGGAAGCGATTCGTATTGGGCATAACAATATTGGAACAGAACATATTTTACTTGGGCTTGTACGCGAAGGTGAAGGAATTGCAGCAAAAGCGTTGATTGCTCTTGGATTAAGCCCGGAGAAAGTTCAAAAAGAGGTAGAAGCGTTAATTGGGCGCGGAACAGAAGCTTCTCAAACTGTACATTATACACCGCGTGCTAAAAAGGTTATTGAGTTGTCTATGGATGAAGCTCGCAAATTAGGCCATTCTTATGTTGGAACAGAACATATCTTACTTGGTTTAATCCGCGAAGGTGAAGGGGTAGCAGCACGTGTTTTAAATAATTTAGGTGTTAGCTTAAATAAGGCAAGACAACAAGTATTGCAACTTCTTGGAAGTAATGAAGCAAGTTCAGGTCATCAAGGTGGTTCTTCAACAAATGCAAATACACCAACACTTGATAGCTTAGCACGTGATTTAACAGTTGTTGCACGTGAAAATCGTTTAGATCCTGTTATTGGACGTGGTAAAGAAATTCAACGTGTAATTGAAGTTTTAAGTCGTAGAACAAAAAACAACCCTGTATTAATTGGGGAGCCTGGTGTAGGTAAAACGGCAATTGCAGAAGGATTAGCACAACAAATTGTAAATAATGAAGTTCCTGAAACTTTAAGAGATAAGCGTGTTATGACACTAGATATGGGTACGGTGGTAGCCGGAACGAAATACCGTGGTGAATTTGAAGACCGTTTGAAGAAAGTAATGGATGAAATCCGCCAAGCAGGAAATATCATTCTATTTATTGATGAACTTCATACATTAATTGGTGCAGGTGGCGCAGAAGGTGCTATTGACGCATCGAATATTTTAAAACCATCTTTAGCTCGTGGTGAATTACAATGTATTGGGGCGACAACGTTAGATGAATACCGCAAATATATTGAAAAAGACGCAGCTTTAGAGAGACGTTTCCAACCAATTCACGTTGATGAGCCAAGTTTAGATGAATCAACTCAAATTTTGAAAGGTTTACGCGATCGTTATGAGGCACATCACCGCGTATCTATTACGGATGATGCAATTGATGCAGCTGTAAAGCTTTCAGATCGTTATATTACAGATCGTTTCTTACCAGATAAAGCAATTGATTTAATTGATGAAGCTGCTTCAAAGGTTCGCTTACGCTCTTATACAACACCACCAAATCTAAAAGAGCTTGAAGTGAAGCTTGAGGAAATTAGAAAAGAGAAAGATGCAGCTGTACAAAGTCAAGAATTTGAAAAAGCTGCTTCGCTACGTGATATGGAACAACGCTTACGTGAGAAGTTAGAAGATACGAAGCGTCAATGGAAAGAGCAACAAGGAAAAGAAAACTCAGAAGTGACAGTAGAAGATATTGCAAATGTCGTTTCTACGTGGACTCGTATCCCGGTTTCTAAACTTGCACAAACAGAGACTGATAAATTATTAAACTTAGAATCGATTCTTCACGATCGTGTTATTGGTCAAGATGAAGCGGTAGTAGCTGTAGCGAAAGCTGTTCGTCGTGCTAGAGCAGGCTTGAAAGATCCGAAACGTCCGATTGGTTCATTTATTTTCTTAGGACCAACAGGTGTAGGTAAAACGGAGCTAGCAAGAGCGTTGGCAGAATCTATGTTCGGTGATGAGGATGCAATGATTCGCATCGATATGTCTGAGTACATGGAGAAGCATTCTACTTCTCGTTTAGTTGGATCTCCTCCAGGATATGTTGGATATGAAGAAGGTGGACAATTAACAGAAAAGGTTCGCCGTAAGCCATATTCAGTTGTCTTATTAGATGAAGTAGAGAAAGCTCATCCTGATGTGTTTAACATTTTACTACAAGTATTAGAAGATGGTCGCTTAACAGATTCTAAAGGGCGTACAGTTGATTTCCGTAATACAATTGTTATTATGACATCTAACGTTGGTGCAGAAGCATTAAAACGTAATAAGCATCTTGGATTTAACGTACAAGATGAGAGCCGCGATTATTCAGATATGAAAGGTAAAGTAATGGATGAACTGAAAAAGGCATTCCGTCCAGAATTCTTAAACCGTATTGATGAAATTATCGTGTTCCATATGCTTGAGAAAAAACATATTCAAGAGATTGTAACACTTATGGTAAATCAGTTAGTAAATCGCTTAAAAGAGCAAGAAATTGAATTGCATTTAACAGAAGGAGCGATTTCGGCTATTGCTGATAAAGGGTTTGACCGAGAGTACGGTGCTCGTCCGCTTCGTAGAGCAATTCAGAAACATGTAGAAGATAGACTATCGGAAGAACTTTTAAAAGGTGCTATTGAGAAAGGACAAAAAGTTATCTTTGATGTTGAAGGAGAATCATTTGTCATTCATAGTGCTGAAAAGGTAAAATAAGTATAGACAAACTAAGAGGGCTACGAGATAGCCCTCTTTCTTGTACGACAAGGATAAATTGTTATAGATGAAAGTGAAGTGAGATATAAAACAATATGGCTAAAAAGAAAACAAAATTCACATGTCAAGAGTGTGGGTATCAGTCACCAAAATATATGGGGAAATGCCCTGGATGTGGTCAATGGAATACGCTTGTTGAAGAGATGGAACCAGTTGTATCATCAAGGCGCCTTAATTATGCCAATGCAATTCAAACAGAAGTAACAAAACCAAGACGTCTAACAGAAGTGGAAACAAAGTCTGAGGCGCGTATTGAAACAAAATTTCAAGAATTTAACCGTGTACTTGGTGGCGGGATTGTAGATGGATCCTTAGTACTGATTGGTGGAGACCCCGGGATTGGAAAATCAACGTTACTGTTACAAATATCATCGCAATTAGCAGATTCTTCATATGATGTCCTATATATATCGGGTGAAGAATCAGCAAAACAGATTAAACTGCGTGCGGATCGTTTACATGTAAATGGTAGTAATCTATTTGTTGTATCAGAGACGGATTTACAGCGAATTGCAACACATATTGAAGAGGTGAACCCAGCCTTTGTTGTTATTGATTCTATTCAAACAATACATCTACCTGAAGTAACATCAGCGCCGGGAAGTGTGGCACAAGTTCGTGAATGTACAGCGGAATTAATGAAACTTGCAAAAACGAAAGGGATCCCTATTTTTATCGTTGGACATGTGACAAAAGAGGGAGCGATTGCAGGACCTCGTATGTTAGAACATATGGTCGATGCAGTTCTTTACTTTGAAGGAGACCGTCATCATACATACCGCATTTTGCGAGCAGTAAAGAATCGTTTTGGTTCTACGAATGAAATGGGTATTTTTGAAATGAAAGAGCTTGGCCTTGCAGAAGTATTAAACCCTTCTGAAATTTTTCTTGAGGAAAGACCAGTTGGGGTTGCAGGATCAACAGTGGTTGCCTCAATGGAAGGAACAAGACCAGTTTTAGTAGAAATACAAGCATTAATCTCCCCTACTAGTTTTGGAAACCCTCGAAGAATGGCAACGGGAATTGATCATAACCGTGTATCGCTTATTATGGCAGTGCTAGAAAAAAGAACAGGCTTATTATTGCAAAATCAGGATGCATATTTAAAAGTAGCAGGTGGTTTGAAGTTAGATGAACCAGCAATTGATTTAGCTGTCGCTTTAAGTATAGCTTCAAGTTTTAGAGATAAATCTACGGCACCAACCGATGCAGTAATAGGAGAAGTAGGATTAACTGGAGAAATAAGAAGAGTATCAAGAATTGAACAACGTGTACAAGAAGCAGCTAAATTAGGATTTCAACGCGCTATTATTCCTAGAAAAAATTTGGGAGGATGGACAATTCCAGATGGGATTGAGGTAGTTGGTGTATCTAATTTAGGAGAAGCGCTTCGTTTGACATTAGGAGGCTAGGCTATGGAAGAAAACAAGCAACGTGTCAAAAGTATGATTAATATTTTACAACTTGTGGCCCCGGGAACACCACTGCGCGAAGGGATAGATAATGTACTTCGCGCACAAACAGGGGGATTAATTGTTCTTGGATATAATGAGCAGATTAAAAGTATTGTTGATGGAGGTTTTCATATTAATTGTGCATTTTCTCCGGCTAGTTTATACGAATTAGCAAAAATGGATGGGGCACTTATTTTAAATGAAACTGGAAGTAAAATTTTGATTGCGAACGCACAGTTAGTTCCAGAGTCATCTATCGACTCTATTGAGACAGGTATGCGCCACCGAACAGCGGAGCGTGTAGCAAAGCAGACTGGTAGCCTTGTTGTGGCTATTTCACAAAGACGTAACGTAATTACACTATACCAAGGGAATTTACGTTATACACTAAAAGATATAGGTGTTATTTTAACAAAGGCAAACCAGGCTATTCAGACGTTAGAAAAATATAAGGCTGTATGGAATGATGGGATTACGAATTTGGGCATTCTAGAATTTGAAGAGGTTGTTACAATGTCCGAGGTGGTTCATGTTTTACATAGTGTTGAAATGGTACTACGTATTAAAAATGAAATATTGAGCTATATTCATGAATTGGGAACAGAAGGTAGGTTAATTCGTTTACAACTTACGGAACTACTAGCCGACTTAGAAGCAGAGGCAGCGCTATTAATTAAAGATTACTATCAAGAAAAAACACAAGACCATCATCAAATTTTGAAAAAGTTACAAGAGCTTGCGAATACACAACTTCTAGAGGATAGTGATTTAGTTAAATTGCTCGGATATCCGGGACAAACGAGCTTAGAAGAAAGTGTGACGCCGAGAGGATACCGAATCACAAGCAAAATTTCGCGTGTTCCACCACTTATCATTGAAAATTTAATTAATCGATTTAAAACCTTGCAGGGTGTTTGTCGTGCAACTATTAATGAATTAGATGATGTGGAAGGAATTGGAGAAGTCAGGGCGAAGAAAATACGAGAAGGCCTAAAAAGAATTCAAGAGCATCTCTATATGAGTAGACACAATTAAGAATATTACATTGATTCCATAATATAACGACACTAGAACATTTTTGGTATATGATATGATATATTGGTAAATAAAACTATTTATAAAAAAACACGTCCGCTTTTGCATTCGGCGTTTTGATTAGCGAAACAATGGTTAATAATGAGTAGGAGGTGGTTGGATGTTAAAACGGATTGTACAGCTCTTCTTTTTAGTAATCGGGGGAGCGTTAGGGATTTACTTAATCCCAAAAGTTATTAATGTATTAGACATCGGTGCCGTTCCTTTATTGGAAGGATCGTATGTTCGTGCAATTATTGGTGCAATTATTTTATTTTTAACAACATTTTGGCTTGTAGATTATATTGTTCAACTTATTAAGCATATTGAAGAGGCTCTTGTAAAGGCGCCTGTAGCAGATGTTTTATTTGGTACATTAGGGTTAATCTCTGGGCTTATTGTTGCGTATTTAATTTTAATACCAATTCGTGAATTTACAATTCCAGTTATTAGTACAGTGTTGCAAGTGTTCTTTACTCTTTTACTAGGATATTTAGGATTCCAAGTAGGGTTTAAAAAGAGGAATGAATTGCTAGGATTATTTACATTACCACAACGTGGGAAGAAGAAAAATAATAATAGTGAGAATGAAGAACCAGAAAATGAGGTAGAAGAATCTTTAGCGCATTGGAAAATTCTTGATACAAGTGTAATTATCGATGGACGTATTGCTGATATTTGCCAAACAAAGTTTTTAGAAGGAACAATTGTCATTCCACAATTCGTGTTAGAAGAACTTCAGCACATTGCCGATTCTTCTGATGCTTTAAAACGTAATCGTGGTCGCAGAGGATTAGATATTTTAAATCGTATTCAAAAAGAGATGCCGATTCCGGTAGAAATTTATGAAGGCGATTTCGACGATATTCAAGAAGTGGATAGCAAACTTGTAAAGTTAGCGAAAATCACTGGTGGAACGGTAGTAACGAATGACTTCAACTTAAACAAGGTCTCTGAATTACAAGGGGTAACGGTGTTAAACATTAACGATTTAGCTAATGCAATTAAACCTGTTGTACTCCCAGGTGAAGAACTAAGTGTTTATGTTGTAAAAGATGGAAAAGAACAAAATCAAGGTGTGGCATATTTAGATGATGGCACAATGATTGTAGTAGAAGATGGTAGAGAATATGTGGGCTCACAACTCGATGTACTCGTTACGAGTGTGTTACAAACATCGGCGGGGCGTATGATTTTTGCCAAACGTAAATTATTAGAAAAAGCATTATAAGTAGAGGATTATTAATATGTATACATTAATTATTCCAGCAGCGGGTCAAGGAAAGCGGATGGGTGCTGGCAAAAATAAGTTGTTCTTACTTATTAATGAAGTACCGATTATTGTGCATACGTTACGTGCTTTTGAAAAGGATAAAGCATGTAAAAATATTATTATGGCAATTAATGAAGAAGAGCGCCCGTATTTTGAAGAGTTAATGCAGAAGTATCCGGTTAAAAAGCCAGTGCAATTTATTCAAGGTGGAGCTGAAAGACAAGATAGTGTATATAACGCGATTCAGCATACGAGTGATGTTGAGTATGTTCTTGTACATGACGGTGCGCGCCCGTTTGTAACGAATAAAGTGATTCAAGATGTATTAACTGCAGCAGAAAAATATGGAGCTTCCATTTGTGCGGTGCCAGTGAAAGATACTGTTAAGAAAGTAGAGCAGGGTGTTGTTGTAGAAACAGTAGAAAGATCTCAGCTGAAAGCTGTACAAACACCGCAAGGGTTCTCTGTTTCTCTTTTGTTAGAAGCTCATAGAAGTGCGAAACAGAGTTGTTTTCTTGGTACAGATGATGCAAGTCTGGTAGAACGTATCGGGAAGCAAGTAGGTGTAGTAGAGGGGAGTTACTATAATATTAAGGTGACGACTCCAGAGGATTTACTAATTGCTGAAAGTTTTCTTCACGTTCAAAAGAAATGATAGCAATGATTATAGCGAAGAAAAGCTCGGCAACAGCCGGGCTTTTCTTTATAAAGATAGCGATATAATATAGAATCATAAAGCTCAGTAGTTTAGCTTGAGGAGGATGTAAAAAATGTTTCGAATTGGACAAGGTTTTGATGTACATGAATTCGCAGAGGGTAGACCGTTAATTATTGGTGGGGTTACAATTCCTCATGAGAAAGGATTAATCGGTCACTCCGATGCAGATGTATTGTTACATACAATCGCGGACGCTTGTTTAGGTGCAATTGCAGCAGGAGATATCGGAAAACATTTCCCTGATACAGACCCTGCCTTTAAAGATGCTGATTCAGCTGTATTGTTGCAAAAGGTTTGGGAATTTGTGCGTGAACAAGGTTATGAATTAGGAAATTTAGATTGTACAATTATTGCTCAAAAGCCAAAAATGGCACCACATATTGAAAGTATGCGTAAACGCATTAGTGAACTATTAGAAACGTCTATTGATAATATCAATGTAAAGGCAACAACAACAGAAAAATTAGGATTTACAGGTAGAGAAGAAGGAATTGCTTCTCAAGCAGTTGTTTTATTACAGAAAAAATAATGGTTTTTAATTCGTAAGATGGATAATCACATTTTTTTGGTGTACAATTATAGAATGTGTTGACATTAAGAATGGAAGGTGTACCAATTATGGAAAAGCAAGTGAGAGTGCGCTATGCGCCAAGTCCAACAGGACACTTACATATCGGAAATGCGCGTACGGCATTATTTAATTATTTATTTGCTCGTCATCAAGATGGTAAGTTTATTATTCGTATTGAAGATACTGATGTAAAACGTAATGTTGCTGGTGGAGAAGAAAGCCAATTAAAATACTTGAAATGGCTCGGTATGGACTGGGATGAAGGTGTTGATGTTGGTGGTGAATTTGGACCATATCGTCAAACAGAGCGTTTAGATATTTATAAAAAGTTATATGAAGATTTATTAGAGCGTGGTTTAGCTTACAAATGTTATATGACAGAAGAAGAACTAGAAGCAGAACGCGAAGGGCAAATTGCTCGTGGTGAAACACCTCGTTACGCAGGTAACCACCGTGATTTAACTGAAGCGCAAGTGAAAGAATTTGAAGCTGAGGGACGTATTCCAAGTATTCGTTTCCGTGTACCAGCTGACCGTGATTACACATTTAAAGATATTGTAAAAGATGAAGTTGCATTCCATTCAAATGATTTCGGTGATTTCGTTATTGTGAAAAAAGATGGGATTCCAACTTATAACTTTGCAGTAGCAGTAGATGATCACTTAATGGAAATTACACACGTGCTTCGTGGTGATGACCATATTTCAAACACGCCAAAACAAATGATGATTTATGAAGCTTTCGGTTGGGATATTCCACAATTCGGTCATATGACTTTAATTGTAAATGAAAGCCGTAAAAAATTAAGTAAGCGTGATGAATCTATTATTCAATTTATTGAGCAATATAAAGAGCTTGGATATCTTCCAGAAGCAATCTTTAACTTTATTGCATTACTAGGTTGGTCGCCAGTAGGAGAAGAAGAAATCTTCTCTCAAGAAGAGTTTATCAAAATGTTCGATGCAGCTCGTTTATCAAAATCACCTGCATTATTTGATTCTCAAAAACTAAAATGGATGAACAACCAATATATGAAAAAGCAAGATTTAGATACGGTGGTAGAATTAAGCTTACCGCATTTAGTGAAGGCTGGACGTATAGGTGAAACTTTAAGTGAACAAGAACAAGCTTGGATTCGTGATGTAATTGCGTTATATCATGAACAAATGAGCTTTGGAGCTGAAATTGTAGAGCTTTCTGAAATGTTCTTCAAAGATCATGTTGATTATGAAGAAGAAGGACAAGAAGTATTAAAAGGTGAACAAGTACCAGAAGTACTTCGTGCATTTGCTGGTCAAGTAGAAGCACTAGAAGCTATGGAACCGGCAGCAATTAAGGCTGCTATTAAAGCAGTTCAAAAGGAAACAGGTCATAAAGGTAAAAACTTATTTATGCCAATCCGTGTTGCAACTACTGGTCAAACACACGGCCCAGAGCTTCCTAATGCTATTGCACTTCTTGGAAAAGAAAAAGTTTTAAATCGTCTTCAAAAAGTAATTGGTTAACATTTTCTAGGTTTAGAAATATAATAAGTATACTTAAAACCTAATAAGGAAAAGCGACGAGAAGGAGAAGTAGAAAATCAGGCTTTTTACAGAGAGAACCACCTTAGGCTGGAAGTGGTTTATAAGCGGGTTTTTGAAATGCCCCTTCGAGTCTTCTGCTGAACAGCAAATGGTTTTGCGAAACGTCTTAGGACGTAAAGTAAGCAGAAGCGGTGTACACCGTTATCAGAGATGAGTTTGAGGCTTTTTTAGCCTAAACAGAGTGGAACCGCGCTTATAAGGCGTCTCTGTCAATATGACAGAGGCGTCTTTTTTTATACCGTAAAACTGGGTGTGAGTATAAGCTTTATCCACGTGTATAAAGATTTAGGGGGATAAGTAGGGAGTTAGTTCACTCGAAAAAGCAGCCCATAAAGGGGAGGGAACGTCGATGTTTAAGAGGCTTCGGGAAGATATTGAAGTCGTTTTTGAACAGGATCCAGCGGCAAGAAGTTATTTCGAAGTCATTTTGACTTACTCTGGATTACATGCAGTTTGGGCCCATCGAATTGCACATGCTTTTTATAAAAAGAATTTCTTCTTTATTGCACGTTGGATCTCACAAGTTAGTCGTTTCTTTACTGGCATTGAGATTCATCCAGGAGCAACAATTGGTCGTCGTTTTTTCATTGACCATGGAATGGGGGTTGTAATTGGAGAAACGTGCGAAATTGGTGACAATGTAACGATCTATCAAGGAGTTACATTAGGTGGTACGGGTAAAGAAAAGGGAAAGAGGCACCCTACAATCCAGGATAATGTATTAATTGCAACGGGTGCTAAAGTACTAGGTTCTATTACAGTTGGAGAGAATTCTAAAATTGGAGCAGGTTCTGTCGTATTAAAAGAAGTCCCTGCACATTCTACAGTTGTAGGTATACCTGGCCGAGTCGTTATTCAAAATGGAGTAAAGATCGGTCAAGAATTAAATCATTCCGACCTTCCAGACCCAATTTTTGATAAATTAAAGGTCATGGAAGTAGAACTTGATAAATTGAAAAAACAACTTGAAGTAAAGGTAGAAAGGAAGGATAAAAATGACTATTCACATTTATAATACGTTAACACGTCAAAAGGAAGAGTTTATTCCATTAGAAGAAAATAAGGTGAAGATGTATGTATGCGGACCTACAGTTTATAACTATATTCACATCGGGAACGCAAGACCACCTATGGTATTTGATACAGTGCGCCGTTATTTAGAATATAAAGGGTACGATGTGCAGTATGTATCTAACTTTACTGACGTAGATGATAAATTAATTAAAGCAGCAAATGAGTTAGGCGAAGATGTGCCGACAATTGCGGACCGTTTCGTGGAAGCGTACTTTGAAGATGTAACAGCATTAGGTTGCAAACATGCAACAGTTCATCCGCGTGTAACAGAAAATATGGATATTATTATTGAATTTATTCAAGAACTTGTGAATAAAGGATATGCATATGAATCAGAAGGGGATGTGTACTTTAGAACGAAGGAATTCGAAGGGTACGGTAAGTTATCACATCAACCGATCGCGGACTTACGTCACGGTGCGCGTATTGAAGTAGGAGAAAAGAAACAAGACCCTCTTGATTTTGCACTATGGAAAGCTGCGAAAGAAGGAGAAATCTTCTGGGAAAGCCCTTGGGGTCAAGGTCGTCCAGGCTGGCATATCGAATGCTCGGCAATGGCGCGTAAATACTTAGGGGACACAATTGATATTCACGCCGGTGGTCAAGACTTGGCATTTCCTCATCATGAGAATGAAATTGCGCAGTCTGAGGCGCTAACAGGAAAAACATTTGCACGTTATTGGATGCACAATGGATATATTAATATTAATAATGAGAAAATGTCTAAGTCACTTGGGAACTTCATTTTAGTTCACGATATCATTAAGCAATATGATCCGCAGTTAATTAGATTCTTTATGCTATCAGTACATTATCGTCACCCAATTAATTTCAGTGAAGAGTTATTACAAAGCACAAATAACGGACTGGAAAGAATTAAAACAGCTTACGGTAATTTGAAACACCGTATGGAAAGTAGTACGGATTTAACAGATCATAATGAGAAATGGTTAGCTGATCTGGAAAAATTCCAAACTGCATTTGAAGAAGCGATGAATGATGATTTCAATACTGCTAATGCAATCACTGAGTTATATAATGTAGCAAATCATGCAAATCAATATTTACTGGAAGAACATACGTCTACAGTGGTAATTCAAGCATACGTAAAACAACTTGAAACATTATTTGATATTTTAGGGTTAGAATTAGCACAAGAAGAGTTACTAGATGAAGAAATTGAGGCGCTTATTCAAAAACGTATTGAAGCTCGTAAAAATCGTGATTTTGCATTATCAGATCAAATTCGCGATGATTTAAAAGATCGTAATATTATTTTAGAAGATACCGCTCAAGGTACAAGATGGAAAAGAGGATAAGAATGATTGATGCAAAGCAATTAAACAGCTTAGCGTTAGCATATATGGGTGATGCGGTATATGAACAATATATCCGCTATCACCTACTTCAAAAAGGGAAGGTTCGTCCTAATCAGTTGCATCGATTAGGGACAAGCTTTGTTTCGGCAAAAGCACAGGCGAAAGTTGTTTATCATTTATTAGAGACAGCATTTTTAACTGAGGAAGAAGAGGCAGTACTAAGAAGAGGGCGTAATGCAAATTCAGGTACTGTTCCGAAAAATACAGATGTACAAACATATCGACATAGTACAGCCTTTGAAGCGTTAATTGGCTATCATCACTTATTAAATAATCGTGAAAGATTAGACGAAATTGTATATAAGGCAATTGCTGTTCTAGAAGAAAAGGAAGGGGGCACATCATCATGAGTAGTGAATATATTATCGGACGTAACCCTGTAATTGAAGCGTTACGATCAGGGAGAGATATTAATAAAATTTGGATCGCAGAAGGTGCTGCCAAAGGACAAGTACAAATTGTACTAGCACTAGCGAAAGAAAATAAAATTATTTTGCAACATGCACCAAAAAAGAAGTTAGATCAATTAGTTGAGGGGAACCATCAAGGTGTAATTGCTCAAGTGGCCGCATATCAATATGCGGAGCTAGAAGATCTATTTAAAGTAGCAGAGAAGCGTAACGAAGATCCGTTCTTCTTAATTCTAGATGAAATTGAAGACCCGCATAACCTAGGTTCTATTATGCGTACTGCGGACGCAACAGGGGCTCATGGAATTATAATTCCGAAAAGAAGAGCTGTGGGACTTACTGCATCAGTTGCGAAAGCATCTACTGGGGCAATTGAATATATTCCTGTTGCACGCGTAACGAATTTATCTCGTACAATCGATGAATTAAAAGAACGTGGACTTTGGATTGCTGGTACAGATGCAAAAGGGAAAACGGATTATCGTAATTTAGATGGTAAAATGCCAATTGGATTAGTAATTGGAAGTGAAGGAAAAGGTATGAGTCGTATTATTGGTGAAAAATGTGATTTCTTAATTACTTTACCGATGGTTGGTAAAGTTACATCCTTAAATGCTTCAGTGGCCGCAAGTTTGTTAATGTATGAGGTATATCGTAAACGTAACGAAATTGGTAAATAAAAAATGAACGATATTTTAATCGTTGACGGTTACAACATTATTGGAGCTTGGGGAGACTTGAAGAAACTACGGGATGTAGATTTGCAGTCATCAAGAGATGCACTGATTGATAAGATGGCGGATTACCAAGGTTACACAGGGACAAAGGTAATGATAGTTTTTGATGCGTATACAGTCCACGGTATTGAAAAAAAGATGAAACAATCGCGTGTGGAAGTTATATTCACGAGGAAGAATCAAACGGCAGATGAAAAGATAGAGCAACTTGCGATTGAACTTAGAAATATAAATACGCAAATATATGTTGCAACTTCTGATTATACGGAACAATGGGTTATATTTGCTCAAGGTGCGCTCCGGAAATCTGCGCGGGAATTAGAGTTGGAAGTACAAGCGATGGAGCAACAAGTAAGAAGGCGTACACAAGACACAAAAGAAAAGCAACCCGCCATGCGAAAGATATTTAGTAAAGATATTACAGAAAAGTTAGAAAAATTAAGAAGAGGAGAGCGTTGAAGCATTGACGCTCTTTGTCTTTTTACTGTATAATATTGCTAAATAAATAGCGGTCGGAGGGATCAAAGTGGAAGCAGGCTTCGTAAGTGTAGGCGACGTTACATTTCGTGATTTAGAAGATGAGGCAATCGTTGAGTTAGTTCGAAAAGGTAATACTGACGCTCTAGAATATTTGATTCACAAATATAAGAACTTTGTTCGCGCGAAATCGAGATCTTATTTCTTAGTGGGTGCCGATCGAGAAGATATTGTTCAAGAAGGTATGATTGGATTGTTTAAAGCGATTCGTGATTATAAGGAGGACAAGCTGTCTTCATTCAAAGCATTTGCTGAACTGTGTATCACTCGACAAATTATTACCGCTATTAAAACAGCAACCAGGCAAAAGCATATTCCGTTAAATTCATATGTGTCTTTAGATAAACCGATTTATGACGAGGAATCTGATCGGACATTATTAGATGTTATTTCGGAAGCGAAGGTAACTGATCCTGAAGAAATGATTATAAGTCAGGAAGAATATACAGACATAGAATCTAAAATATCTGAATTATTAAGCGATTTAGAAAGAAAAGTGCTTTCTTTATATCTAGACGGCCGTTCTTATCAAGAGATTTCGGAACAGTTAAATAGACATGTGAAATCTATTGATAACGCTTTACAGAGGGTGAAGCGGAAATTGGAACGATATATGGAAATGCGAGAGAGTACCACTTTAAATTCATAACAAGTACTACAGGTGTAAAAATCACCTGTTTTCTTTTTGTAGGGAGTACAAAAGGCATGACATTGACATTGTCTTTTATTGTATGATACATTTTTAGGGACATAATGTTACAAGGTTGGTGTAACTAATGAGGAAAAAAGTTGTACTCTCATGTGAAGAGTGTAAAAATCGAAACTACTCTACGATGAAAGATACGAGCTCAGTAGAGCGACTTGAAATAAAGAAATTTTGTAAAACATGCAATCAGCATACAGTTCACAAGGAAACAAAATAAATAATTGAAATAATACACTGGAGGTCCCGTAGATGCGTTTAACGAACTTTTTCGGCGATGTAGGTCGCGAAATGAAAAAAGTAAGTTGGCCTAAAAAAGATGAATTACTCCGTTCAACAGCGACTGTTATCGCTACAGTTGTCTTCTTTGCGATTTTCTTCGCAGTTGTTGATATGGGCATTTCTTCTTTAATTCGGTTAATTCTTGGTTAATTCTTGAATAAGAAGCACTTATCCATGATATAATGTTATTTATAAGAACTGTGTAAAAGCCCGGTGAACGGGTTTTTTCATTTGCGCAAAAAAATGTACGTCAGGGAGGGAAGGACGCTCGTCCTAAATGAATGGAAAAAAGTTGGTATGTTGTCCATACTTATTCTGGATATGAAAATAAAGTAAAAGCAAACCTAGAGAAACGTGTAGAATCAATGGGTATGCAAGATAAAATTTTCCGTGTTGTTGTCCCGGAAGAAGTAGAAGTAGAAATGAAAAATGGTAAAGAAAAATTAATGAAAAGAAAAGTGTTCCCAGGTTATGTATTAGTAGAATTAATCATGACTGATGACTCTTGGTATGTTGTACGTAACACACCAGGTGTAACTGGATTCGTTGGTTCTTCTGGTTCTGGATCTAAACCATCACCTCTATTAGAAGAGGAAGTTGTTACCATTATGAAACATATGGGAATGGACAACGAGGTGGTTGATTTCGACTTTGAACTTCATGAGACAGTACGTGTAAATGAGGGGCCATTCGCAGATTATACAGGTGCTATCGAAGAAATTGATGTGGAGAAGAAGAAGGTTAGCGTGCTTGTGGACATGTTTGGTCGCGAGACTCCAGTTGAACTTGACTTCCATCAAATTGAAAAATTATAAAATGAAACTTGAAATGAATTGTAAAAAGTGATAATATCTTTTAAGTCAGTACGTCTTCGTTATCGGAGACGTTTTTTGAAAGATTTTATCCTTAGAGATAAAATATGACGTGGGAGGGCAAATCACTGTCCAATTGACCACATCACGGACTTAAGGAGGTGTGTCTCGTGGCTAAAAAGGTAATTAAAATGGTAAAGCTTCAAATTCCTGCAGGTAAAGCTAACCCAGCTCCACCAGTTGGTCCAGCATTAGGACAAGCAGGTGTTAACATCATGGGCTTCTGTAAAGAGTTTAACGCTCGTACAGCAGATCAAGCTGGTCTTATCATCCCTGTTGAAATTACGGTATTTGAGGACCGTTCATTCACTTTCATTACTAAAACTCCTCCTGCTGCTGTTCTTCTTAAGAAAGTAGCTGGTATTGAGTCTGGTTCTGGTGAACCAAACCGTAATAAAGTGGCAACTGTTAAGCGTGATAAAGTACGCGAAATCGCTGAAACTAAAATGCCTGACCTAAACGCTGCTAGCGTAGAAGCTGCAATGCGTATGGTTGAAGGTACTGCACGCAGTATGGGCATCGTTATCGAAGACTAATTCGATTTGTTTTTTAAAAAAAGGTTGCGGGTCTGGAATTCCAATTCGCAACCTTTATTATCGTAAATGATTATCGTTTTTAAATAAATGGGTGGCGCGCATCCTCAGGTTATACCTGAAAATAAGCGTAAACGTGGGAGGTTATTCCGCTAAAACCACATTCGAGGAGGAAATAAAAATGGCTAAAAGAGGTAAAAAGTACGTAGAAGCTGCAAAGCTTGTTGATCGTGCAGCTGCTTACTCTGCAACAGAAGCAGTAGAATTAGTAAAGAAAACAAACACAGCTAAATTTGATGCAACTGTAGAAGCTGCATTCCGTTTAGGTGTTGACCCTAAGAAAGCTGACCAACAAATCCGTGGTGCAGTTGTTCTTCCACACGGTACTGGTAAAGTACAACGTGTATTAGTATTCGCTAAAGGTGAAAAAGCTAAAGAAGCTGAAGCTGCTGGAGCTGACTTCGTAGGCGATGCTGATTACATCGGTAAAATCCAACAAGGTTGGTTCGATTTCGATGTAGTAGTAGCAACTCCTGACATGATGGGTGAAGTTGGTAAACTTGGTCGCGTATTAGGACCTAAAGGTTTAATGCCAAACCCTAAAACTGGAACAGTTACTTTCGATGTAACTAAAGCTGTTAACGAAATCAAAGCTGGTAAAGTTGAATACCGCGTTGATAAAGCTGGTAACATCCACGTTCCAATCGGTAAAGTATCTTTCGAAGATGCTAAATTAGTAGAAAACTTCAGAACAATCGCTGACACTTTACAAAAAGTTAAGCCAGCTGCTGCAAAAGGTACTTACATGAAGAACGTAACAGTTGCTTCTACAATGGGACCTGGCGTACGTGTAGACGTTTCTACATTAGCGTAAATTTTGGAAGTTGACTTCATAAAGAAGTTTTAATATAATCATTTATGTTGTGAATTTAATTAGTGTACCGTAGACAGTAGGTGTCAATAGACTTAATTTCCTACCTAGGTGTTAATATACGAAGCGGAATTTTTTTCTGTGACTATATGCCTCCATGTCTACAAGTTGGGCATGGAGGTTTTTAGTGCACTTTCGGTACATCTTCTATATAATCTACAGGAGGTGTAATAACATGAGCAAAGTAATCGAAACTAAACAACAAGTTGTAACTGAAATCGCGGACAAACTTCGCGCTAGTAAATCTACAATCGTTGTTGACTACCGTGGTTTAACAGTTTCTGAAGCAACAGAATTACGTAAGCAATTACGTGAAGCTGGCGTTGAGTTCAAAGTTTACAAAAACTCTCTAACTCGTCGTGCTGCAGAATCTGCTGAAATGGCTGAGTTAAATGAATTCTTAACAGGACCAAACGCAATCGCGTTCAGTAACGAGGATGTAGTTGCTCCTGCGAAAGTATTAAACGACTTCGCTAAAGATCATGAAGCTTTAGAAATTAAAGCGGGCGTAATCGAAGGTAAACTTGTAACACTTGATGAGGTTAAAGCTATCGCTACTCTTCCATCACGTGAAGGCTTACTTTCTATGCTTCTTAGCGTTCTTCAAGCTCCAATCCGTAACCTTGCACTTGCTACTAAAGCAGTTGCAGACCAAAAGGAAGAGCAAGGCGCTTAATTTTTTAAAAGATAATTACGTATTATCGATAAAACAATACAAACCTATTTAAGGGAGGATATTTACAATGACTAAAGAACAAATCATTGAAGCAGTTAAATCTATGACTGTATTAGAACTTAACGACTTAGTAAAAGCTATCGAGGAAGAATTCGGCGTAACTGCTGCTGCTCCTGTAGCTGTTGCTGGTGGCGCTGGAGAAGCTGCTGCTGAGAAAACTGAATTTGATGTGGAACTAACTAGCGCTGGTGCACAAAAAATCAAAGTTATCAAAGTTGTTCGTGAAATCACTGGTCTTGGCTTAAAAGAAGCTAAAGAATTAGTTGACAACACTCCAAAAGTAATCAAAGAAGCTGCTGCTAAAGAAGAAGCTGAAGAAATCAAAGCTAAACTTGAAGAAGTTGGCGCTGCTGTAGAAGTTAAGTAATTAACTTTTGATGCTTTAAAAAAAGCTCGCTCTCATGCGAGCTTTTTTTTTAACTGTAAAGAAAAGAGGTGGCCATATGGCAGACCATTATTTTTCTAACGACCCTTCTAGTAAAAGTGATCGTAAGCGATGGGAATTTACGCTTCGTGGATCTCAATTTACTTTCTTATCTGACCGTGGGGTGTTCTCGAAAAACGAAGTGGACTTTGGTTCTCGTCTTTTAATTGAAGCGTTTCAAGTGCCAGATATTAAAGGTGACATATTAGACGTAGGTTGTGGATATGGACCAATTGGTTTATCGTTGGCGAAAGAGTTTCAAGACCGTAAAGTTCACATGGTGGATGTGAATGAAAGGGCACTTGAGCTTGCAAAAGAAAATGCCGCTAACAATAGAATTGGAAATGTGCACATTTTTCAAAGTAGCGTCTATGAAAATGTAGATGGTATGTATGCTGCTATTCTATCTAATCCTCCAATTCGTGCAGGTAAAGATATCGTGCATGAGATTTTAGAAAAAGCTGTAGAACATTTAGTTCCAGGTGGAGAGTTGTGGATTGTTATTCAAAAGAAACAAGGTGCACCATCTGCGCTGAAGAAACTAGAAGAAGTGTTTTCTGAAGTCGAAGTTGTAGAAAAGAAAAAAGGATATTATATCATAAAATCAAAAAAACGTTGACGGTTATTTTTGGCTATGTTAACATTATACAATGCCAATATATGATTTTCTGCGTTGAGAAAGATGTATATTTTTGTTTCTCTTGGAAAAGATAGTAAAATCAGCAGATTATGAAACAGAATGATGGTTTTCTTATAGAAGCCATTTTTCTTTTTTGAACAGGTAGAAAGACTCAACGTATTTATCTTTAAGAGAAAAAAGACTACGCTAAATAGCAGTAGTTGTATTTATTTGTGATTTTGCACAAATTTTTTTGTGCATTTATAATACTCATGATTTGAGGGGTGAAGCAGTTGACAGGTCAACTAGTTCAATACGGACGCCACCGCCAACGAAGAAGTTATGCCCGTATTAGTGAAGTATTAGAGTTACCAAATCTTATCGAAATTCAAACCTCTTCTTATCAGTGGTTTCTTGATGAGGGTTTGCGAGAAATGTTCCAAGACATTTCTCCGATTGAAGACTTTACGGGAAATCTATCGCTTGAATTTATCGACTACAGCTTAGGTGAACCTAAATACTCTGTAGACGAATGCAAAGAGCGTGATGTGACGTATGCAGCACCACTTCGTGTAAAAGTGCGTCTAATCAACAAGGAAACTGGTGAAGTAAAAGAACAAGATGTGTTCATGGGAGATTTCCCACTCATGACAGAGACTGGAACATTCGTAATTAACGGTGCAGAACGTGTTATCGTTTCCCAGTTAGTTCGCTCTCCAAGCGTATACTATAGTGGCAAAGTGGATAAAAACGGAAAACGTGGTTTTACTGCTACTGTAATTCCAAACCGCGGAGCTTGGTTAGAGTATGAGACAGATGCTAAGGATGTTGTATATGTGCGTATTGACCGTACGCGTAAACTTCCTGTAACTGTTTTGTTACGCGCATTAGGGTTTGGCTCTGATCAAGAAATCACCGAGCTTTTAGGTGATAACGAATACTTAAGCAACACATTAGAAAAAGACAACACAGATAGCACAGAAAAAGCATTGCTTGAAATTTATGAGCGCCTACGTCCTGGTGAACCACCAACAGTAGAAAATGCTAAGAGCTTACTTGTGTCTCGTTTCTTTGATCCAAAGCGCTACGATTTAGCAAATGTAGGTCGCTACAAGATCAACAAAAAGTTACACATTAAAAACAGATTGTTTAATCAACGTTTAGCTGAAACATTAGTGGATCCAGAAACTGGTGAAATTTTAGCGGCAGAAGGAACAATCTTAGATCGTCGTACACTTGATCGCATTTTACCTTACTTAGAGAAAAACATTGGATTCAAAACAGCGAAACCAATGGGTGGAGTGGTAGAAGGCGATGTTGAGCTGCAATCTATTAAGATTTATGCTCCTGAGTCAGAAGGCGAGCGCGTAATTAACGTAATTGGTAATGCAAATATTACTCGCGATGTAAAACACATCACACCAGGTGATATCCTTGCTTCTATCAGTTACTTCTTCAACCTACTATATAAAGTAGGGGATACAGATGATATCGACCACTTAGGAAACCGTCGTCTGCGTTCTGTTGGAGAACTATTACAAAATCAATTCCGCATCGGTCTTTCTCGTATGGAACGTGTTGTTCGTGAGAGAATGTCGATCCAAGATACAAATGCAATTACACCACAGGCATTAATTAATATTCGTCCTGTTATTGCATCTATTAAAGAGTTCTTCGGAAGTTCTCAGTTATCTCAGTTCATGGACCAAACAAATCCGTTAGCAGAGTTAACTCACAAACGAAGATTATCTGCATTAGGACCTGGTGGTTTAACGCGTGAGCGCGCAGGCTTTGAAGTACGTGACGTTCACTACTCTCACTATGGTCGTATGTGTCCGATTGAAACACCAGAGGGACCAAACATCGGTTTGATTAACTCATTATCTTCGTTCGCGAAAGTAAATGAGTTTGGTTTCATTGAAACACCATACCGTCGTGTTGACCCAGAAACTGGTCTTGTAACAGGGCATGTTGATTATTTAACAGCAGATGAAGAAGATAATTATGTTGTAGCCCAAGCGAATATGAAATTATCTGAAGAAGGAGAATTCCTTGATGAAGATATCGTAGCTCGTTTCCGTGGTGAAAACATTGTCACAAATAAAGAACGCATCGACTACATGGATGTATCACCAAAACAAGTAGTGTCGGCAGCGACAGCTTGTATTCCGTTCTTAGAAAACGATGACTCTAACCGCGCACTTATGGGAGCGAACATGCAACGTCAGGCGGTTCCGTTAATGAATCCGGAATCTCCGATTGTAGGTACAGGTATGGAGTACGTATCAGCAAAAGACTCAGGTGCTGCAGTAATCTGTAAACACCCTGGTATTGTTGAACGAGTAGAAGCACGTGAAGTTTGGGTACGTCGATATGTAGAAGTTGACGGTCAAACAGTAAAAGGCGACTTAGATCGCTACAAAATGCAAAAATTCATTCGTTCTAACCAAGGAACTTGCTACAACCAACGTCCAATCGTAAGTGTTGGAAATGAAGTTGTAAAAGGTGAAATCCTTGCGGATGGTCCTTCTATGGAATTAGGTGAACTAGCACTTGGACGTAACGTGCTTGTTGGTTTCATGACTTGGGACGGTTATAACTACGAGGATGCGATCATTATGAGTGAGCGCCTTGTAAAAGATGATGTGTACACTTCTATTCATATTGAAGAATATGAGTCAGAAGCTCGTGATACGAAGCTTGGACCAGAAGAAATTACACGTGACATTCCAAACGTTGGGGAAGATGCATTACGCAACCTTGACGAGCGCGGTATCATTCGCGTTGGTGCGGAAGTAAAAGATGGAGATTTACTTGTTGGTAAAGTAACACCTAAAGGTGTAACAGAATTAACAGCTGAAGAACGTCTATTACATGCTATCTTTGGAGAAAAAGCGCGTGAAGTACGTGATACATCACTACGTGTACCACACGGTGGTGGCGGTATTATCTTAGACGTAAAAGTATTCAACCGTGAAGATGGCGACGAATTGCCACCAGGCGTGAATCAACTTGTGCGTGCATATATCGTTCAAAAACGTAAAATTTCTGAAGGTGACAAGATGGCCGGACGTCACGGTAACAAAGGTGTTATCTCTCGTATTTTACCAGAAGAAGATATGCCTTACTTACCAGACGGTACGCCAATCGATATCATGTTAAACCCATTAGGGGTACCATCTCGTATGAATATCGGTCAGGTATTAGAGCTTCATCTTGGTATGGCAGCAAGATACCTTGGCATTCACATTGCAACACCAGTATTCGATGGTGCTCGTGAGGAAGATGTTTGGGGCACAATTGAAGAAGCTGGTATGGCAAATGACGCGAAAACAATCCTGTATGACGGACGTACTGGTGAACCATTCGATAACCGTGTATCTGTTGGTGTCATGTATATGATCAAACTTGCGCACATGGTTGACGATAAACTTCATGCTCGTTCTACTGGACCATACTCACTTGTAACGCAGCAGCCTCTTGGAGGTAAAGCTCAGTTCGGTGGACAGCGTTTCGGTGAGATGGAGGTTTGGGCACTTGAAGCTTATGGTGCTGCTTATACTCTTCAAGAAATCTTAACAGTGAAGTCTGATGATGTTGTTGGACGTGTTAAGACGTATGAAGCAATTGTTAAAGGCGAAAATGTTCCAGAACCAGGCGTTCCTGAATCATTCAAAGTATTGATTAAAGAGCTGCAAAGTTTAGGTATGGACGTTAAAATGATGTCTAGCGACGATACAGAAATTGAAATGCGTGATACGGAAGATGACGATGATCATCAATCAGCAGACAAATTGAATGTCGAAGTTGAGACAACTAAGGAATAATTGGGATAACCTGTAGACTAAAAGGGAGGTAGGCCCCTTGATAGATGTAAATAACTTTGAATATATGAAGATTGGACTTGCTTCACCTGACAAGATTCGTTCTTGGTCATACGGTGAAGTTAAGAAACCAGAAACAATTAACTATCGTACGTTAAAGCCTGAAAAAGATGGCTTGTTCTGTGAGCGTATTTTCGGACCACAAAAGGACTGGGAATGTCATTGCGGAAAATACAAACGTGTACGTTATAAAGGTGTAGTTTGTGATCGATGTGGCGTTGAAGTAACGCGTGCGAAAGTGCGTCGTGAACGTATGGGTCATATCGAATTAGCTGCTCCTGTATCTCATATTTGGTATTTCAAAGGTATCCCGAGCCGCATGGGACTTGTCTTAGACATGTCCCCTCGCGCGCTTGAAGAAGTAATTTATTTCGCTTCTTATGTTGTAACAGAAAGTGGAGATACACCACTTGATAAGAAGCAATTACTTTCTGAAAAAGAATACCGTGCATATCGTGATCGATATGGTAGCACATTCCAAGCTGCTATGGGTGCAGAAGCGATTAAAAAGCTATTACAAGACATCGATTTAGATAAAGAAGTAGACTTCTTAAAAGAAGAATTAAAAACAGCACAAGGACAACGCCGTACTCGTGCTATTAAACGTCTAGAAGTATTAGAAGCATTCCGTAACTCTGGAAATGAGCCATCTTGGATGATCTTAGATGTTCTACCAGTAATCCCACCAGAACTACGCCCAATGGTACAGTTAGATGGTGGACGTTTTGCTACTTCTGACTTAAACGACTTATACCGTCGTGTAATTAACCGTAACAACCGTTTAAAACGTCTATTGGACTTAGGTGCACCAAGCATTATCGTTCAGAACGAAAAACGTATGTTACAAGAAGCTGTAGACGCATTAATCGATAATGGTCGTCGTGGCCGTCCAGTTACTGGACCAGGTAACCGTCCATTAAAATCACTATCTCACATGCTTAAAGGTAAACAAGGACGCTTCCGTCAAAACTTATTAGGTAAACGTGTTGACTACTCTGGTCGTTCTGTAATCGTTGTAGGACCGAACTTAAAGATGTACCAATGTGGATTACCAAAAGAGATGGCGCTTGAACTGTTCAAACCTTTCGTAATGAAAGAGTTAGTTGAAAAAGGATTAGCACACAACATTAAGAGTGCGAAACGTAAAATCGAGCGTGTACAACCTGAAGTTTGGGACGTTTTAGAATCTGTGATTAAAGAACATCCAGTACTTCTAAACCGCGCACCAACACTTCACCGTCTTGGTATTCAGGCGTTTGAACCTACATTAGTAGAAGGTCGCGCAATCCGTCTTCACCCACTTGTATGTACTGCATACAACGCGGACTTTGACGGTGACCAAATGGCCGTTCACGTACCTTTATCATCAGAAGCACAAGCAGAAGCTCGTCTTCTTATGTTAGCGGCACAAAACATCTTGAACCCGAAAGACGGTAAACCAGTTGTTACTCCATCTCAGGATATGGTATTAGGTAACTACTACTTAACACTTGAGCGTGAAGGTGCAATCGGTGAAGGTATGGTCTTCAAAGATGCGAACGAGGCATTACTTGCATACCAAAATGGATATGTACATCTTCATACACGTGTTGCAGTAGCTGCAAGCGCAGTAAACAACGCAACATTTACTGAAGAGCAAAAGAGTATGCTTCTATTAACAACAGTTGGTAAATTAATATTTAACGAAATCTTACCAGAGTCGTTCCCTTATATTAATGAACCAACAAATTCAAACCTTGAAAAAGAAACACCAGCGAAATATTTCGTTGAAAAAGGTGCGAACATTAAAGAGATTATTGCTAGTCGCGAAGAAGTGGCGCCATTCAGCAAGAAAATCCTTGGTAACATCATTGCGGAAGTGTTTAAACGTTTCAAAATTACAGAAACGTCTCGCATGCTTGACCGTATGAAAAACTTAGGATTCAAGTACTCTACAAAAGCTGGTATTACAGTTGGGGTATCTGACATTCTTGTATTAGGTGAAAAAGATGAAATTCTCCACGAAGCACAAGCAAAAGTAGATAATGTAATTAAACAATTCCGTCGCGGTTTAATCACGGAAGAAGAACGTTACGATCGCGTTATCTCTATTTGGAGTAATGCAAAAGATGTTATCCAAGGAAAACTGATGAAATCCTTGAATAAACGCAACCCAATCTTCATGATGAGTGATTCCGGTGCCCGTGGTAACGCATCGAACTTTACTCAGCTTGCTGGTATGCGTGGTCTGATGGCCAATCCATCTGGTCGTATCATCGAACTTCCAATCAAATCAAGTTTCCGTGAAGGTTTAACAGTACTTGAGTACTTCATCTCTACGCATGGTGCGCGTAAAGGTCTTGCCGATACAGCACTGAAAACTGCCGATTCTGGCTACTTAACACGTCGTCTTGTTGACGTTGCACAAGATGTAATCGTTCGTGAAGATGATTGTGGAACAGATCGTGGTTTATTAATTGGTGCGATTAAAGAGGGTAATGAAGTTATCGAGTCATTATATGATCGTCTTGTTGGACGTTTTGCAAGAAAAACTGTAAAACATCCTGAAACAGGTGAAGTATTAGTTGCTGAAAATCAATTAATTACTGAAGATATCGCTCATATCGTTGAAAATTCGGGTGTTGAAACTGTAAACATTCGTTCAGCGTTCACGTGTAACACTCGCCACGGTGTATGTAAGAAGTGTTACGGTCGTAACTTAGCAACTGGAACAGACGTAGAGGTAGGGGAAGCGGTAGGTATTATCGCAGCTCAATCTATCGGTGAGCCAGGTACACAGTTAACGATGCGTACGTTCCATACAGGTGGGGTTGCCGGAGATGATATCACTCAAGGTTTACCTCGTATCCAAGAGATCTTCGAAGCTCGTAATCCGAAAGGTCAGGCAGTTATCAGTGAAATCGACGGTGTTATCGCAGCGATCAACGATGTTAAAGATCGCCAAGAAGTAGTTGTACAGGGTGAAGTTGAAACTCGTACGTATGCTATTCCTTACGGTGCTCGTCTGAAAGTAATTCCAGGACAGCAAATTAGCCACGGTAAAGAGTTAACAGAAGGTTCTATTGATCCGAAAGAATTACTAAAAGTAACGGACATTACGGCAGTTCAAGAATACTTATTACGTGAAGTTCAAAAAGTATACCGTATGCAAGGGGTAGAAATTGGTGACAAACACGTAGAAGTAATGGTACGCCAAATGTTACGCAAAGTTCGTGTAAGTGATGCAGGTGAAACAGATGTATTACCAGGAACATTACTAGATATCCATCAGTTTACTGATGCAAATGCGAAGGTGTTACTACAAGGTAAACAACCAGCAACAGCTAGACCTGTTCTACTTGGTATTACAAAAGCTTCACTTGAAACAGATTCATTCTTATCTGCAGCATCGTTCCAAGAAACAACTCGTGTCTTAACTGATGCAGCAATTAAGGGTAAACGTGATGAGCTTCTAGGATTGAAAGAAAATGTTATTATCGGTAAACTTGTTCCTGCTGGAACAGGTATGAATCGTTATCGCAAAGTGGATCTTGTTAAAACAACACAAGATGACATGAATGTAGAAAACGATGAAGTTTATGTGGAACAGTAAAATTTTCCGTCGTAAATTTTGTATAAAAACAGTTAATCCTAGTTGACATTGTATGAGTCAAAATGTTACTATAAGCAAGGTTGCTCCTGAACGATGCTTTGGAGGATATTTATATGTCTTATCAAAAAGTGTCAAATGCTGAAAATGTGGTCGTTGGTCATAAACGTACATTGGAAGCAATCAAAAATGGTATAGTTAAAGAAGTTGTCATTGCAGAAGATGCTGATATGCGGTTAACCCATGTTATCATTCGTACTGCATTGCAACATAACATACCCATAACAAAAGTTGAATCAGTTCGTAAACTTGGAAAAGTTGCGGGGATTCAAGTGGGAGCTTCAGCAATAGGAATAATAAGTTAAAACTGTTTTTGTGAGGAGAGAGCATTTGCTCTCCCTTGCAAAAACTTTGTTTTCAACTAATAATGAACCACCTGGATATGTGGTCATACAAACATGCGAAGGGAGGATAATCAAATGCCTACTATTAACCAATTAGTGAGAAATGGTCGTACTGATAAAGTATGGAAATCTAAATCACCTGCGTTAAACAAAGGTTTTAACTCTTTAAAGAAAAAATCAACTGATATCTCTGCACCTCAAAAACGTGGTGTATGTACTCGTGTTGGTACAATGACTCCAAAGAAACCAAACTCAGCGTTACGTAAATATGCTCGTGTTCGTTTAACAAATGGTATTGAGGTAACAGCATACATCCCAGGTATCGGTCACAACTTACAAGAGCACAGCGTAGTATTAATTCGCGGTGGTCGTGTAAAAGACTTACCAGGGGTACGTTACCACATCGTTCGTGGTGCGCTTGATACAGCTGGTGTTGACAAGCGTATGCAAGGCCGTTCTAAATACGGTACTAAAAAGCCAAAAGCGGCTAAGAAATAATAACTTTTTAATGAAAGGAGGAACTCAATATGCCTCGTAAAGGACCTGTTGCAAAACGTGACGTGTTACCAGATCCAATGTACAATTCAAAGCTAGTAACACGCCTTATCAACAAAATGATGGTTGACGGTAAAAAAGGTAAATCTCAAACAATTCTTTATAATGCGTTCGATATCGTAAGCGAACGTACTGGTAAAGAGCCAATGGAAGTATTCGAGCAAGCTCTTAAGAACATTATGCCTGTTCTTGAAGTACGCGCTCGTCGTGTTGGTGGTGCTAACTACCAAGTTCCAGTTGAGGTTCGTCCAGAACGCCGTACAACTTTAGGTCTTCGTTGGTTAGTAAACTACGCTCGTCTTCGTGGTGAAAAAACTATGGAAGAGCGTCTTGCTAACGAAATCTTAGATGCAGCTAACAACGCTGGTGCATCTGTTAAGAAACGTGAAGACACTCATAAAATGGCAGAAGCTAACAAAGCATTTGCTCATTACCGTTGGTAGGATACAACGTAAAATAAATGTAAGCATAGACCGCTTTATTTGTCGCTTATGGAAGTGTGGAGAGGGAGAATGCCTCTCCCTTTCAATGGCGCTCGTTTTACATAATGAGAGTACTGGACATACTGACATATGTAACAATATAAAGTGGCTTTTTTGCTACTTAAAATAAAAAATCCAATCCATATATGGAAGGAGCAAGACACCAAATGGGAAGAGAGTTCTCTTTAGAAAACACTCGTAATATTGGTATCATGGCTCACATCGATGCTGGTAAAACAACAGCTACTGAGCGTATTCTGTACTACACAGGACGTATTCATAAAATCGGTGAAACTCACGAAGGTGCATCTCAGATGGACTGGATGGAGCAAGAGCAAGAGCGTGGTATCACAATTACTTCTGCTGCAACTACAGCACAATGGAAAGGTCACCGTGTAAACATCATTGACACTCCAGGTCACGTAGACTTCACAGTAGAAGTAGAACGTTCTTTACGCGTACTTGATGGCGCGGTAGCAGTACTTGATGCACAATCTGGTGTTGAACCACAAACAGAAACTGTTTGGCGTCAGGCTACTACTTATGGCGTACCTCGTATCGTATTCGTTAACAAAATGGATAAGATTGGTGCGGACTTCTTATACTCTGTAGGAACAATCCACGATCGTTTACAAGCAAACGCACATCCAATTCAGTTACCAATCGGTGCTGAAGATGAGTTCAATGGTATCATTGACCTTGTTGAAGAATGTGCTTACATGTACGGTAACGATTTAGGAACAGACATTCAACGTGTTGAGATTCCTGAAGAGCACAAAGAACTAGCTGAAGAATACCGTGGAAAACTTATCGAAGCGGTAGCTGAGCTAGATGAAGAAATGATGATGAAGTACCTAGAAGGTGAAGAAATCACTGTAGAAGAGCTTAAAGCTGGTATCCGTAAGGCTACAACTTCTGTAGAATTCTTCCCAGTAATCTGTGGTTCTGCATTCAAAAACAAAGGTGTTCAAATTCTGTTAGACGCAGTTATCGACTACCTACCATCTCCATTAGACGTACCTGCTATTAAAGGTATCGTTCCTGATACAGATGAAGAAGTAGAACGTAAGTCTAGCGATGAAGAGCCTTTCTCAGCATTAGCATTCAAAATCATGACTGACCCTTATGTTGGTAAGTTAACGTTCTTCCGTGTGTACTCTGGTGTGTTAAACTCTGGATCATACGTGAAAAACTCAACTAAAGGTAAGCGTGAGCGTGTAGGTCGTATCCTACAAATGCACGCTAACAGCCGTGAAGAGATCTCAACAGTTTACGCTGGTGACATCGCTGCTGCTGTAGGTTTAAAAGATACTACTACTGGTGATACTCTTTGTGACGAGAAGAGCCTTGTTATCCTTGAGTCTATGGAATTCCCAGAGCCAGTTATCTCTGTAGCTATCGAACCAAAATCTAAAGCTGACCAAGATAAAATGGGTACAGCATTAGCTAAGCTTTCTGAAGAAGATCCAACATTCCGTGCTCACACTGACCAAGAAACTGGCCAAACAATCATCGCTGGTATGGGTGAACTTCACCTTGATATCATCGTTGACCGTATGCGCCGTGAGTTCAAAGTTGAAGCAAACGTTGGTGCTCCTCAGGTAGCATACCGTGAGACTTTCCGCTCTGCTGCGAAAGTTGAAGGTAAGTTCGCTCGTCAATCTGGTGGACGTGGACAATTCGGACACGTTTGGATTGAGTTTGAACCTAACGAAGAAGGTAAAGGATTCGAATTCGAAAACAAGATCGTCGGTGGTGTTGTTCCACGTGAATACATCCCAGCTGTAGGCGCAGGTCTTGAAGATGCACTTAAAAATGGTGTACTTGCTGGATATCCAGTAGTAGACATTAAAGCTGCATTAGTTGACGGATCTTACCATGATGTCGATTCATCTGAGATGGCGTTCAAAATCGCTGCATCTATGGCACTTAAAGCTGCGGTTTCTAAATGTAACCCAGTAATCCTTGAGCCAATGATGAAAGTTGAAGTTGTAATTCCTGAAGAGTACATGGGTGACATTATGGGTGACGTAACATCTCGTCGTGGACGTGTAGAAGGTATGGAAGCTCGCGGTAACGCTCAAGTTGTTCGCGCTATGGTTCCACTTTCTGAAATGTTCGGTTATGCAACGTCATTACGTTCTAACACTCAAGGACGCGGAACATTCTCTATGGTGTTTGACCACTATGAAGAAGTACCAAAGTCTGTTTCTGAAGAAATTATCAAAAAAAATAAAGGTGAATAATTGATTTTTATCGATTGTTCAAGTATAACTACTTATGTAAGCTTAGAAAGTGGGACGCAAGTTTCGCCTTCTAGACTAAATATAAAATAACCTATATAAACTAAGGAGGAATTTAGAATGGCTAAAGCTAAATTCGAACGTTCTAAACCCCATGTTAACATCGGTACAATCGGCCACGTTGACCATGGTAAAACTACATTAACTGCTGCGATCACTACAGTTCTTGCAAAAGCTGGTGGTGCTGAAGCACGCGGATACGATCAAATCGATGCTGCTCCAGAAGAAAGAGAGCGCGGTATCACAATCTCAACTGCACACGTTGAGTACGAAACTGAAACTCGTCACTATGCACACGTTGACTGCCCAGGTCACGCTGACTATGTTAAAAACATGATCACTGGTGCTGCTCAAATGGACGGCGGTATCTTAGTAGTATCTGCTGCTGATGGCCCAATGCCTCAAACTCGTGAGCACATCCTTCTTTCTCGTCAAGTAGGTGTACCTTACATCGTTGTATTCTTAAACAAATGCGACATGGTAGACGACGAAGAATTATTAGAATTAGTAGAAATGGAAGTTCGCGACCTATTATCTGAATACGGATTCCCAGGCGACGACATTCCTGTAATCAAAGGTTCTGCTCTTAAAGCTCTTCAAGGAGAAGCTGATTGGGAAGCAAAAATCATTGAATTAATGGCTGAAGTTGATGCTTACATCCCAACTCCAGAACGTGAAACTGACAAACCATTCTTAATGCCTGTAGAGGATGTATTCTCTATCACAGGTCGTGGTACAGTTGCTACTGGTCGTGTTGAGCGCGGTATCGTTAAAGTTGGTGACGTTGTAGAAATCATCGGTCTTGCTGAAGAAAATGCTTCTACAACTGTAACTGGTGTAGAAATGTTCCGTAAACTTCTTGACCAAGCTCAAGCTGGTGACAACATCGGTGCTTTACTTCGTGGGGTTGCTCGTGAAGACATCCAACGTGGACAAGTACTTGCAAAAAGCGGTTCTGTAAAAGCTCACGCTAAATTCAAAGCTGAAGTTTTCGTATTATCTAAAGAAGAAGGTGGACGTCACACTCCATTCTTCGCTAACTACCGTCCACAGTTCTACTTCCGTACAACTGACGTAACTGGTATCATCCAATTACCAGAAGGTACTGAAATGGTAATGCCTGGTGACAACGTAGAAATGACTATCGAACTTATCGCTCCAATCGCTATCGAAGAGGGAACTAAATTCTCTATTCGTGAAGGTGGACGTACAGTAGGTTACGGCGTAGTTGCTACTATCGTTGAGTAATCTTAACTGATATAAAAAACCCCGAGGGATTTTCCCTTGGGGTTTTTGTTTGCATTTATATAATGAACAAAATGATTGTTTCATATTTTGACGAGTTTCTTCTATAGTAATGTAAAATCATCAAAACCGAAATCCAGAAACTGTAAAATGAATTCTGCTAGATGAAAACTTGAAATTCTTTAAAGTGCCATGTATAATAGCAAAAGTAGAGAAAAGCAGATGCAAACAAAAAGATGCTTGCATCTAGACGAATAACATTGTATAATAGACAATGTTGGTCTTTGACTGCGATGAAGTGGAAGGTTGCTGACACACCCGGCCGCTTTGCCATGGCATGGTGTGAGGAAATTTCCATGGAGAAGGTCTATTTTAGAAATAGGCGAACGAAGGAGGGAAAATAATGGCAAAAGAAAAAATTCGTATCCGTTTAAAAGCTTACGATCACCGTATTCTTGATCAGTCAGCTGAGAAAATTGTAGAAACAGCTAAGCGTTCTGGGGCAACAGTTTCTGGTCCGATCCCATTACCAACTGAAAAAACTGTTTACACAATTCTTCGTGCTGTTCATAAGTACAAAGATTCTCGTGAGCAATTCGAAATGCGCACGCACAAACGTCTAATCGACATCGTGAGTCCTACTCCACAAACAGTAGATTCATTAATGCGTTTAGACTTACCATCTGGTGTAGATATCGAAATCAAACTATAATTTATATAACTTAAAAATGTAGGAGGTGTAACTCATGACCAAAGGAATCTTAGGAAGAAAGATCGGTATGACTCAAGTATTTGCTGAGAACGGTGAGTTAATCCCAGTAACAGTTATCGCTGTTAATCCAAACGTTGTTCTTCAAAAGAAAACAACTGAAACTGATGGCTACAACGCAATTCAGTTAGGATTTGAAGATAAGCGTGAAAAGTTAACTAACAAACCTGAACAAGGCCACACTGCTAAAGCATCTACAACTCCTAAGCGCTTCATTCGCGAAATCCGCGATGCAGACGTGGACGGATTAGAGGTTGGTCAAGAGGTAAAAGTTGACGTATTCGCTGCAGGTGAAATCGTTGATGTAACAGGAATTTCTAAAGGTAAAGGTTTCCAAGGTGTTATCAAACGCCACGGACAATCTCGCGGACCTATGTCTCATGGTTCTCGCTATCACCGTCGTCCAGGTTCAATGGGCCCAGTTGCTCCGAACCGTGTATTCAAAGGCAAAAAACTTGCTGGACGTATGGGTGGAGACCAAGTTACTATCCAAAACTTAGAAATCGTTCAAGTTGACACTGAGCGCAACTTATTACTAGTAAAAGGTAACGTTCCAGGTGCTAAGAAATCTCTTGTAGTTGTTCAAGGCGCTGTGAAGGTTAGCAAATAATTCACAATAGGAAGGAGGAATTCCAATGCCAAAAGTTACTGTATATAACCAAACTGGTTCACAGGTTGGTGAAATCGAATTAGCTGAAGCTATTTTCGGTATCGAACCAAATGAAGCTGTACTTTTCGAAGCTGTAATGATGCAACGTGCATCTTTACGTCAAGGTACACACAAAGTAAAAACTCGCTCTGAAGTTCGCGGTGGTGGTCGTAAACCATGGCGTCAAAAAGGAACTGGACGTGCTCGTCAAGGGTCTATCCGCTCTCCTCAATGGCGTGGTGGTGGTACGGTATTCGGACCTACACCAAGAAGCTATGCGTACAAACTTCCTAAGAAAGTTCGTCGTTTAGCAATCAAATCTGCATTAGCTACTAAAGTAGTTGAGAACAACATTGTAGTTCTTGAAGACCTAGTGTTAAATGCACCAAAAACAAAAGATATGCTAGCAGTACTTAAAGGATTAACTGTTGAGAAGAAAGCTCTTATCGTAACTGCTGATGCAAACGAATCTGTAGAGTTATCTGCTCGCAATATCCCTGGAGTAACAGTAATCACTGCTGATGGCGTAAACGTTTTAGACGTGCTTCATCATGATAAGCTAATCATGACAAAAGCGGCAGTGGAAAAAGTAGAGGAGGTGCTTGCATAATGAGAGATCCTCGTGATATCATTAAGCGCCCAGTTATCACTGAACGTTCTATGGAAATGATGGCTGAAAAAAAATACACGTTCGATGTGGACGTTAAATCTAATAAAACAGAAGTTAAAGATGCTCTAGAAGCGATCTTTGGTGTTAAAGTAGAAAAAGTGAACATCATGAACTACAAGCCGAAAGCAAAACGCGTTGGTCGTCACGCTGGTTTTACTAGCCGTCGTCGTAAAGCAATCGTTAAGCTAACTGCTGACAGCAAAGAAATCGAAATCTTCCAAGGCGTTTAATTCTTACTAAAGAAGGAGGGAAATTGAGATGGGAATTAAAAAGTATAATCCAACTACTAACGGTCGTCGTAACATGACTACGAATGATTTCGCTGAAATCACGACTGACAGACCCGAAAAGTCTTTACTTGCTCCTTTAAGCAAAAAGGCTGGTCGTAATAACCAAGGTAAAATCACTGTACGTCATCAAGGTGGCGGACATAAGCGTCAATACCGTATCATCGACTTCAAACGTAACAAAGATGGAATTCCAGGACGCGTTGCTACGATCGAATATGATCCAAACCGCTCTGCGAATATCGCATTAATTAACTACGTTGACGGTGAAAAACGTTACATTCTTGCTCCTAAGAACTTAGAAGTAGGTATGGAAATTATGTCTGGCGCTGAAGCTGACATTAAAATCGGTAACGCATTACCATTAATCAACATTCCAGTAGGTACTGTTGTTCATAACATCGAGCTTAAACCAGGTCGTGGTGGACAATTAGTTCGTTCTGCTGGTACATCTGCACAAGTACTTGGTAAAGAAGGTAAATACGTTCTTGTACGTTTAACTTCTGGTGAAGTGCGTCTTGTATTATCTGCTTGTCGTGCAACTGTAGGTCAAGTTGGTAACGAGTCACACGAACTTATCAAGATCGGTAAAGCTGGTCGCTCTCGCTGGTTAGGTAAGCGCCCAACTGTTCGTGGTTCTGTAATGAACCCAGTTGATCACCCACACGGTGGTGGTGAAGGACGTTCACCAATCGGACGTAAGTCTCCAATGTCTCCATGGGGTAAACCAACTCTTGGATTCAAAACTCGTAAGAAAAACAAAGCGTCTGACAAATTCATCGTTCGTCGTCGTAAAAAATAATGGGATTGTAGTACGGTTCACTTTAAGAACCGTACGGCAATCACGAAGGGAGGCACCAAAATGGCTCGTAGCTTGAAAAAAGGACCATTTGTCGATGATCATTTAATGAGTAAAATTGCAAAGCTAAATGAAACTGAGCAAAAGCAAGTTGTTAAAACTTGGTCTCGTCGTTCAACGATCTTCCCTCAGTTCATCGGTCACACAATCGCTGTATATGACGGTCGTAAACATGTACCTGTATATGTTACTGAAGACATGGTAGGCCACAAGTTAGGTGAATTCGCACCAACTCGTACGTATAAAGGTCATGATGCTGACGATAAGAAAACTAGAAGATAATGAGAGGAGGCACTTCAATGCAAGCTAAAGCAGTAGCGAGAACAGTTCGTATTGCTCCTCGTAAAGTTCGTTTAGTTGTAGACTTAATCCGAGGTAAGCAAGTGGGTGAAGCGATTGCTATCCTTAACCACACACCAAAAACTGCTTCTCCAGTTGTAGAAAAAGTTTTAAAATCTGCAATCGCAAATGCAGAGCACAATTATGAAATGGACATTAACAACTTAGTTGTTGAGAAAGTTTTCGTTGACGAAGGTCCAACGTTAAAACGTTTCCGTCCACGTGCAATGGGTCGTGCAAGCCAAATTAACAAACGCACAAGCCACATCACAGTTGTGGTATCAGAAAAGAAGGAGGGATAATCGATGGGTCAAAAGGTTAATCCAATTGGTCTTCGTGTCGGCGTTATCCGTGACTGGGAATCTCGTTGGTTCGCTGAGAAAGATTACGCTACATTATTACATGAAGACATCAAAATCCGTGAGTACATTAATGTACGCTTAAAAGATTCTGCTGTTGCTAAAGTAGAAATCGAACGTGCAGCAAATCGTGTAAATGTTACAATTCACACTGCAAAACCTGGTATGGTAATTGGTAAAGGTGGTACTGAAGTTGAAGCACTTCGTAAAGCTCTTAACCAATTAACAGGCAAGCGTGTACACATCAACATTTTAGAAGTTAAGAGAGCTGATCTTAACGCTAAATTAGTAGGCGAAAACATCGCTCGTCAATTAGAAAACCGTGTATCATTCCGTCGTGCACAAAAGCAAGTTATTCAACGTGCTATGCGTGCAGGTGCTAAAGGTATTAAAACACAGGTTTCTGGTCGTCTTGGCGGAGCTGATATCGCTCGTGCAGAATCTTACAGTGAAGGAACTGTTCCACTTCATACACTTCGCGCTGATATTGACTATGCAGCAGTTGAAGCTGATACAACATACGGTAAATTAGGCGTAAAAGTATGGATCTACCGTGGAGAAGTCCTTCCTACAAAAAAGAAAGCTTCTGAGGAAGGAGGAAAATAATATGTTAATGCCAAAACGCGTAAAATATCGTAGAGAGCATCGTGGTAAAATGCGTGGTCGTGCTAAAGGTGGAACTGAAGTAGCTTTCGGTGAATTCGGTTTACAAGCACAAGCTGCTTCATGGATTACAAACCGTCAAATCGAAGCTGCTCGTCGTGCAATGACTCGTTACATGAAACGTGGCGGTAAAGTATGGATTAAAATTTTCCCTTCTAAACCTTACACTGCAAAACCTCTAGAAGTACGTATGGGTTCCGGTAAAGGGGCACCAGAAGGCTGGGTAGCAGTAGTAAAACCTGGGAAAATTATGTTCGAAATCGCGGGTGTATCTGAAGAGGTAGCACGCGAAGCATTACGTCTTGCAGCTCACAAGTTACCTGTGAAATGTAAATTCGTAAAACGTGAAGAAAATGGTGGTGAATCTAATGAAAACTAATGATATTCGTGAATTAACCACTGCCGAAATCGAAACAAAAGTTAAAGCTTTAAAGGAAGAGTTGTTTAATCTTCGCTTCCAACTTGCTACAGGACAATTAGAGAATCCAACTCGCATTCGTGAAGTGCGTAAGGCAATTGCTCGTATGAAAACTGTAGTTCGTGAAAGAGAGATCGGAATTAATCGATAAATTGAGGGGAGGTTTGCATAGTGAGCGAACGTAACCAACGCAAAGTTTATACTGGTCGTGTAGTGTCTGACAAAATGGACAAAACGATTACAGTTTTAGTTGAAACTTACAAAACTCATTCCTTGTACGGAAAACGTGTTAAGTATTCTAAGAAGTACAAAGCCCATGATGAGCAAAACCAAGCGAAACTTGGCGATATCGTAAAAATCATGGAAACTCGCCCGCTTTCTGCTACTAAGCGTTTCCGTTTAGTTGAAATCGTTGAAGAAGCGGTTATTATCTAAATAGACGAATCGGAATTTTTAGTCCGAAGGGAGGTTTCATAACATGATCCAACAAGAATCTCGTTTGAAAGTTGCTGACAACTCTGGTGCACGTGAACTTTTAACAATTAAAGTATTAGGCGGCTCTGGTCGTAAATATGCTAACATTGGTGACATTATCGTTGCTACGGTAAAACAAGCAACACCAGGTGGCGTTGTTAAAAAAGGTGACGTTGTTAAAGCAGTAGTAGTACGTACGAAGAGCGGTGCTCGTCGTCCGGATGGTTCTTACATCAAATTTGATGAAAACGCAGCGGTTATCATTAAAGACGATAAGAGCCCACGTGGTACTCGTATCTTCGGACCAGTAGCTCGTGAATTACGTGATAGCAACTTCATGAAGATCGTTTCTTTAGCTCCAGAAGTTCTATAATTTAAGGTATTGCCTTGCTAAGGAGGTGCAGAATTAAGATGCATGTAAAAAAAGGTGATAAAGTACAGGTAATCACTGGTAAAGACAAAGGAAAACAAGGCGTTATCCTTGTGGCTTTCCCAAAGCAAAACCGTGTTATCGTTGAGGGTGTTAACATCGTTAAGAAGCACTCTAAGCCATCTCAATTAAATCCACAAGGTGGAATTATTACTAAAGAGGCACCTATTCACGTTTCTAACGTTATGATTTTAGATCCGAAAACAGGTGAACCTACTCGCGTAGGCTTCAAGGTAGAAGATGGTAAAAAAGTTCGTATTGCAAAAAAATCTGGTGAATTATTAGATAAATAATTTTCTTAAGAAAGGAGGTCACTTCATTGAATCGCCTTAAAGAGAAGTTCCAAAAGGAAATTACTCCTGCTCTAATGAGCAAGTTTAACTATAAATCTGTAATGCAGGTACCAAAAATCGAAAAGATCGTAATCAACACTGGTGTTGGTGACGCGGTATCTAACTCAAAAGCTTTAGACAACGCAGTAGAAGAATTAACACAAATCGCAGGTCAAAAACCTGTTGTAACTCGTGCTAAAAAATCAATCGCTGGTTTCCGTCTTCGTGAAGGTATGCCAATCGGTGCGAAAGTAACTTTACGCGGCGAGCAAATGTATGAGTTCTTCGATAAATTAGTATCAGTTTCTTTACCACGTGTACGTGATTTCCGTGGTGTTTCTAAGAAATCATTCGATGGTCGTGGAAACTATACATTAGGTGTTAAAGAGCAACTTATTTTCCCTGAGATTGATTATGATAAAGTAAGCAAAGTCCGCGGTATGGACATCGTAATCGTTACTACAGCGAACACTGATGAAGAAGCTCGTGAACTTTTAACACAATTCGGTATGCCATTCCAAAAATAATGGAAGCCAACGCTAAGTAGAGGAGGCGAAAACGTGGCTAAAAAATCTATGATTGCGAAACAAAAGCGTACTCCTAAGTTTAAAGTACAAGAGTATACACGTTGCGAACGCTGCGGTCGTCCGCATTCTGTATACCGCAAATTTAAACTTTGCCGTATTTGTTTCCGTGAACTTGCATATAAAGGTCAAATTCCTGGTGTTAAAAAAGCTAGTTGGTAAAACCCACAAATGGGAAGGAGGTAAAACACATGGTGATGACAGATCCAATTGCAGACATGCTTACTCGCATCCGTAATGCGAACATGGTACGTCATGAGAAATTAGAGGTTCCTGCTTCTAAAATCAAAAAAGAGATCGCTGAACTTTTAAAACGTGAAGGTTTCATTCGTGATGTAGAATACATCGAGGATAACAAACAAGGTATCCTTCGTATTTTCCTGAAATATGGTGCAAACAACGAACGTGTAATCACTGGATTAAAACGTATCAGTAAACCTGGCTTACGCGTTTACGCTAAAGCTGACGAAGTACCACGTGTACTTAACGGATTAGGTATCGCTCTTGTTTCTACATCTAAGGGAGTAATGACAGACAAAGACGCTCGTCAATTACAAACTGGTGGAGAAGTAGTAGCATACGTTTGGTAATATATATTTAAAACGAACGGAGGTGTGACCACATGTCTCGTATTGGTAAAAAGATTCTTGAAATCCCTGCAGGTGTTACTATTACAGTTGCAGAAGACAATACTGTAACAGTAAAAGGCCCTAAAGGTGAATTAACTCGTACTTTCAATGCTGATATGCTTATCAAAATTGAAGAGAATACATTAACAGTTGAGCGTCCATCTGAACAGAAGGAACACCGTGCATTACACGGTACAACTCGTGCTTTAATTGGAAACATGGTTGAAGGTGTAACTGAAGGTTTCGCACGCGGACTTGAATTAGTCGGTGTTGGTTACCGTGCTCAAAAACAAGGTGATAAACTTGTATTAAGCGTAGGTTATTCTCATCCAGTAGAAATGACTCCGGAAGCAGGTCTTGAAGTTGAAGTACCTGCACCAACTAAGATCGTAATCAAAGGTATCGACAAGCAACGTGTTGGCGAATTCGCTGCTAACATCCGTGCTGTACGTGCTCCTGAGCCTTACAAAGGTAAAGGTATTCGTTACGAAGGCGAAGTTGTTCGTCGTAAAGAAGGTAAAACTGCTAAGTAAACCCGTTAGGTGAGAGAAAGGAGTGACAAGAATGATCACTAAAGCTGATAAAAATGCGACTCGTAAGAAAAGACATGCGCGTGTACGTGCTAAACTTACTGGTACTGCAGAACGTCCACGTTTAAACGTGTTCCGTTCTAACCAACATATTTACGCTCAAGTTATTGATGATGTAAATGGTGTAACGTTAGTAAGTGCATCTACTCTTGATAAAGACCTTGCTCTTAACGGTACTAGCAATATTGAAGCTGCTACGAAAGTTGGAGAATCAGTTGCTAAGCGTGCTGTAGAGAAAGGCGTTAAAGAAGTAGTATTTGATCGCGGTGGTTACTTATACCATGGCCGTGTTAAAGCTCTAGCTGAAGCTGCTCGTGAGGCTGGATTACAATTTTAATGGTCAAAGGAGGGAAAATTGATGCATCGCATTGACCCAAGTAAATTAGAACTTGAAGAACGTGTAGTTACGATAAATCGTGTCGCGAAAGTTGTTAAGGGTGGTCGTCGTTTCCGCTTTGCTGCACTAGTTGTAGTTGGCGATAAAAACGGTCATGTTGGATTCGGTACTGGTAAAGCACAAGAGGTACCAGACGCAATCCGCAAAGCTATCGAAGACGCTAAGAAAAACTTAATCGCTGTACCATTAGTTGGTACAACAATTCCACACACAATCAACGGTCATTTTGGAGCTGGTGAAGTATTCTTAAAGCCTGCTGCTGAGGGTACTGGTGTTATTGCTGGTGGACCTGTTCGTGCGGTCCTTGAATTAGCAGGTGTACAAGATATTCTTTCGAAATCTCTTGGTTCTAACACACCAATCAACATGATTCGCGCTACTGTGAACGGATTAAGCGAACTTAAGCGCGCTGAAGATGTTGCAAAATTACGCGGTAAATCTGTAGAAGAGCTACTAGGTTAAGGAGGGAAAACAAATGGCGAAAAAGTTAGAAATTACCCTCACTCGTAGTGTAATTGGTCGTCCACAAGATCAACGTGCGACGGTAGAAGCTTTAGGTCTTAAAAAGTTGAATTCAACTGTAGTTAAGGAAGAAACTCCTGCTATTCTTGGTATGATCAACAAAGTTTCTCACCTTGTAACTGTAAAAGAAGCTTAAGGATAACTCATTAATATAAGGAGGTGCCTGGGAATGAAACTTCATGAATTAAAACCTGCAGAAGGTTCTCGTAAAGTACGTAACCGTGTCGGTCGTGGTATCGGTTCTGGTAACGGTAAAACTGCTGGTAAAGGTCATAAAGGACAAAACGCACGTTCTGGCGGCGGTGTTCGTCTTGGCTTCGAAGGTGGTCAAACTCCATTATTCCGTCGTTTACCAAAACGCGGCTTCACAAACATTAACCGTAAAGAGTTTGCTATTGTAAACTTATCAACGTTAAATCGTTTTGAAGATGGTACAGAAGTAACACCTGAATTATTGCTGGAAACTGGCGTTATCAGCAAATTAAACGACGGTGTTAAAATTCTTGCAAGCGGCGCAGTAGAGAAAAAACTAACTGTTAAAGCGCACAAGTTCTCTTCAAGTGCTAAAGAAGCAATTGAAGCAGCTGGCGGATCAGTTGAGGTGATCTAATGTTTCGTACAATCTCCAACTTTATGCGCGTTGCTGAGATAAGACGTAAAATATTATTCACTTTAGCGATGTTAATCGTATTCAGGATTGGCACGTTTATCCCCGTGCCATTTACAAATGGAGACGTACTGAAGGCACAAGATCAATTAAATGCTTTAGGTATTCTAAATACATTTGGCGGTGGAGCCTTGAAAAACTTCTCCATCTTTGCGATGGGAATCATGCCGTATATTACAGCATCCATCATCGTGCAATTATTGCAGATGGATGTTGTTCCTAAATTTTCGGAATGGGCGAAGCAAGGTGAAATGGGCCGTCGTAAATTAACGCAATTCACGCGTTATTTTACAATTGTTCTTGCGTTTATTCAGGGGTTTGGTATGTCAATCGGTTTTAACGGTATGGTAGGTGGACAATTAATTTTGAATCCTGGTTGGAGCACTTATTTATACATTGCTACGGTACTGACTGCTGGTACTGCATTTTTAATGTGGTTAGGTGAACAGATTACAGCTAAAGGTGTAGGTAATGGTATTTCCATCCTAATCTTTGGTGGTATTGCCGCAGCGATCCCAAGTGTTATATCTCAAGTGTATCAGCAACAGTTTCAAAATATCGGAGATCAATTGTTCATGAGTATCGTTAAAGTTGCATTGATCTTACTAGCTGTGTTAGCAGTTATTGTGGGTGTTATTTTCATTCAACAGGCTGTTAGAAAGATCCCAATTCAATATGCGAAGCGTGTAACAGGAGGAAATGGTGGTTATGCTGGAGCACAAAACACACATTTACCGCTTAAGGTAAATAGTGCTGGTGTTATTCCAGTAATTTTTGCTGTTTCATTCTTAATTACGCCTCCGACTATTGCACAGTTCTTCCCGAAACATGATGTATCGCAGTGGATTATTGCAAACTTTAACTATTCTCACCCAGTGGGAATGATCATATATGTTGCGCTCATTGTAGCCTTCACATATTTCTATGCGTTTGTTCAGGTTAATCCAGAGCAAATGTCAGAGAATCTAAACAAACAAGGTGGATATGTTCCAGGTATTCGTCCGGGTAAGAATACAGAACAATATCTAACAAAAATCTTGTATCGTTTGACCTTTGTAGGATCAATTTTCCTAGCAGCGATTGCAATCTTACCAGTTATCTTTACGAAGCTGGGAAATCTTCCTCCATCTGCACAGATCGGTGGAACGAGTATGTTAATCGTTGTCGGCGTTGCTTTAGAAACAATGAAGCAACTAGAAAGCCAACTGGTAAAACGCCATTACAAAGGGTTTATCAAGCAGTGAGTAAGTGGGAAGTATTGTCTTCCCTACATGCTCATGTACTCTGAGGGGGAACAAGGATGAACTTAATTTTAATGGGGCTTCCTGGTGCTGGTAAAGGTACACAAGCCGAACAGATTGTTGCCAAGTATAACATCCCTCACATCTCAACAGGAGATATGTTCCGTGCAGCTATGAAGGCTGAAACTGAAATGGGTTTACAAGCAAAATCTTTTATTGATAAAGGTGCACTTGTTCCAGATGAAGTTACAATCGGAATCGTTCGTGAACGTTTAAGCCAAGAAGACTGCGTAAGAGGCTTCTTATTAGATGGTTTCCCACGAACTGTTGCACAAGCATCAGCTCTTGAAGAGATTATGAAAGATCTTGGCAAAAAAATCGACTATGTTTTAAACATTAATGTGGATTCAGGGTTGTTATTAAAGCGCCTTACAGGCCGTCGCATTTGTAAAGAGTGCGGTGCGACTTACCACTTAGAATTCAATCCGCCAGCAAAAGCTGACGTGTGCGATAAATGTGGTGGCGAATTATATCAACGCTCTGATGACAATGAAGAAACTGTAGCAAATCGCTTAGATGTAAATATTAAGCAAACTAAACCTTTGCTTGATTTCTACGAGGAGCTTGGTTACTTACAAAGCATTAATGGTGAGCAAGATATCAATAAAGTATTTGCTGATATCGATGTTCTCATCGGAGGCTTAGCGTAATGATAATCTGCAAAACTCCTCGCGAGATAGAAATCATGCGAGAAGCTGGCAGGATCGTTGCTTTAACTCATCAAGAGTTAAAACAGCACATTACTCCAGGAATTACAACGAAAGAGCTCGATCAAATAGCGGAAAAGACGATTCAAAAATATGGTGCTACGCCATCTTTTAAAGGATACAACGGATTTCCGGGGAGCATATGTGCTTCTGTAAATGAAGAGCTTGTACACGGAATTCCAGGGAAGCGCAAGCTCAAAGAGGGCGATATCATCAGTATCGATATTGGTGCGAAATACAATGGGTACCATGGAGATTCTGCATGGACGTATCCAGTTGGAAACATTTCTGAATCTGTTCAAAAGCTACTTGATGTCACAGAAAAATCGTTGTATCTTGGTCTAGAACAAGTAAAACCAGGCGAGAGATTATCAAATATCTCACATGCGGTTCAAACCCATGCTGAAGAGAATGGATTCTCGATCGTTAGGGAGTATGTTGGTCACGGAATCGGGCAAGACTTACATGAGGACCCTCAAATCCCGCACTATGGTCCACCAAATAGAGGCCCTAGATTAAAGCCGGGAATGGTCATCTGTGTTGAGCCGATGGTGAATCAAGGAAGACGATATGTAAAAACACTATCTGATGACTGGACAGTGGTAACGGTAGATGGTAAATGGTGTGCCCATTTTGAGCACACGATTGCTCTTACAGAAGCAGGATACGAAATCCTTACCACTTTATAAGTAGCTGGCTCTCCGGGATTTCAGAGCAGTGTAAAATGTTACTGATTTGAAGAAGGGAGAACTATTGAATGGCTAAAGATGATGTAATTGAAGTCGAAGGTACCGTTCTTGAAACGTTGCCAAATGCTATGTTCAAAGTAGAATTAGAGAATGGGCATGTCGTATTGGCTCACGTTTCTGGTAAAATCCGTATGAACTTCATTCGTATTTTACCAGGAGACAAAGTTACGGTAGAATTATCTCCGTACGATTTAAATCGTGGTCGTATTACGTACCGTTTTAAATAATATAGCACTCCGTAATCTTTAAGGAGGTTCGAGACATGAAAGTAAGACCGTCAGTTAAACCAATCTGCGAAAAATGTAAAGTTATTCGTAGACGTGGAAAAGTAATGGTTATTTGTGAAAACCCTAAACATAAACAAAAACAAGGTTAATCAGAAGGAGGTGCATTCGGAATGGCACGTATCGCAGGTGTAGATATTCCTCGTGACAAACGCGTTGTTATTTCTTTAACTTACGTATTCGGCATTGGTCGCACAACTGCTGAAAAAATTCTTGCTGAAGCTGGTGTTTCTGAAGAAACACGAGTTCGTGATTTAACGGAAGACGAATTAGGACGTATCCGTGATATCATCGATCGTATTAAAGTTGAGGGAGACCTTCGTCGTGAAGTATCTCTTAACATCAAACGTCTAATGGAGATCGGTTCTTACCGTGGTCTTCGTCACCGTCGTGGTTTACCAGTTCGTGGTCAAAACTCTAAAAACAATGCTCGTACACGTAAAGGTCCACGTCGTACAGTAGCAAATAAAAAGAAATAATAAGTAAAGGAGGTTGAACTAACAATGGCACGTAAAACAAACACTCGTAAAAAACGTGTGAAAAAGAATATTGAAGCTGGTGTAGCTCATATTCGTTCTACTTTCAATAACACAATCGTAACACTTACAGATACTCACGGTAACGCGCTTTCTTGGTCTAGTGCTGGTGCACTTGGTTTCCGTGGATCTCGTAAATCTACTCCATTCGCTGCGCAAATGGCTGCTGAAACTGCTGCTAAAGCTGCAATGGAGCACGGTTTAAAAACTTTAGAGGTTACTGTTAAAGGTCCTGGTGCTGGTCGTGAAGCTGCAATTCGTGCTCTTCAAGCTGCAGGTCTAGAAGTAACAGCAATTAGAGATGTTACTCCAGTTCCTCATAATGGATGTCGTCCACCAAAACGTCGTCGTGTGTAATTTTTCTGTATAGAATTTTCCCTTTTGTCTATAATGGATATGATGCATTATCGAGAAATTTCGTACAGAAACATCGCTTGTTGTGCACAATCGGGAACTGCCTAAGGGGGACTTTCGGTTAGACAGGGGTTATACCTTTGTTTAACCGGGGTTTCGACGTTTTGAAGGAGGGTTTAGTTAATGATTGAAATCGAAAAGCCGAAAATCGAAACGGTTGAACTTAACGAAGATGCTAAATATGGTAAATTCGTAATTGAACCGCTTGAGCGTGGATATGGTACTACGTTGGGTAACTCCTTACGTCGTATTCTTTTATCTTCACTCCCTGGTGCCGCTGTTACTGCTATCCAAATCGATGGCGTATTACATGAATTTTCAACAGTTGAGGGCGTAGTAGAAGACGTTACAACGATCATCTTAAACTTGAAAAAGTTAGCTCTTAAAATTTACTCTGAAGAAGAGAAGACGTTGGAAATTGATGTGCAGGGCGAAGGTATTGTCACAGCTGCTGATATTACTCACGATAGTGATGTAGAAATCTTAAATCCAGATTTACACATTGCAACGTTAGCAAAAGATGCGCATTTCCGCGTGCGTTTAACTGCAAAGCGTGGCCGTGGGTATACGCCAGCTGATGCAAATAAAAGCGAAGATCAACCAATAGGAGTAATTCCTATTGATTCTATTTATACTCCAGTATCACGTGTGACTTACCAAGTGGAAAAGACACGTGTCGGACAAGTGGCTAATTATGATAAGCTTACGCTTGATGTATGGACGGATGGAAGCATCGGGCCAAAAGAAGCTATCTCTTTAGGTGCCAAAATCTTAACTGAGCATTTAAATATCTTTGTTGGTTTAACTGATGAAGCACAAAATGCTGAGATTATGGTCGAGAAGGAAGAAGATCAAAAAGAGAAAGTTCTTGAGATGACTATCGAAGAACTAGACCTTTCTGTTCGTTCTTATAATTGCCTAAAACGTGCAGGAATTAATACTGTACAAGAGCTTGCGAACAAAACAGAAGAAGATATGATGAAAGTTCGTAACTTAGGACGTAAATCCTTAGAAGAAGTTAAACATAAACTTGAGGAATTAGGTTTAGGTTTACGTAAAGACGACTGAGGATTTAAACCCATCAACAAAGGAGGGAACTACGAATGGCATACAGAAAATTAGGCCGTACAAGTGCGCAACGTAAAGCTATGTTACGTGACTTAGCTACTGATTTAATTATCAACGAGCGCATCCAAACGACAGAAACTCGTGCAAAAGAACTTCGTTCTGTAGTGGAAAAAATGATCACTTTAGGTAAACGCGGAGATCTTCATGCTCGTCGTCAAGCAGCAGCTTTCATTCGCAATGAAGTAGCTAACGCTGAGACTGGTCAAGATGCACTTCAAAAACTATTCGCTGATGTAGCTCCACGCTATGCTGAGCGCCAAGGCGGATACACTCGTATTGCAAAAATTGGTCCACGTCGCGGAGACGCAGCACCAATGGTAATTATCGAGTTAGTATAATGATAATTAAAAGGGCAGGACAGTTCTTTTCAAGAAACTGGTCATGGCCCTTTTTTTTAAATATAAAAATAGGCTTACTTGGCGAAGGAAAGGGTGCCTTGTATTGAAAAAAGAGAAACTTCGGACAGAAAATATATCATTTCAATATCCTGGTGCAGCCACTTATGCATTAAAAGATGTTTCATTCTCCTTATATGAAGGTGAATGGGTATCTGTTATTGGACAAAACGGTTCTGGGAAGTCTACACTTGCAAAATTATTGAATGGTTTGTTTTTGCCGGAAGCAGGGACAATTACAGTAAATGATACAATGGTTTTGTCAGAGGAAACGGTATGGGATGTTCGAAAACAAATTGGGATGGTATTTCAAAATCCAGATAATCAATTTGTTGGAACAACAGTGCAAGATGACGTTGTCTTTGGTTTAGAGAATATCGGAATGCCAAGAGAGCAAATGGTAGAAAGATTAGATCAGGCCTTACGACTAGTCCGTATGGAAGATTTTCTTAATGATGAGCCACATTCGTTATCTGGTGGGCAAAAGCAGCGAGTAGCAATAGCAGGCGTTTTAGCACTTCAGCCATCTATTTTGATATTAGATGAAGCAACGTCAATGCTAGACCCTCAAGGGAGACGTGAAGTGGTAGAAACGGTTAGACAACTTGTTAATGGAAAAGGTATTACCGTGTTATCAATTACGCATGATTTAGAAGAAGCGGCACAGTCAGACCGTGTCATTATTTTAAATAAGGGAGAGATATTAGAGGAAGGGACTCCAGAACAAATTTTCAAGTCCTCTCATATGCTCCAAGAAATTGGATTAGATGTACCATTTTCAGTGAAAATAGCAGAATTATTAAAAAGAAATGAAATTCTCTTGCAAAATACGCATCTTACAATGGAAAGCTTGGTGAACGAACTTTGGAGATTACATTCCAAAAAGTAGAACATCGTTATCAACATAAAACTCCATTTGAAAGACGCGCACTTTATGATGTAGACGTGTCGTTTCCAAGTGGGGGCTATTATGCCATTATCGGTCATACTGGTTCAGGTAAGTCGACGATGATTCAACATTTAAATGGTTTATTGCAGCCGACAAATGGCACAGTTCAAATTGGTGAACATTTCATTTCGGCAGGAAAGAAAGAAAAAAAGCTAAAGCCACTACGTAAAAAGGTAGGGGTTGTCTTTCAATTCCCAGAACATCAGTTGTTTGAAGAGACTGTAGAGAAAGATATTTGCTTCGGACCTACTAATTTTGGTGTATCTGTAGAAGAAGCGAAGCAAAAGGCAAGAGAGGCAATTGAACTTGTAGGGTTAGAACCAGAACTGTTATTACGTTCACCATTTGAGTTAAGTGGTGGGCAAATGAGGCGTGTTGCGATAGCAGGCGTATTAGCGATGGAACCCGAAGTGCTTGTATTAGATGAACCTACAGCAGGACTAGATCCAAAAGGGCAAAATGAACTTATGGAGATGTTTTATAAGCTACATAAGGAGAAAGGCCTTACAGTTATCCTTGTAACGCATAATATGGAGGATGCTGCTAAATATGCCGAGCAGATTGTAGTCATGCATAAAGGAACGGTCTTTTTGCAAGGAAGTGCAGAGGAAGTATTTTCACATGCTGATGAACTAGAGAAAATTGGCGTGGACCTTCCTATGTCTTTAAAGTATAAACGTGCAATTGAAGAGAAGTTTGGCATTTCAATCCCAAAGGCTACCTTATCTTTAGAGGATCTTACTCATGAAGTTGTGCAGGTGTTACGAAAAGGTGGTCATGAATCATGCAGCAGTTGATTATTGGAAGATATATTCCAGGGAATTCTCTTATTCATCAACTTGATCCACGTACGAAGCTGCTGATTGTCTTTTTATATGTATTTGTTGTTTTCTTAGCAAATAATGCGATTTCATATGGATTTTTATTTTTATATGCACTCATTGCTTTATTTTTTGCAAAAGTGCCGATTCGTTATGTACTTTCGGGCTTAAAACCAATTCTATGGATTTTTCTTTTTACATTTTTCCTGCATATTTTAACAAATAAAGAAGGGGAAGTACTATTCCAGCTTGGTTGGTTTTCGATACATGAAAAAGGATTAGAGCAAGGAATATACATTTCTATACGATTCTTCGTTATTATTTTAATGACGACATTATTAACGTTAACGACGACACCTATTGAGATTACAGATGGTTTGGAGACGTTATTAAAGCCGTTGAAGCGTATAAAAGTTCCTGTTCATGAAATCGCATTAATGATGTCAATTTCTCTTCGTTTTATCCCGACATTAATGGATGAAACGAGTAAAATAATGAAGGCACAATCGTCACGTGGTATTGATTTTGCAGGGGGACCGATAAAAGATAGGATGAAAGCTATCATTTCACTACTCGTTCCTCTATTCATCAGTGCTTTTAAGCGTGCAGAGGACTTAGCAATTGCTATGGAAGCCCGTGGATATCAAAGTGGCGAAGGACGTACTAAATTCAGGCAACTACGCTGGAAAACAAGCGATACAGTAACAATTATAAGCTTACTTTGTTTAGCTTGTATTTTGGCATGGGTGCGATCGTAATGGAGAATAAAGAAATGGATAGAATAAAATGTACGGTTGCATATGATGGCATGCACTTTTGTGGTTATCAAATTCAACCGCAGCATCGTACTGTTCAACAAGAAATAGAGAAAGCTTTACAGAAATTGCATAAAGGGGAACTTGTCCGTGTTCAGGCATCGGGCAGAACAGATTCTACTGTTCATGCTAAAGGACAAGTGATACACTTTGATACACCGTTGTCTCTTGAAGAGTGGCAATGGAACAATGCATTAAACACAATGTTACCAGATGATATTGTTATCACACAGGTAGAGAAAAAAACAGAAGAATTTCACGCACGTTACGGTGTCGAGAGAAAAGAATATCGTTATCGTGTATTATTATCAAAGACTGCGGATGTATTCCGTAGAAATTACGTATATCAATATCCATATCCGCTCGAAATAAACGCTATAAGAAAAGCGATCCCTTATTTTATTGGAACGCATGATTTCACTTCTTTTTGTTCGGCAAAAACTGACAAAAAAGATAAAGTGAGAACAATTTATGAAATCGAGCTAATTGAGCAGGACGACGAATTAATTTTTCGTTTTGTAGGTAATGGATTTTTATATAATATGGTCAGGATTATTGTTGGTACGTTACTGAGCGTAGGGCAAGGAAAGCTTGATCCGGATAGCATTCCAGAGATTTTAGCGAAACAAAATCGTCAGTTTGCTGGAAAGATGGCTCCTGGTCATGGGCTTTATTTATGGCAGGTAAACTATAACAACTAATCCTGGTGTAACATTTGCTTGACATTAGAAACTCAAAAGTATATCATAACATATGGTATTGTTTCTAAAACCACGATTAGCCCCGGAAGGAAATCGTGTTTAAGATAAACAATAGATTTTTTCTATGGAAAAGATAACGAGGAGGGAAACACATGCGTACGACTTTTATGGCAAAAGCTAACGAAGTTGAGCGTAAATGGTATGTGGTTGATGCTGAAGGTCAAACTTTAGGTCGCCTTGCTAGTGAAGTAGCATCCATTTTACGTGGTAAAAACAAACCTACATTTACACCACACGTTGACACGGGTGATCATGTAATTATTATTAACGCTGAGAAAATTCATTTAACAGGTAATAAATTAAACGATAAAATTTACTACCGTCACACTAACCACCCAGGTGGACTTAAACAAAGAACAGCTCTTGAAATGCGTACAAACTACCCTGTACAAATGTTAGAGCTTGCAATTAAAGGCATGCTTCCAAAAGGACGCTTAGGCCGTCAAGTTTCTAAGAAACTAAACGTGTATGCTGGAGCAGAGCATCCACACCAAGCACAAAAACCAGAAGTTTACGAACTTCGCGGATAATCAATTAAAGGAGGGCTTACTTTGGCACAGGTTCAATACTATGGCACTGGACGTCGTAAGAGTTCAGTAGCGCGCGTACGCCTAGTTCCAGGCGAAGGACGCGTTATCATTAACGGTCGTGATTTTGAAAACTATATCCCATTTGCTGCATTACGTGAAGTAGTGAAACAACCTCTAGTTGCAACAGAAACTTTAGGTAACTACGATGTACTTGTAAACGTAAATGGTGGTGGATACACTGGTCAAGCTGGTGCTATTCGTCACGGTATTTCTCGCGCTTTATTAAAAGCTGATCCAGAATACCGTCTAACACTAAAACGTGCAGGTCTATTAACTCGTGACGCACGTATGAAAGAGCGTAAAAAATACGGTCTTAAAGGCGCACGTCGTGCACCTCAGTTCTCAAAACGTTAATTTTTGCGAACTACAAACCCCAACCATTTTGGTTGGGGTTTTTTTATGTTTCATTCCTCTTTTGTAATTTTTGTAGTTTGGAATATTTTAGTGCTATCCTCTCGCGTATGCTTCTTCTTTAGAAGTTTAGACTAATACGTATTAGGGAGGTTTATAAGTACTATGAATGTCATTGTCAGCTTACAAGAAAAACAAAAAGAAAAGCAGTTGAAATATGAGCGGAAGATGCTGCGGGAATTATCATTAAAAACATTACGTTCAAATATTAGAGATGCCTTTCAGATGCAGGAACTTCATCGTCAGTATGAAGATTACTGCATTGAATTAGGGATAGAATCGTATTTATTAGGAGCGAGATATAGTAAATTTGGCTATTATGGCGAATCGTTCTTTGATGTGAAATATAGGGCCTTAGAAGAAGAGCAACAATTAACGGAAACACTATTTCAATTTTTAACGAGCATGACTATGCGGGAAATTAAATTACAAGATGAGGAATTACTTTTTGAATCTTGCCAGCAGTTTATCGGCTTATGGTGGCAGGAAGGATATGAAAAAGGTGAAAGAAGATATCGATTAAAGCTTCATTAAGACAAGCATAAACTTTCCTCTTGTCCCATATAAGTAATTAGAGGGACTAGCTGGAGGAGGAAAGGTATGAAGAGAATTCGAATTATCTCTTTTGCACTCGCTGCGGTTATTTTGTTTTTTTTAGTCAAACAAGAATTTCAAATTACAAAATCGTGGCGAGCTTGGAATTTACCCTTATCAGGGAAAGTAATCGTATTAGATGCTGGGCATGGTGGACCAGACGGAGGGGCTGTTGGTGGCAAGGATATTGTAGAAAAAGATATTACGCTTGAGATCACAAAGAAGGTGCAAGATTATTTACAAGAGCAAGGTGCACTAGTTATTTTAACGCGTGAGGGAGATTATGATTTAGCCCAGAAAGATACAAAGTCATATAGTAGACGTAAAGCAGAAGATTTAAAAAAACGTGTAGAGATTATTAATAAACCCGATGTAGACTTTTTTGCAAGTATCCATTTAAATGCTTTAACTAGTAGTGGATCGAAGGGCGCACAAACGTTCTATTACCGCTCTTCAATTGAAAATGAACGTGCTGCGAAATTTATACAAGCTGAGTTGAGAACGAGTTTAGAGAATACAAATCGTTCTGCTAAAACAATTTCTCATGTGTATTTATTAAAGTATGCGAAAACACCAGGCGCTTTAATTGAAGCTGGCTTTTTATCGAATGTAAATGAAAGGTATATGTTAAATTCGGAGAAATATCAGCAAAAGGTAGCAGCTGCAGTATATCGTGGTATATTACGTTATTTCACGGAAAAAGGAAATCCTCCAGAATAAGGAGGATTTTTTTGCGTTTCTCTCGTTAACGAAGTTTTCCGAAAATATGTTATACTGGAAATGTAAACGCATTTATTTCAAAAGTAAAGAGAGATATATTTAATTAACATTATGTTATTTTTCATACAGGGGGCTGGGCTAATTATGGTAACGAAAGAGCAAGTAGTGGAAGCGTTAGAAGGGATTGTAGATCCGTTTTTACATAAAACGTTAAAAGAAACAGGGGCAATTAAAGAGGTGACAGTCAAGCCTGAGAAGGAACATGTAAGTGTTAAAATTGCAATCGTAAAAACCGGTACAGCGGAACAAATGCAATTGCAATCTGGAATTGTAAAGTTAGTGAAAGAACTAGGAGCAGCAACAGTAGGGCTTCGCTTTGCAGAATTTACAGAAGAGGAATTAGCTCAGTTTGCACCAGAACAAGAAGAAGAGCAAACTGAATCTTTATTGTCACCAAATTCGAAAACGACATTTTTAGCAGTGGCGAGTGGAAAAGGTGGAGTAGGGAAATCAACAGTTTCTGTTAATCTTGCTATTGCTCTAGCTCGTCTAGGGAAAAAAGTTGGTATCATTGATGCCGATATTTATGGTTTTAGCGTACCTGATATGATGGGGATAGAAAAACGCCCTGTAGTAAGAGGAGATAAAATCATTCCAGTGGAGCGTCTAGGTGTAAAGGTAATCTCAATGGGGTTCTTTGTAGAAGATAATGCACCGGTTATTTGGAGAGGACCTATGCTTGGGAAAATGTTAAATCATTTCTTTACAGAAGTAGAATGGGGCGATTTAGATTATTTAGTTTTAGATTTACCACCAGGTACAGGTGATGTTGCGCTAGACTTACATTCGATGCTACCAGCTTGTAAAGAGATTATTGTCACAACACCGCATCCAACAGCGGCATTTGTAGCAGCACGTGCTGGAGCAATGGCTTTACGTACAGAACATAGTATTCTTGGTGTTGTTGAGAATATGGCTTATTTTAAAAGTAAAACAACTGGCGAAAAAGAATATGTGTTTGGAAGAGGTGGAGGAGATAAACTAGCTACAGAACTTCAAACAGAAGTACTTGGCCGAATCCCGCTTCAACAACCTGATTGGAATAAAGAAGATTTTGCGCCGTCAGTATATGAAGATACGCATACGACAGGTCTTATTTATCGCACAATAGCTGAAACGGTAATTGATAAAACAACTGTTGCGCAAAAATAAAATAATAATGAGTGGATGATACATATATTGTCCACTCATTATTATCGTTATTATTTTTACTGCTGTTCCTTTTTACCTTCTTAGGAACCACCTTCACCGCCGGCTTCCTTTTTATCAGAACCACTTTTTTCGGCTTTTTGGACACCTTTACTAATAATATCAATCATCTTAGCTTGGAAGAGTGGGCTTTCAGCAGTTTCTGTTAGTACTTGTTGTAAATATTGACGGTATTCTTTGCTCTTCATCGTTTGTAACATCATTTTTTCTACTTCAGGGTTTTTCATAATTTCCATGACGCCTGCTTGGTATTCAGGGTCTTTTAGTAATGTTTTCATTAAGGCTGTTTGTTCTTTTCCCATACTTTTAGCGAATTTCGATGAGAACTCAGGGTCTTTAAAGAGCTTTTCCCAGAATTGTTGCCCTTTATCGGATACCATTGCATCTTCAATCGTTTTCTTTACTACTGTTTCATCTAGTATGAGTGCTTGTTTCATTTTTTCATCAGTTAACACATCTTGAATGGCTTTCTTACCTTGATCGGTTTTTAAAATATCAACAATCATTTTCTTCGTTTGATCATAATCAAGTTCGGACTTTGCTTCTTTTTCTTGTGCACATGCTACAAGTACAAGAAATAGAAAAGAAGAAGTCAAAACGAGCAGCATCCGTTTCATAAGTTGGAACTCCTTTCAGCACAGTTCTCTCTTTTTAATATAAATATCTTTAAGGAATTTATACATGAACATGGCTAGCTTTTTGAAATTGTCATTGATACAATTTAATTAGAAATATAAGGATAATGGGGGATGTGTTGTGAATAGCCGCAAGTGGGTACGACTATTTTTTACGACGTTGTTTCTTGGTGGGGTTAGTACAGTCATTATTGGATTTGTTTTAGAGTGGGACAAGTACGCTAAATTTTTTCAAAATTTCGACGGAAAGGAAATTTTGGCGGTCTCCTTCTGGTTGATGGGTGTAGGATTTATTTTTAGTGTGATAAGTCAAATGGGGTTCTTTGCTTATTTAACAATCCACCGTTTTGGACTGGGAATGTTTCGATCGTCTTCTTTATGGAATATAGTCCAGCTCTTCTTTATTGCATTCGTTTTATTTGATTTTGTGTATTTAAGATCGGTATTGATTGCAAATGGGGAAGTTTCATTAGGGAATAACATACTTGTTGCTGGTGTGTTATTTATGTTTGGTGCCATCGTTGCTTATATAAAAAGTAAGGAAACGAATAAAAAGGCATTTGTGCCAGCTTTGTTCTTTATGGTCGTTGTAACAATTCTTGAGTGGGTACCAGCACTTCGAATTAATGATACAGATTGGTTATATTTAATGGTGATACCACTTTTATTATGTAATGCATATCAGTTACTTATATTACATCGTTTAATTGGAAAGGCGAGTAAGTCGGCCTAATTAAGAGAGTTTTTACGCAGGGTAGTTGTACGAATGGAAATATCGGGATAAAAAAAGCTCTATTACCTGAACGAAAGGTAGTAGAGCTTTTTATGTGTGAAAAATTATTGGACATCTTTACTTTTCGTACTTGTGTTGGAAATAAGTTGTGATACGGATATTTGTTCATAGCCGTCACTCTTTAATTTCTGTAGAAGCAGTGGTAAAGCTTTATTTGTTTGAAGAGCAGAATCGGATGCATGTAATAAGACGATATCTCCACCTTTTAGATTATTAGAGACGGTGGAAACGATATTGTTTACGCCAGGGTTTTTCCAATCGTTTGAGTTATTACTCCAATGAACGACAGTGTATCCGAGTGATTCTGCTATTTTAAGTGTTGCCTTGTTAAAGTCTCCACTAGGTGGACGCAATAGTTTAATTTGTTTCACGCCGAGTTTTGTAAAAACATCTTGTGCTCGCAGAAGATCTCTTCGTATTTCATTTGCCTCTAGAGAAGTGTAGGACGTGTAATTATAACCCATACTACCGATTTCATGTCCATCTTTTATGATGCGTTCAACAACATCAGGGTGTCTTTCTGCCCATGCAGCAGAAAGGAAGAAGGTTGCATTCTTAATATCTCTTTCTTTAAGTGTATCAAGGATTGGAATTGCTTTTTTGTCTCCCCAACTAATATCAAACGTGAATGCAACTTGTTTTTTAGAGGTGTCGCCTTTGTAAATAACTTTAGGTCCTGTAGCGGTTGAAAAAGCAGACTCGTGTGAATATGTTTTCAAAAAGAGTAGCCATGCTGTAAATAAGGAAAGTATCACTATTAAGCTAATGTGTTTAAAGTTTCTTTTACTCGTAATAAAAAAGAAAAACATAATATTACGCCCCTTTGTCCAATCCTTTTCAGTTACATATATGCTGTAAATATAAAAAAGAGAACAAGGGATTAATATCGTAAGTAGTGGATATAATGGATGGTAGGATTTTGTTAAATGAAAATGGGCTTAATGTTTATTGCTCTGGAAGAAATGATTGAGGTGATGATTTGCTTGGGTTTATGTTAACGAAAGAAGAGAAAAAAGAAATGGAATACATATTGAAGAGAGAGTTAGAAGAACTTTTATTTGATTTTGAAGATGAACGTATTCATGACGTTGTAAAAAAGGCAATGGAAGAAAGATATAAAATCATTTTTTGTTTGTTTCGAAGAGTCGCTAATGCAGAGGAATGTATTCGTTATGTAAGAAAAAGAACTTTTTATTAAAAAGTGTTGACGTTGGTAGATATTATATGATAAATTAATAACCGTCGCTGATGCGGAAACGCAAAAAACGACAAAAAAGAAATTGAAAAACTTAGTTGACATTGAAAAACGAAGATGTTAACATAAGGAAGTCGCAAATGAGCGACCAAGTAGTTCTTTGAAAACTGAACGAAACAAACAACGTGAAACGT
>NZ_JAQFUY010000030.1:0-52674 GCF_027716745.1 Bacillus cereus group sp. Bc010
AGCGTACCTAAATCAAGGATTTGAATTCCAAAAAATGTCTTAACGTGGGTTTTATGTCATTTGGTTGGCGGGACCCCTCATAAAGCTTATTTTTAGTTTCATCCATTACGTCAAAAATAGTTAACTGTTCCATAATTAACAGCTCCTCATTGCGTAAATTTACTAAACTAACTTTAAGAACAAGGTTGTTTCATTATGTTTATTGGTATGCACATTAAACTGTTTTCCCGTAGCTTCTAATGCACTAAAAAGCATTCTTTTATATACTTGATCCATAAAATCTACACTGATTTGACCATGATTCATAATAAATTGAAGATCAGCCATCATCTTTTTAACTTTCCGTTCCATATAATAACCTCCTTAATGAAGTTATATAACTTATATAACTATTCTATTACTCATTTTCCTAGTTGTCAATATAAGTTATATAACTTATAATTATTTTTATAGAGGAGGTTGTAATATGGCTGTTAACAAAGACAAGTACACTCAAATTTTAGTTACTTTTACAAAAGAACAAGTAGAACAAATAGAAAATTATTGGCATGAAAATAAGCTTAAGAACCGAAACGAAGCAATTCGTGAGATCGTAGACAAAGGGTTAAGTCGTAAATAATGGCTTCCCTTTTTATTTTTCCTAAAAAACCTAAAAACGCATTTAAATTCCCTCTCTCCCTTTACATGCGCTTTTATAACGAATACGACTTATTATATTAACAACTCCTTCAAAGACCCATACAAGTAAATCTGAAGGTTCATTTTTTAGTTGAACTGATTTTTTTCATGCATTCTTTAAACAAATGAAAAAAGAGCCGGATTTTCATCACAGCTCATGTATTAATTGGTTCTGTATGTGTACATGTCGGATATTGTGAACAGCCAAAAAACTTATTTCCTGTTTTATTTGAATTACGAACGACTAAATCATGTTTACATGTTGGACATTTCCGTGCTGCAGGTGTTACCCCTTGATATACATCTTCAGCCGAATATTCGGGATTGATTTTATTAATCAATTTCTGAAGTTCTACACGATCTATTAGTTTTACATGACAAGCTTCCGCTAATTCTTTCGCTTGTCTTGTATATACACTGTTTGTTACAACCCAGCCCTCGTGTGCTTTGTAATAGGCTTGTGCTGCATATATCTCTTGTACGGCACTAATGCCGACTCTATTTTTCATCCCGTAGCGTTTTGCCTGGATTACAATACGATTTTTCCCCTTCAATACCAGATCCGCTCCGAAATCATTTGACTGCTTTGTGACTGTTGGAGAATAACCCAACTCTCGAAAGAGAGCTTTTAGGTATACTTCGAATTGATGTCCGTCCATTTTGTCTATATAACGAATACCAGACTTAGCCATTCGTTTTAATATTCTTCGCTCCTGGATCTTCCGGTACATGAATTTACAAATTCGAAAAAGAACATAAAGGATAAAACCATACATCAAAATTTGTAATATGTTTGGCATTTCTGGTAGATTAGACACTTCGCTCCACCTCTTTAATTGGTTTTATTTTCTTTGGTTGGGCTGTTTCTTTTGCCTGTTGCTCATTCACTTGTTTTTTCCGGACATCGTTCCAATCTTTTTCATTCGTTGGAATATCCTCTTTAAGATCGACAAAGCATTTCATTGTCTGAATGAAGTCTTTCCCAGCCTTATCATTATCAACTGCCATGATGACCTCTTTAATATCGTGCCCTTCTTTTTTCGCATCCATTAAAGATTGAATCACTGTTTTTGACTTCAATCCATGCATAGAAACCAGACGAGCGTTTTGGATATCATTTTGTTTAATGCTCCAATGAGATAACATGTCGATAGGATCTTCATAAAAATAAATCTTATCTGGTTTACCTACATCAACCGTAAAACCGGCATTGATTTTTTCATAATTCGGGACAATTTGCTTAAAGCTTCCTCTTTTATTCTCCATTTTGACCGTACCTTGACGGTTCATTCCAATGACTTGCCCTTTGCCTCCTTCTTCTCTCCATTTGAACACCACGTTATTTTTCTTATCCTGGGCGATGAGATCCTTTTTAATCAGCCAATTCACCAAGCGAGGATCTATTTTCCGTTCATGAATTAGATATTCTTTTATCTCTGTTTGCTTATTTACTTCCAAGTGTTTGGGATAACTAAATGGCTGCTGCTCTTTTTTACGTTCTTCTTCAGCTTTTGAACGATCAAACTCTTTGTAGTCCCCCTTCTGAATGTCCATCACAGCTTGTGGAAATGTCATGTCATAGTACATCATGGCAAAGCTAATCGCTCCATACCCTTTTTCTCCTCGACTATTCCAGGCGTATTGATTCCCTTTAATGATGAGACTATCATGTTCCGTATGACGATAATAATTTCCTTCTTTCTTAAACGTTTCTCCTTTTGCTTCCAGATATGAAATCAAGTCCACATTTCTTGCTTTCATCGCATCCTCCGCACTGACGTATGCCATTACGGAATCCCCCCTTTACTCTATAAAATGAAATAAAAAAGAGGACTATTCCGTTTCTTAGTCCTCTTTTGGTTTCTAATATAAAATTTAATAATCCTATTTTTTTTCGTTTAAATACTTTAAGTGGTCTATTTTATTAAATATTGTCCATGCATCATCACAATATTTTTTACCTGTATTATATGCCTCATCAACATTTGTAAAAACAGTTGCTTCCTCAATATTCCGAGTGAAATAAGGAATTCCTTCTGTATTTTCTTTAGCATCTTTATTAAAATAACCACAAAAATACATTCCAATTATGCATTGTTCTTTTACATTCTGTGCCATTGATACTACCTCCTAATTTATATTTTATTTACCGAATAAGAATTTAAGACGTTTTTCTTGTACACTGTATGATAAACGAGCATCAAATTTTTTCCCGTTTTTGTTCGAGATAAACCCTTTGATCTGATCCGTTACATTCTTTTCTAATAACTTTTTCACATGGTTACTACTTAAATTTTTACCAGAGAATGTACCAAAAATAATGAAGTCACAGCCTTTTTTGTATTTCTCACATAAGTAGTTACTTTTCCCTACAAGGACTCTACTCTTACACAGTGGACATTTACCAATGGTACGATCTTCAGTCGTTGGAAAACGGAATTTCAAACTTCCGTCCGCTTCCATATAGATAGCTGCTGTAAATTCTCCCTTTTCTCCTTGAAAGCCGTTGATAAAATCAGTTGTTTTATACTGAAGTAGCTTCTTCATTTGATTACCAGGGATTGCTTTCCCTTTCATTTTGGCTGGTAACATAAAATCACATCCGTTTTTATGCTCCGTGCATCCATAAAACGTTTTACGATGAAGCATATCCCCTTTTTTACATTTTGGACATTTACCAAATGACAGCTCCTCTTGTGTTGGGAACTGAAATTTAACTTTCCCTTCATGTAACACGAGATAAGCGGAAAACTCCTTCTCATTGGACTTAAATCCTTTTAAAAGATCTGTTTTCTTATCTTCAAACAGCTTTTTCGCTTGCGCTTCCGGAATCGCTTTTTCTTTAATTTTTTTCGGTAAGGAGATTTCACATTCCGGATAATTACTGCAACCATAGAAATTACCTTTATGAAGGATTTTTCCTTTTCTACAAGGGCATTTACACACCTCTATCTGCTGATTCCAGGTATTAATAATGCTATCCGACACCTTATCATCCATTGCGCCTAATTGTTCCACCGTATCTTTTACAAACGTATTTGTTTTTTTCACAAATTCTTCATAATTCATTTCGTTCTTTTCGATCATGTAAATCATCCCTTCCATTTCAGCCGTATAAGCTGGATTTTTAATTGTATCTACCGGAAAAGCATCTATAAACGCACGACCAATAGGTGTAGTTCGAATTTGATTATTGGTGACATCAATATAGCTACGATCTAACAGTTTCGGAATAAATGTTTCTTCCGTTGCGACTGTCCCAATCCGTTTTCCTTTCATGAGTTCCTTCAAATATTCATCATCTAATTTACGTCCTGCCGTTTCCATAAAGGTTAAAATGGAACTTTCCGTATGAAAGGCTGGTTTCTTTGTTCGAGACTCAATCAAGTCATACAGAACGATTCTGAAAGAATCTCCTTCTCGTAAAATAGGTATCTGAAATGCTTCAACTGATCCCTCTTCTATATCCTCTTGAAAAACACTTAGAAATCCTTTCTCTTGTAGGATCTTTTCTTTTGTACTGTATGTGTTGCCCTCTTGATCTATAAAATGTACTTCTCTTACCAGGTAGATTGCTGGTTTCATAAAATTCCCGATAAATCGTTTTACAATTAAGTCATATAACTGTTTTTCTAATGAATCTCGGTTGGTCCCGACATATAATTTTGTTGTTGGGATGATGGCAAAGTGACTACTGACTAATTCATCATTAAAAGTAGAATGTTTTTTCGTAATAGAAGATGGAGTTACTTGTTGTACAAGATTTGCATAGGTGCTTTTTTCTAATGCTGCCATTACTTCTTTCACTCGTTCCACTTGTTCTGTAGGTAAGTGCCTGGATGAAGAACGAGGATATGTGATAAAGCCTTCTTCATACAAACTCTGAATATGTTCTTTTGCTGTTTCCGCATTTATTTTCAATTTGGCGTGAGCATCTTTGTAGATGTCCGTTAAGTTATATAATAATTTTGGTTTCTTTTTTCTCGTACTTTCTTTAAATTCCGTTACGATTACATTCGTTTCTTTCAAGCTATCTCCAAGCTTTTGTAGTGGCGATGGATCTATCAGTTGATCTTCTGTTTTCATTACTGGTGATAAACCATTTTCGGTTAGTAGCTTCAAATTGTAATAGGTTTGTTCTTTATAATTTTGAATAGCGATTTCCCTCTGACGGATTTCATTCAAGATACACATTTGAACACGACCAGAAGCCAATAAGAATTGGTTTCTTGCTAGTTTGGATGTACAGCCCCTTGTAACATTAATTCCTAGAATGTAATCCAGGTATTGTCTTGCTTTAGCCGATTGTGCAAGTCCATCATAATCTGCTCTTGGTTCTAATCGGTTCAAGGCTCCCTCTAGTTCTGCGGATTCATAAGAAGAGATAAACAGACGTGATTCTCGCTTGTTCACACCTGCATATTCAACTATTTCACGATAGATAAGCTCACCTTCCTTATCCGCATCACAGGCGTTTGCCACATGATCTACATCGGGACGATTTAACAACTTAACCAATATTTCAATTTGTTCAAGACTATCCGATTTTTCTTTATATTCCGGCTCTAAAATAATTGGCAAGTGCTCAAATTTAAACTCTTTGTATCTCTCATCCATTTCCTCTGGATATTTTAGTTCTAATAAATGCCCTCGGCACCAACTAATAATGTAATTTTCATTTTCATAGTAGCCATAATATGGCTTACTCCCTGAATACCTTTGGGAGTTTCTAAATCTAGGTGATTTTAATAATTCAACAGCTACCTTCGACTTTTCAGCAATAAACAATGTTTTCCCCATACTTAATACCTCCTATTAATCTGCAATTTCAGTTTCACGCTTCCATTTCTTATTTCTCCGCTTTTTCATCATTCTGTGACCAAATAATAACAATGTGTTCAAAAAGACAGCTACAAGGAACATACAGCCCTCAAACAGCCATACATGCATGACATTCACTCCTTTCGTTCTAAAAACAAGAAAGAGGGATTTTTTTACCCTCTTTCATTTCTAGATATAAAAAAATCACTTCCTGTTTTCTCAATTGAGTAACAAAAAATGATTTAATCTGGTGTTCCTGTTATAAAATTTTTCATCGTTCCATTTCCATTGTTTCTTTTTTTCTACTCGATTTCTTTGTAGACTTCGACTGCTCTACATTACCAGGATCTATTTCCTTGTCTTTTTCTTTATCACTCGTTTTTTTTCCATTCAATGGCTGAAACTTTTTATCAAAATCCGTTTCTTTTGAAGTTGTAGACTGATTCACCGTTATTCCTTCTTTTCCAAGCTTCTCATCCACCTGATTTTCTAATTTTACTACGTGTTCCTGGCTTACCAGCTCATTATCAATCGAAACATATTTCGTTGTATAATACCGCTCTTCAGCTTTTACACGAGTGACAATACTATCAATATTATCTGGTGTTTCTTCATATTGTGAACGTCTGTATGCTTCAAATTTTCGGCTTAAGTCCTTATCTAATGTAGTTGATTCTTTTTCTTTTGAAGTTTGAATTTGTTGATCTAAAGAGACAATAGGTGCATATCCTTCTTTTTTCATTTCTTTATACAATTCCACTTCTTTTTCATTAAATGAGTAATCTTTTTGTGCTTCCGCTTTATCAACTAAGTGTCCATATCTTTCATCTTTTACGATTTCATCTAGACTCATATTTGCATCCTTTTCATAAAGCACAAATGACAAATTTCCTCTCCCGTCAAAGATAGAACTTTGAACCTTTTCATATAAATCTGGTTTCAAAATATTATCTAAGGGGTAATCTTCCCGTTTCCCATTCTTTCCCATGAGGAAAACAGATAAATCTTCCCGATTTGTTGAATCTTGATTCCATACAGACAAATAATCAATATCTTTTGTAACAGCATCCATCATGTGGATTCTTGCAACTTCTTCTTCATCGTGTATACCGTTTGCTAATACTTCAATTGTAACTAAGTGGTTAGGTGTCTCTTTTGATTTTTCTAATGGATTTTCTTGTACTTTTTCCATCGGTATTTCTTTGTTATTTCTATGATTCACTACCTCATCTCGTAACGCTTGTTTTACTTCATCTGATAAATGCCTTTTCTCGTTTAATACTTGTTCATACGGTGTCTTGTAGTCCCCATCCCCCATATTCATACGATCCATACTCACAAGCTCCATTCTCCCAAAATCCCTATCTACTTCTTTTGGAATGGCAATATGATAACGAGCTTGATCGTAAGGGATAGTTTGACCTCTTTCTTTAGCTTCTTCTCTTGCTTTTTCAATACTTGAAATGACTTCAGCCATTTTTTCATTAGCTTCTCCAAATGGGATTAGTTGATTACTCTTAAAATTTTCGTTGTCGCTCCATTGAACTAACATAGTAGGGCGATTAATTTCATCTTGATTTAGTGCTGCAAACTTTTCTTGATTCGCCTCGTTAAATGCTTCAATAAATTCTTTATCACTCAATTTTTCTGCACCTTCTACAGGCTCAAACGCTCGATTTTTATCTGCTTGTTCTCTTAAATGGTTAACAGAAACGAGTTCTTGTGTCGTGTTACTTAAACTCATGTATTCCACTAGTAAAATGTTTTTTTCACTTTCATTCTGTTCTCTATTTTCATTCTGCTTTTCATTTTCTTTTGTTTTAGCCGCTTCATATTTTTCTGTATGAAATAAAATAGCGTATCGATCATCTTGTTCTAACTCACTTAAAGGAATAAGCATATCTTCTTCACGTACAGTAAATGATTGACTTTCTTTTCCATCAAGAAGAGTATCTCTTACTTTTTCATAAACATCTCCTTTAAAAATATCTTCAATATTAGAGACGTCCCTTTCGCCATTATAAAATTCATCACGGTCTAATACGCCCGGATCATAAATTGCCATATGATATACTTCTTTGGTTTCTGCATCCACCATGTGTAATTTTGCAATCTCACCATCTTTTATATCCTTATCCAATATTTCAACTGTCACTACATGCTCTTTCCCGTTATCAGACACTTGTTTTGACATATTATCTACTCCCTTTTCATTCGTTTTTTCTTTTTCCTTTTCTAACGTATTTTCAATTGTTTCAATAAATTCAATCGAAGTTTCATGTACTTCTTTCAACAACTTGGTTTTATCTTTCATTTCTTTTCCTTGTGTCCAGCTCGCTAAATATCCTAACGAATATTCGCTTGTATCAATTCCAAAATAAGAAGAAACGGCATAAGCTGTCATTTCTGCTTGAAACTCTTTTTCTGGTGCTGTGTAGTTCATATGTGTCTCTGCTGTATGAAGTTTGGCATGCGCCAATTCGTGAAGAAGTGTTTTTACATTTTGTAATTCACTGTTCCGTGGATTCAAAGCAACCTCTTTTGTTAAGGTGTAACTAACCCCCTTTGCGACCCCAAGTTCTTGCTTCGGCTCAATAATTTTCACACCGTTTTTTTCCGCAATGGCTTCCATTCCCTTGTACAAACTTTTGTAATCTGTTACGCTCCCGTCTAGCCAACGATTCGGAAAAATACGAGGAAGATCTTCCGCTTTTGCGTTTGTTTGGGACACATCAAACACATGACCGACAGCAAAATATAAGCGACCAGGTTTCACTTCTACGCTTTTAGATTCAATTTGTTTTTTCTCTTGCTCACTCGCCTTTGTAACGGATTTCCATGTCCCATCTTTGTCTTTAAATTTTGCTACAGTTCGGTTTGGAACTAGAATTTTAATTCCTTTCTCACCCTTCTTAACCGGAAATCCTTTTTCTTTCCAAAAAGAAAAGGAACCAACTGCACTGGCTCCCTGGAATTGACTCTGTATTAATGAAATATTAGATGGTGAATAATGATAAAACTTTGCCATAAACGTTAAGTACTCTTTTAAATCTCCTGGTGTACGGAAATAGCCTTCAATGTTTTTTTCCATTCCTTTTGTTAGTGCTTGAACTTCTTCTTTTTTCTGTTCTACAGATTTTACTGGATATTTTCTTTTAAAAGCCATGATTCAAGAACTCCTTCATTACGTAATTAATGTTTTATTAGTTCATCAAAAGTTACATTCCAATTGTCAGTAAACCCTAAAAATATCTCGTAACCTATAGGTATGCCTTTTTCACTTACTTCTATATAAACTCCATCTTCATATTCGTCTTGAACATTAATTTCTTTTTTCAAAAGATCGATGCCCTTCCACCCATATATTTTTGCGAAAGTTAATGCCAATTGAATTATTTCTATTTCTTGCTCTGCCGGTGCTACCATTTCTAACTGAAAGGAAGAATGTGTCCATTTCTTTTCACCATCTTTATATGGGATTTCTTTGAAATGTGGGTACTTATTTTTGGTAAATAAATTTAGTTCATCATGTTCTTTTCCAGCCTCTGTTGATTCAGTATCCCTTGCGATTAAATATAAATTTTTCAATGCTAATCCCTCCTTTTTTAAATAAAAAAACTAGATAACTTTTTGCCATCTAGTTTCAATACAGTAACTTAATGTTTTACTTTCCTTTAGATGCTTCCAATAATTCTTCCATATCTTCTTCATTCCATCTCTCAGCTGTATCAAAGAAAAGCTCATGAGTTTTTACATTAACCGGAACTAACATATTCTCTTGATTCATAACATGAACTGCAAGTTCTTCCTCTTGTTCTCGTGTAATTTTGATTGTTAGTTCTTCCTCTTTTACAAGTAAAACAAGTTCACCTTCCCCAACCTCTTTAATGACTCCTAATGCAATATCCTCATGAAATAATAACATCCTAATAACCTCCTGTTTTTTGATAAAAAGAAACAATGTAGCTTACGTTACATTGTTCTTTGCTGCTTCATGATCTAAACGTTTTTGTCTTGCATTACTAATCCGTTCCGCAACGACTTCTTTTGCTATCTTCACACTTCCCATCTCTTGTTTATCAGTCGTAATAAGGCTATCTACGCCCTCTAAAAAGAAATAACCATTTAATAACTCAATTAAAATTTGCGTATTTCTATCCGCACTATTTGCGCCAAGACGGATTTTTGTAAGTTCACTTTTCAACACATCGTGTAAGTTTTTGGATACAATTTCAGAAATATAATTCAATGACCATTCTGAACTTTTTGATGCTTGATGCTCCATACAAATTTTCGATATGGCATCACCAGGATGAGTAATATTATTTTCATCCATGTAGTCTTGAATGTATTGATGAATATTTTCATTCAACGATAACTTCATTCGTATTTTTTTATTCTCCATGATCTAACCCCTCTCATTTTCATATGCATTTTCCCTTTGCATACGTTCATAGTACTTTTGGTTCTTCCAACTCTCATATTCACTTTTAAAAGCACCTTCCACTTTTCTCATAGAGTACTGAATAGATACATTCTGTTGAAATTTCCGAAACGTATTTGATTTTTTCATGTGATGGATTCTCTTTTGTTCTTTATCGTATGCCTTCATTTCTTGTAAAAAGGCGTTCCCCATTCTTTTATATAAGTCATTGATTTTATTCGTTTTATAATTTTCATATTGCTTCTTATCATATTTCCCTTCCCCATATGCTTCTTTAAAAACTTGCACTTCTTTATCTAATTTTTTGAGAAATTGTTCGTAATCTTTTTTATGATGATGTTGAATATAACGCCTGCTTAATTCATCAATTTCTGGTTTTAATGGTTGAATTGTATTGAAGCTATATTGCCACTGTCTTTTATCACTTGGTAACTGTTTATAGATTCGTAAAAACAATGGTTTCAAATGTTGATTACGCCAATTAAAAACAGAGTCTTCTTTCTTACTTCCTACCATATTATTTCGAATTAAATCATTAATTTTTTTTTGCTCCTGCTTACGATCTAATAAATTATTCACAACTTTTCCCTTCATCGCATCTAATGTTTTTGGTTTTCTTTTGCCACGTTCTCTCGTTGGAAATGGTTCAACAGTTGCGATATGGATATGAATATTATCCGTATTAAAATGAATAGCTGCTGACCAAATAGAGCTATTTTCCAACCCTTCTCTTTTTTGCATTTCCTTCATCATAAGCCTTGTTACATCCATTAACTTTTTCTCATCCAACGTTTTTGTTTTCTCATCGTAGATGCCTTGTTTCTCTAACCAGGGATTATGAAAAGAAATGACATCTTGCCACATGATACTTCCATTCTCATGAGCGGTTTTGAACATTTCCTTTAAGGACTTTTTTTCACTTTCTGTTAAACGATTTGCGTGTTCCGTAAATAGTGCCGATGTCTTTTCTGAATTCCCCATATAGTCTTGATATGTTTCGAACATTTTCGGATTCAACTTCACTTCACTTTTCGCTTCCTCCCGATCTACATAATCAACATAGTTCTGAAAGGCTTTCGAACTTGGTAAAACAAATTTCGTTTTTAAAACCACACCTGGTGTTACGGAAGACTGAACAGGAACGGAACTACTCATTTTCAACATCCTGCATCATCATTTGAATAAACTCATTCATTTTTTCCATTGCACTATAACAATCACTCATCATATGGATGTTCTTTTCAATGAGATTTTCTAATTCCATTTCCCTTTTATTTTGTTGCTGAAAGAATGCCAACATTTCAATTTGAGCTTTCAAAAACTTTTGCCTGGATAATCCTTTCTTTTTTGCAATTTCATCTATTTTCTTGATGGCAATTGGATCTACATCTCTTATTTTTAGATTCACAATTTCCGCTCCTTTCCGCAATTTTGGGTAGAGATCAAAAAATAGCGAGAAGAGCATAAGGGGTTTCTGCCCCCACCGAAGGTGTGGGGCTAGGCGGAGCCTAGCGAAACGGTGGGGGCAAGAAAAGAAGTTGAATGTCCCCATTACGTCCCTATTCTTATTATTAATGTCTCCACCACGTCCCGTTATTTTTTCTAAATGTCCCTCTCATGTCCCCTCTTTTTACCTCAATGTCTCCCTCGTGTCCCTATATCTTTTTTCACTTTTTATTAATTTCTTGTGCCTTTTGCTCTAATTTTTTGATCTTATCTCGTGCAATTTTTTGTTCTCCTTTAAACAATTCCACGTTCTTTTCTGATGATTTTATTTTAGATTCTAAGGATGCTATTTTTGATTGTGTTTCCGTTTTTTCTGCTTCAGTTTGGTATTTCATTTCATCCTTTAATTCTTTTACTTTTTCATAAACTGTCTTCGCATTTTCTTCTTCCAGTTTGATTGCTTTCCCATAATTTTCGATTTTTGTTTCGATATCTTTTTTGTCTCTTTCTATAAAATCCAACTCATATGTTTTTTTATCTTCAGCTAACAATTCATCATTTGCCTTTGTTTTTCTTTGATCGGTGAAAATCGTCTGAACTAATTTATTCGGACTTTTTGTTGATGCATTTTCTTCTTCATATTCGTTAACATCTTGTGTGAATTTTCGAATATCCATTTGTTCTTTTTCACCGTTTTTATTGTAAATATCGAAAGCTAACGCTCCCCAATTCGGAGATAAATCTTTTACTTCTACTACGTATTTCCCGTTCTCTTCATACAATACTTTGATAGGTAACTGAACACCTGGATTTGCTTTTTGCTGTGCCTTAAATGTATATCCTGTTTCCTCATATCCTTCTAATCGAAAGTGAATTTGTATAAAGTTTTTGTGTGGATTGTATTCCCTTTTTTCTACAATCAATTTCCCCATCCCCGACAACTTAATTACTTTATTTGTTTCTGTATGGAATAGTTTTTCATCGTTTGGCATGTAAATTTTAGATGTCAAGAAAGCGAAAAAACCCAAAAATAAAAAGCTGATAATTGTTAGGTAGATCCACGACTTATTTTTTCTTAGATTGATTCTTTCACTCTTCTTACCAATTGCACCTATCACACTCTCACCCCACCTTTTTCGTTATAAAACTTTCATATTTAACTCTTCCACACTTGTAACTCGCCATGTTTCTTTTTCTTTTTTCATGATGATTCGTAACACATTGTTCACTTTTTCTTCTCGGTTTTGCGTTGAATCTGTCGTGACATTTATAAATTCAGCTAACACATTTACCTCCTCTTTATCGGCTTCGTTTTCTTGTAAATAAAACTTCATTTCTATTGGTTTCGTTTTATACGTATCCCCTAATTCGTATTTATCAGTTGGATAGAATTGTTGTAATAGTTCTTCACTCATAATGGATTTTGCTTTTTCTTTTCGCTCACTATAGCCTTCTTTTTCTCGATGAAATGATAATTGGATAAATGTTTCGGCTGTCGATAAATACTCCCTTCTTTGTTGTTCTTGTGCGGAAGGAAGCACCTTATCCAGTCGTTTTTTTAAGTCTTCATTTTGTTTTGTTAGCAATTCATTTGAAAGTTTTAACTGTTTTTCTTTGCCATCACTCATTGTTTTTTTACTCAAATAGATATTAAAAGCTGTCACACCTACAACTAAAACGACAAACACAATAAACAAAAATTTTCGTTTATCTTTCATTCTTTTAGCCCCCTATTCCTTCGGTTTTTAGAACCTTCTTACATGACCAGAAAAGACCTTTTTCCAATATGGGTTATTTAAATCTTCTATTGAGACACCTTTATTTGTTTGACAACCAATAAAAGTATTTTTATCTATAACTAGACCAACATGTCCGTCACTTTTATAAGTATCAAAAAATATTACATCACCAGCTTTCATATCATTTGGCGATATCTTTTGACCGATTTTATTAAGTGATTCTGTATTAACATCTGTTACAGGCCCTAGATCTCTTCCTACTTGCTTAAATGCCCAATGTACAAAACTTGAGCAATCAAATATATTCCTATCAATCTCACTTTGCTTTCGTCCTCCACCGAAAACATAAGTACTTTTTCCTATCAATGGACGACCAACATCTACAACTTTTACACCGCTACTTCCTCCGCTTCCGGAGTTGCCTCCACCACCAGAAACAACAGAACCCGGCTGATAATATTTCAAAACCGCATCAACGTACAAGATATCCCCATAACACGCTTGAAACGGAACAGCTTCGGGTCTTAGGCAATGATACATTCCTGTGTGAGCTACTTTTTTGTATTGCTCCTGTGAGAATTTTATGGCTAATTCCTTTGTATATTTGCCCCCATTGGAGTTAATAAAATCAAAGAATCCAGTTCCAAAATTGTACGCCTGAAGGGCTGTTTTGATATGATCCATGTCACCAGGACTTGTTACACCAGCTCTTTCTATCGCATGTTTAAACTCCTGTACGCCAGCCCAGATACTGTAATCTGGATCTGTAATACAATTAGGTTTTTTACAATATTTCGTATTAAATGCACCCTCGGAACTCTGCATCGGATCGCTACCACGCCCTCCGCTTTCTTGCATCATTTGAGCAAGCATTAAAGCAACAAACGGTTCCACTCCAAACTCTTTCGCATATTTCCGAATAGTTGGTTCCCATTTCAAAACTTCGGGCGAAACATTCATGACTTGCCCTTCACCTGTATAGGTAATATCACCTGTGTTTGTTCCACTATCACTTCCCATTGCTGCAATAAAAATACTTACAACTCCAAGTAAAAGAAAAGAAAAAAGACCCATCACAATTAACGCTAAAGTGATGAGCCATTTCTTTGGTATGATTTTTAAAACTAGATGCATGGAATTAAGCACCTCCCCCAAATAACATCAATTCTTCGTCCGTTACTTCTACATGAAAATGAATGTTTTTTACAGCCCCAATACTTAAAATGACATCCCCTGTTGGCAAATGTGGAATCTCTGCAATTTCACTTTCACTTAACTGTCCTGCAAATACTTTTCGTAACATATCTAAACTGTTATTATCTTGTTGCATGATAAATTTGTATTGTGTAAGTTCAAATAGCTTTTTAATTTCATCAATCATTTCTTGTGAAGAACCTTCTGGTACAAAATCTCGAATTGTATGACTTGCATATAAAAGACCTGCAAAATATTTTCGATCTTCACGACTAAGTTTTGTTAAAAATTGTAGTGCATGGGCACTTTCTTTTTTCGTGTTAATGATATGGTGCGCCTCGTCAATAATAATGAAATAACGAATTACATCTTCAAAAGCAAGTTGCTTTTTGTTAAATGCTTTTAATTGAGGCGCACCATTTGAAATCATTTCATTCCAAAGGTGATTTAACACATTAAAGATTTGTGCCTGGAATACCTCTGGTTTAAAACTGGATATATTCCGTAAAGAAAAAGATACAACCTGTTCTTTCTTGAAATCTTCAATGGTAGTAATCCCATCAAATAATTCTGCATATGCTTCTACTAAATTTACAAGATTTAATTCAATCAACTCTAAACGATGTTTTCTACTTTCTCCTAAATTCTCATGGTGTTTTCTCTTTTCTACATCCTCATATAATTCATCACGAACAAAAGATAAAAAGTTTGAGAAAATGGGATACTCCTCCGGTGTTCTTGTTGTAATTTCATTTTTCGCTCCTTTTTCATCATTCCATAATCCCATACGAATATATAGTTTACGAAGTAAATTTTCATATTCTTTAATTTCATCATCTTTTGCTTCTGGTGCAATGAATCGATAAATAATTGTTAGTTTAGATAAATGCTGGGTAAAACTAACTTCCTCACTTTCTGCTGTCTTATATACTTGAAGTGGGTTAATCTGACCTTGTGATCCATCTAACGCAATTGTCTTCCCACCTAACTCTTCTACTGTATCTGTAAACTCTTCTACCACATCAAATATCCGAACAAAATGCCCCTTACTTGCATAATCCACACTTTTCTTTTTTAACAATGTTGATTTCCCCGCACCAGACTTTCCAATCATTACACCGTTATAACTCTTTCTTTGATTGTCTTTATGGAAGATATCAAAAATAACATTTCCTTTTGTTTTCGTTGTTCCATAATACGTGCCGTATGGATCGTGCAAATAGGAATAATGAAACGGACACCCACCAGCCAAACTGACTGCCGGAATTTCTTTCCCTTTTCTTCGGTTCACATAATTTTTTTGTGTATCAAAGCTCGTTACGAGTGCATCCCATTCATACTCTTGTTCATTTAAAAAGACAGCTCCTCGAAAGTTATAAGATTCTAATGTTTCCAGGATCTCTTTCACTTGTTTTTCTAGCTCATCTATTGTTCTAGCGGAAACATAAATACGAATATGAATACGTTTCATGACCTCACCCTGTTTCAAATCCGTATAAAGAGCTTCCAGTTCTAAAAATTCATTTTTCGCATCGATCCGATCTATATTATCCTTTGCTGTATCATGCCGAACACTTTGTTCACTCATGGATTTATTAATCGATTCAACAACTTCATTTCGATTATCACTCATGACATCTAATGTTGTGATCACATTTGGCATATTCATAATTTGCTCTAACCAAAAATCATTTACCTCTGTTGGATAATCATAGACATGAATGCAAGTACCTAATCCATCACCTGTTTGAAAATAACTTTCTTTAAAACTAATTCCCCCTTGTGGCTGAACTCTAGCCACTAAATAAGGGTTGTAACCTTTCTTCTTTTTTAGTTCTTCTTGTTTTTCTTTTTTAGATTTTTTACTCTTGAACGCAAACATATTGTTGCCCCCTTACTACCATATATTTTTCGTTCCTAATTTTGCATTTTGATTGAACAATTTAAACATAAGCTCTAACTTTTTCTCTTCATCCACCTCTAACAGCTCGGTAGAGCGCTTGATATATCGCTTTGCTGCATCTACACGTTCTTTTACGATCAATTCCGTTTCTCCGTAAATAAATAAGAAGGCTTCCCGATTTGTCCTGCCCCATTCTAAAAACTGTAATTCTTTTAACTTTTGATTTAAAATTCGTTCATACAAAGGACTGGTACATTCTTTAATTTTCTTCTCAATATATCGTTGTTGCTCGGTTGTTTGACATGGGAAGTTTAAAAAAACGAGTTTAATGGATTGTTTGTAGGCTTGATAAAAATACGCATGTGAGAAGATAACAAATGCTTGTTCATCACTATTCTTAGAGAACATATCATCACCTTCCACTTGAAGAATTTCTAAAAACTCCTCATTTTTCAGTTCAAATATGCCATCCTCCGTCATATCTACAATTTGCATAATTTCCGCAATACTTTTCTTTACCTTTGGTGGCGCTTCTTTCTTTTTTCTAGATAAAAAACCTAACAGTTTTGTATTTTTCTTTTTCGAAAGGTCTTTCTTTGGCTTTTCTTTCTTCTGTTTTTTTACTTTTGTTTCTACCTTTGGTTTTTCTTCTTTCTTTTTGTTGGGTACCACCTTCACAATTTCTTTTGGTTCAGAAAGTGATTCTTTTACATTTTTTTCGTTAAATCGAAATGCATTTTTCTTCGGTCTTTCTAGTTGTTTTGGCTCTTCTTTATCTACATCTTTTTCGCTGAATAACGCCATATGTGATCCCTCCCTTATTGATCGTTATCAATGGCGCAATATGCACCTTTCCTTCTTAGCAATGTAATAATCAATACTTGATACATTCGTTTTTGAGGATTCGTACTTGGTCGCCAAATCATGATAATTGCAATAGCTACCATGAAAAGAATAAATGGTAACTGAAAAGACTCATGTACAAAGTTCCTAAGAATCATCGTTACAACTAATAAACCAATTAATAAAAAGAAATCTATTAAATAAAGCACTTTATTAATCCGTAATTCTGTACTGATTTCCTTCGGAATCCGATAGCTTCTCATCGGGATTCCCTCCTTTTCGACAATAAAAAATAAGCGTACGATTACGCTTATTTTTTATCCGTATTCTTTTTATTTTTATTCACGATATCTCTCCAACTTTTCCCCGTGTTTTGCCCCATCTGATAAAAACGCTTTGTATTCTGTACCGTTTCAGAATTATGAATACGCTCTTGTACTCCTCTTACCTTTTGTTTCACGGATGATGTTGTATTTTTAACTTTATCGGTTGTATATTGTCCTAATGTCCGTGTTTCCCGGCTTCTACTTGCTGCTACTTCTTTATCACTTTCATAAGGAATAATTGGGCTACTATGTGTCACCGTTACGATGTCGGATGGTGCCGGGCTTCCTCCACTTGGCACTGATCTTGGTGTTTCCATTGGTGCCGGGCTACTTCCGCTTGGCACTGATCTTGGCGTTTCCATTGGTGCCGGGCTACTTCCGCTTGGCACTGATCTTGGCGTTTCCATTGGTGCCGGGCTTCCTCCACTTGACACTGATCTTGGCGTTTCTACTGGTGCCGGGCTTCCTCCACTTGACACTGATCTTGGCGTTTCTACTGGTGCCGGGCTTCCTCCACTTGGTAATGTTCCTGGTGTTCGACTTTCTTCACTTGTTCCTTGTCTTACTGTTCCTGGTGTTCGACTTCCTTCACTTGTTCCTTGTCTTACTGTTCCTAGTGTTTGATTTCCTTCACTCGCTCCTTGTCTTACTGTTCCTGGTGTTTGGCTTCCTTCACTCGCTCCTTGTCTTACTGTTCCTGGTGTTTGATTCCCTTCACTCGCTCCTTGTCTTACTGTTCCTGGTGTTTGATTCCCTTCACTTGTTCCTTGTCTTACTGTTCCTGGTGTTTGATTTCCTTCACTCGCTCCTTGTCTTACGCCTCCTGGTGTTTGACTTCCTGCGCTCGCTCCTTGTTTTACTGTTCCTGGTGTTTGATTTTCTTTACTTACTCCATGTACTTTTCCAGCTTCTTTCATTTCATCTTGAAGACTAGTTTTTCCTGATTCTTGACCATTTGCTACTCCTGGTTTTTCATTCCCTTCTTTTTTCATGTCCTCTTGAATAGATGGCGTACCACCATTCTTTTTACCTTCTTCCTTATTTAAGTTACCCTTTTCTTTTTCTTTTTTCGCTAAATCATTTCCATTCGCTTTCTTCTGATCCGCTTTTTTCATTTGATCTTGCAAGGACTCTTTATTATCAGACTCATTCCCTTTTTTCAAGCCACTTATAAGACCTGCCACACCACCTGTTGCCATCGCTGCCGCACTTGCTGTTTTAGCTGCTGCAACACCTGTTCCTTCTGCTACACCTTTCGCTCCCTTTCCAAGCATATTTCCTAGACCCTTCATTGGTTTTGAAGTTGCGAGACTGCCAATTCCCTTACCAAGTGCGTAACCACCTACTAACATGCCCCAACTGCTCTTTAATCCAATATCTATACCAAATAGCCTTTCTACGACTGCCGGTCCATCTAGTACTGCCATACTAAATGCCGCTAATGCAATCAGATACGGTACACCATTTAGTTTGTCATGGAGAAATGCCGTACCCATTATATATAGCTTCAAAGATAGGAATATCATAATCGTTGCTGCAAATATGTTGAGGATATTGGATAACACCGCTTTTAACTTTTGACCATTCGCAACATCGGCTGGTGCTAATATGTTCGCTAACAAGTAGTTAAATGCTAACTCATAAAATAATCTAGCTAACTTAATACTTACCAATAACAGCGTTAATCCAGTTATCAGTAAAGTGAAAAATATATTCCAAAAATTCCAATGCCAGCGATAATATTTTTCTGGAAAGAAATCAAACCATCCGTCCTTTAATTCAGCTAGAGATGCGATGCCCTGCCCATCCATTACCCTTTTATTCTGCAAGATTTTCTGACCATCATCCGATAAACTTTTATCCTTTGTGAACTCAAAATCTTTATCTATTTTTTCAGTAATATCTATCTGCCTAATGTTTTTTTCGGGAATATTATTTTTGGGATTCATATCCTCTTTCTTTTTCCATTTATTTTGATCTATTACCGCAATATCTGTTATGTTCTTCTTAATAATTTCATCACTTAAAGAACCTTTTTGCTCTGATTTTACAACTGCTATAGCATCATCAGTGAACTTATCGACCTTTGTCATACCTGTACCTAACAAGCAAAGTACACTTAGCGTAACGAAAATATTGATGATAATTTGAGAACGATTTATTTTCTTGTTCAGTATAAACATGTAGCCAATATATAAAAACGACATGGCTAAAAGAACAACGAACAATGGATATAACTTATCAACAAACTCTTGTACTTCAGTTGAATTAAAGAAGCCTTTAATTCCTAGTATCGCATCTGTCACACCTTCCAAGGCATCAACAACTAAAGATAAACCTTGAATTAAGAACCATCCTAGCCAACGCAATACATAATTAACGATGTCCCCTACTTGAAGATAATCCGAGAACTCTTCTAAAATCTTTAAAATCTCTTCATCTTTCACTGTTTATCCTCCTCTCATGCTTGCTATTGCCCTAATACTTCTTTTGCTGTCCAATTCACTCTCTCATTTAGTCTGTCGATACGAATAATCAATTTTCCTTTTTGTTCCTGATCTACTGAAAGGAAAAGAACCGCATCTTCTAGACCAAGAATGACCTCATTTTCTTCTGTTACAAATGGCGAGTAACTATCTAAAATCAATTGCATTTTATCCGTGATTGTCGGTACACCCATTACCTCTTCCCCCTTTAAATTTGGATTCAAAAAAGCACTCAATTATTTGAGTGCTTTTCTAACTTGTTACTTGTTTTTTTTCTTCTAAATCACGCAAGATTCGATTAATCTTGTTTTCGACTGCTTGATAGACACTTTTGTCGATGTGGTCATTGTGAGCTAACATTTGAAATTCACTGTAAAACTCGCCCATTTCTTGATTTTCAACTTCATCTATTGATTTACCTAATTGCGCTAAAAAGAACTTATCAACCAGTTTCAAAACTGCTAAATCAGATTCGAAAAATTCATTAACCGTTTTTTCTTTCCAATTTTCAATGGAAAGGGAATCAAACGGGCTGTCTTCCTGCTGAAATGCCTCTTCCGGAATCTCTTCATCAATACCCATCATTGTTGGCTCTTCTACCGGCTGCGATGTCTCTACTGGTGGCAAATCTTCCTGTTCTGGTTCTGATGTTTTTTTCTCAATTTGTTCTGATTTTCTTTCTCCTAGAAAATCTACAATAAGTGATTTTGGATTTACATCATCATGTAGAGAATCAATATCTATATCTAAAATAGATTTATCTGTATCGAACTCTACTCCTAAGTACTCCCATCTGTATTTTAAGGCTGTTTCTCCCGTATTATAAATCGGGCGAGGTCTGATCCGTTTTCTGTTATTATCCTGACGTTTTATGACACGAATAACGGCACTTTCTCCTTCTTTAAAATTCATAAGTTCATTTGCTGTTAACAGTGGTCGTTGATCTAGACTTTCCGTTTTATTTTTATCAGTAGAAAGACCTTTTCCGCTTCGGGAAGATAGATTAATCGTCTGATTCCCTAGTTTTTTAGAAACTTTTTCGGCGGTTTCTTGATCGTTAGTTAGAATGTAAATTGTATTCCCACAGTTTCCATCAATCGTATCTGCATCCTCACCATACTTATTTTTCAATTGTGCATATGCCTGGATTACAAGGTTAAAACGAACATTTCTACCAAGACAAACCGTGATAATATTTGCCATTCCTTCAATACTCGGCATATTTCCAAACTCATCTAAACAAAAAACCACTTCACGGTGACATTTCCCTCCACGAGCGAGGGATGCACCCTTTGCCAATATAAAATAAAGCTGCCTTACAAAAATAGAAGCAATCACATGATTTGAAGAATCAAAGTCTGGTGTAATCATAAAAATAGCGACTGGTTTATCGAAATAGTCCACTGTTATTACTTGTATATCTTCATTTTCTTCTACTACTTTAAATTCTGTATCACCTGTCTTTTCATCTATTTTCATAATAGAAATAGATGTTTTCTTTTTCTTATTTCCTTTTTCATTAAATTGAATGGTATCCCCAACTTTTATTACTTGCTTAAAATCTAATGCAAAACGTCCCGTAATATCTGATTTGATAGACTCCTTTGAGCCATCCGGAAATACAATTTCTATTCGTTTTCTAGGTGTCACTTTCCCTTTTATTGTTTTTCCAAAACCTACACGTTTTAAATCCACACTATTTTTTGCTGTCATTTTAGCGATTTCATCAAATGTAAAAATAGATAAACCGTTCATTGTTTGTGTAAAAATACCACCTCTCGCTTGCCCTTTTGAGAAATTAGAAGTTGCATATTGCATTTTCGCAACACTGTCTGATGGTAAATTCTCAAAATATAAATCTAAAGCATTTTTCGGCGGTTCCTCTGGATCTACAATTATTTCTTTCGAACCAAGCTCCGATAGCATGTTAGCTACCGCATACATCGTTATTTTTTCTTCTGTTCCTTCTGCAATACATTTATCTGTTATGGCTAAAATCATGGCGTTACATAAGCTCATAGCGCAATCTTGCCAAAAAGGATCTTTAACACCTGGTTTATAATACAAAGTGTGAGAGAGTGTTTTACATAGTGCTTGCGCTGTTGAATAATCTCCATCTTTATAAGCATCTTTGACAAGCTGCAATAAGTTATAACTCATAGAATCAAGTGGAGTTAATAAATTCAAAACTTCAATGTGATATCCTCGTTCTTCCAGCGTTTCTTTTGATGCGCTGAACAATTCCCCCTTTGGATCGTTAAAAATTAAAGATGGCTTATGTTCCGCTCTAGAATAGACATCAATTGTAGGAAATACAAAGGTTTCTCCTTTACCAGAGCGTGTTGTACCAATGATTAAATTGTTTACCGGGCTATCATCAATAAATACCTTGTCACCTAATCGGGAGATAACAACACCACCGCCACCTTTAAATGTTTCCTCTCGATCTGGTACAGCTCGGTACTGCTTTTTCAGCTCTTCAACTGTTGTAAAACGACTAGATCCTTTCTCATGATTATTTAAGTTTTTAAAGGAAGATTTCAATTTGTACACTGTTCTTGCAATGGTTCCAATCACTACAAGGAAAACAAGCATGTAGTAAATCGGATGTTCTGCAATTGGCATCTGAAAAAGAAATCCTACCTCCATATGAAATGGTTTGGGATGTAATAAATCACTAAATGTTGTTTCTATCAGCTCTAAAGTTAAGTTTAATAAAAAATTAGCGATTAAAAACATTCCAACAAACAAAAAAGCACTCAATGGAATGAGTACTTCTTTTTCAGCTAATTTATATTTGATTGATATCTTTTCACTATACATATCAAAGCATCACCTCTGTTCAATCTAGCCATACGTATTACTTCTTTAAGCCAAACCCCGAATCATAATTATATTTTTCATACTCTGTTATCTTATCGAAATCATTCGATACATCTAAAGATATGATATACCCAAATTTCTTAGTAATTTGGGCATCTGATGGCATTTGCTGAAAACTTGCTACTACTTTTATATCGGAATCCTTCATTTGTTGGAGAAAGTATATAAAATCTTCCTGACATAAATAATTGGTTTCATCTACAATTACGTATTCATATTGTTTAGCTATATTTATCACATCTTCTGTAATTTTAAAATTCCCATACCCCTCATTCGATTCACAATCCAAGTGTTGTAAAGTCACATTACCCTCTGTTTGCTTCCCGAATGCTTCGTCTTCGTATTCCCTCAGTGGATCTAACACTAAAACTTTTGATAAACTTAAAGCCATTTTCTTCAATTCCCTCGTTTTCCCTGTTCCCACTCGACCTACCACCATTAAACTTTTATCTAGACTTGAAATTTGCACTAAATTTGTACTATTAACAAACATCTATATGCCCCCTTTCAAATTAAAAAGGTACTCTTTTTATGAGTACCTTTTTGGCAATATCAGTTAGTTTTTTCTTTATTTACTCGCTACCATCTTTTCATTTTGTTTCAGAACTGGATTTCCTTGATTCGTTGGTTTCTCTGGTTCTGTTGGCTTTTCTGAATTTGTAGGTTTTTCCGGTTCTGTTGGTTTCTCTGGTTCTGTTGGTTTTTCCGGTTCTGTTGGTTTCTCTGGTTCTGTTGGTTTCTCCGGTTCTGTTGGTTTCTCTGGTTCTGTTGGTTTCTCCGGTTCTGTTGGTTTCTCTGGTTCTGTTGGCTTCTCTGGCTCTGTCGGCTTCTCTGGTTCTGTTGGCTTTTCTGGATCTGTTGGCTTCTCTGGATCTGTTGGCTTCTCTGGTTCTGTTGGCTTCTCTGGCTCTGTCGGCTTCTCTGGCTCTGTTGGCTTCTCTGGCTCTGTCGGCTTCTCTGGCTCTGTTGGCTTTTCTGGATCTGTTGGTTTCTCTGGATCTGTTGGTTTCTCTGGTTCTGTTGGTTTCTCTGGTTCTGTCGGTTTCTCTGGATTTGTTGGTTTTTCTGGCTCTGTCGGTTTCTCTGGATTTGTTGGTTTTTCTGGATTTGTTGGTTTTTCTGGCTCTGTCGGTTTCTCTGGATTTGTTGGTTTTTCTGGCTCTGTCGGTTTCTCTGGATTTGTTGGTTTTTCCAGCTCTATTGGTGGCTTTGGTTTTTCTGTCCCTGTATTTTCCGTATTACCATTCTCACCCTCCGTTATAATTGGTGAGTTCACAATTATATCTGGTTTCTTCTCTGGTGGAAGAATATCACCTATACTCGCTACTGAAGAATCAATCTTTTGATCACCGAATGCAAAATGATCTCCATTCACGGTGGCTTGTGGTTTGTTATCTGTAATAGCTGCAATCACATTGTCTTTTGCTGTATCTTGAATTGATTTATCTACCGTTTCTTTATCAAAGAGTGCTAGAACACGAGAAGTAGTGTCATCCCCATTTTGAAGATTACTTACAATAGATTTTTCTTTAAAGTTAATTTTTGATTTATCCAGCTCTTCGAGTACATAAGCAACTTCATTATCCTTACTTTGAATTGCATTCTCTGTAATTGCTTCAAAATCTTGTTTGTTCAGATCTTCTTTCTTTTCATCCGGTTTATTCTTATCTACCTTTTTTGTAATAGCTGTTTTACTTTTTGATGATTCCTTACTCCCAAACCAACTGCAACCTGTCGTACTTAATATCAATGAACCACCAAGAAAAACAATTCCCATTTTTTTGTACAGATTCTCATAATTTAAAGGCATGTTATTCTTTCCCCCTTAGATCTTCTGTATATCTTTATCAATTTTTTCGATCTTAGCTTTCTTTTCTTCTTCACTTATCGTAGATTGTTGAATATCTCGTTTCTCTAATTCTTTGACCTCTTTCATTACATTTTTATTTCCTTGCGTTTTAGCAAAGGAATAACAATCTTCATATTTTTTTAGATTTACAAAAGCTTCAACAATGAGTTTTTCACGTCTACCGTCCATATTGACTTTACCCTTAAGCTTAATTACCTCCTCATATTTCTTATTAAGTGCTGCCTTTTCAAAGTCGATTACATCATTTTTGACATCAATTTCATTGATTTTATTCATGTTGTCTATCCCAATAAAATAAGCAACCACACTTTCTGCAAATTTCGGCTCATATTGTAATGCTTTATTTGCCTTTCCGTTTAATAAATAAGTAAATAAAACTGCCTTCTGACTATCTTTATCTAATTCTGTGTAATTGACCTTATCGAAGTATTTAACGGCTTCTCCATACTGCTGAATGGCTGCCTGTTGTAATCCTTTTACTACATATTGTTCCGAGCCAGCATTTGCACTCGAAACTGGATCGGAAGAGAATAACTTAAAGGCAAATATGGCACCAGCTCCAATTAACACCACGCTTCCTATGACACTCGCAATAATCTTAAATCCTTTTCTATTTTCCTTTCCAGGCCTTACTTGTGGCTCTATTTCATTCGATGGACTATAAGAGGGTTCTTCCTTTCTTATTGGTAATTCTTCTTGATATTCATATTCTTCATGAAAGGGAGAATCATTGATTTCCCTTTCTAACGTTTCTAACAGCTCCTTTTTTTGTTCCTCTTGTTCTGGATCTAATTGCATCACATTCATTTTTTTAGAAATGTGATCAAAAATGTGATCTGCATATCTCGAACCAAGCGATAACGTACCGTTATAAATTTCATTAGAATGACCATCTAACAAATCAAAATCAATATGTTCTTGCCGCCCTGCCTCTCTATAAACTCGTTCTAATCGCTTCGTTAAGATATAAGCTTCATGAAACGAATATTGCTTACCCGACTCAATTTCAGTTCCATTGCTACTCTTAAAAATGACAAACATGGCTTCTCCTTTCTTCCGTTTGATTTAAATTTACTTCGATTAATCTTTTGAACTATTATTTTCAGCTTTATTGGTTGCGTACTTATGATAGATACAAAAAACAGAAATCAATACCCAAATAACGATGAAGAATATCAAAGCTCTTAACAGCCCTTCTGTTGTTGGTACTGTCATAATCGGTTGTATATTGCCAATAACCGAAACGCTCTCCAATACACTTGGTAATCTCATAATTAACACCCCGATTGCTTAATAAAACTAAAATTCCATGAAAAAAAGGCAACAAAAAAAGCCATACCCTTTGCATAGCCTCCTCATTGCCTTAATTATATTTTTTCACTATTTCATCCAAAGAAACGGGAATAAGATTTGACCAAATTTTACATTGCTATTTACGCTCTCTGCTAAGTATTGGCATCCCATTACAATAACGAGTCCGGCTGCTCCACCAAGAAACCACCAAATACATTTATGTCTGCCTCGTTCACCGCCCCAAATTAATAGATAAGCGCCCCAGCAAAATACAATTGCTGTACTAACCATTGCCCCTCTTTGCATCCATGCAATAAATGAATTACCTGTATTAATTAGACCGTCCATCGCATCACCTAACACTAACATTTGAGATAATGTTTCCAACATTGACATATACATTCACTCCCTTTTCATTTTTAAATGCTTATACGTTACTAAGCTGACTTGATTCATTCGCCTTGCTTTCTTCTTTCACTTCTGTTGGTGTTGCCTTATAAGCTTGTAAAGCTTTCATTACTAAATCTTGATTTTCTTCAATGTATTTCTGATGATGTAAATGAAGCCAATGGTTATAATCCTGACCATTGGCTCTTAATAGGTTTGCTACCATATCTTTTTCTTTTTTCAATTCCCTCTGTGTAATCGCCACTATATCACCACCTTTCAATGATTATGTGATTACTTCTGATATTGCTCTTTGCAAATTTGAACAAAATGGGTAACTGCTTTTTCAAGTTCGGACTCTTTAAACTTAGAAAAATCTATATCTTTTTTCAGTTTTCCTTTTTCATAATAAGCAAGAGAATCTCTTCGTTGTGACAAGCCCCAATCATGGGGATTACTTGAACCTGGAATATCTTCACGATTTTCATTCAATCCTCTTACTTGAATTTTTTCCTTTTCAGCTATTTTCTTCACAAGAAAAATCCAATCATCACTATGTCTCATATTTGAGTTCAACATAACAAAACCTGTGCCATCCTCACTCATAAACTTCTTCATTTCTAACGGACTAAGATCCATTACTTCCCCTTTTCCCGAACTAAAGACAAACGTTGAACCAATACCAATTGCAATTAACAGTCCAACAATAGCGGAAATGATCCACCCTTTACGACTCATGCATGTTCCTCCCTATGTCATATTTTTATAAGCGATTTTGAAGTGTGATGAGACACTTTTAAACTCCAACATCTGTCTTTATTTTATAACATTTAAAGGAAAGTGGGATAGATAATGGAAATATCATTTATGGCTGGAATGACGAACCCCGTATTGGCATGCGTATAGAGACTAATCCCGACCTAGCTTCTATATGCCCAATACCGCACTACGTATTTTGGCGTGAACGTAGAACCTTATGTATCTACTGTTGTGATGTTCCTCGCTTCTTCAGAATGTCAAAATGGGATATTCCTCACGAGTACTGACACAAACAGGTCTTTGATACAATGCATTTCCCAGTGGTCACAGATGAGTTTTACGATCTTACTCATCCAACGATAACCGTATACCTAACCCTTCTAGTGACCTTTCGAAGGGAGGCACGCATATATATTGAAAGTCGTATACTATCCTTCAAAATCAATAATGAAAGGAAAAGATACGCAATATATATCTAAATTGTCAAAGAGCAACTTACTTTGTGCTATGTTCTCAGCACACTTCAAAATCGCTTTTTTTATTTACATTTTTGTTTGACAGCTACTAATTCCGCATGTTTATTTTTTCGTTTAGCAATTAAGTTTTGATGTTCATCTCTAACCGAGCGCACTTGATAATAAATTTGAGCCACCTTTTCAATGCTTCCTGTGCTATTTTCAATTGCGATGGTGCCTTTCAGTTCGTATGTTTTTCCATCAAAAGTTTTAACACTATGAGCTTGTGATGCCGCAATATCATAAAATGTGAGTCTTTTTTCTTTTCCCATATGAACGCCTCCTATTTTTGATAAAGAAGGGAGAAAAACGCTTCTCCCTTGTCTAGTTTTCTAGCCATCTAGATAGGATGAAATAGTGAACGAGTGCTTTAGATCATGCTAGGATTGTTGTGTTGTACGAAGTGATAATGCGTTGTGCTGCCTCTTTTCCGTATATGTGCTGTAATGCGGATTGAGATTCAACTACGATTGAATGCTGAATGTGGTATGTTGCGCTTTCTTTTAAAAACTGCTCCATATGAGGGATTGGGTACAAATCATATTGATGAAATACCAGGTGAATCGGTCTTATATTCTTGCATTCTGTTAGATATTGAAGAAAATTTGATAATGCTTCTCCTCTCTCTTGATACGTACTCGTTTCCGTTTCTACACTGATGTACACAACGGATTTTTGTTTTAGATCCATTTGTAGTGTTCCATAACCAGTTAGTAAATCATGTTTGATGATTTGATATCCTTGTTTTCGTTTTTCTTGATGGGTATCTTCATAAAAGATGCCTTTCGGATCAAAAATGAAAATAAAATCATCTGTTGTTTTCTTCACGCCTTCTATGACCGTTTTATAAGCTCCAAAACGAGCTTTTATGACACCTGCAACCTTTTCCCCTTCATTCAGTTCTTTCAACGCTCTAATCACCTTTGTATACTTCTTAGCTACGCCTAACATGCGTTGCACTCCTTCCTATTTCATTTTCCTCTTATGATTACTACTGAAACCAAAAATACTCTCTCTCTGGATTTAATTTTTCACGCTGATATTTTTCTAGATTGTATAGCAATGTAACAATTATCGTATCCCTTGTTTCTTCTGAATGATAACCTAGCTCTTGAAATATATGGTGCGCTGGATGCTCCTTTTTAAGCGAATCCACTACTTCTACCAAGTTTGCCCCACTTTCGTATAATTTTTCTGTGAACTCAATAGCTTTTTTCACATCTAGGTAATACAAATCTTTATGTCGATGATTCAGATACAAAATACTTCCTGCCAATAATTTTGTAGCGTATTCTATACAATAATCATGCTGTTTTATTGGTTTAATTACAGTTTGTGCGATTGAAATAGCTTGCATAAGTTCTTTAGAAATCAAATCACCTATACGATAACCCGTTCCTTTTCCGGCTTTCCCTAGAAACACATGATTTTTTTTCGTTTCACATATATTTTTTATATCCAACGTTTTCGCTTCATGTATATTCTTTAGATCTAACTTTTCTATTTTATATTTATCCTTTATATCAAATGGATTAATAGGGCTTTGTTTAACATTACCAAGGTTGATTCCTAACATTTCATTTCATCTCCCTTTCGCTTTTTATATTTTGCTCCCTATCCAAAAAACAACGATCCAAATGGGAATAACGAGTATACATGCATTCCGACATCCAATAGCAAATCCTAACGGATTTTCATCAATTTCGCTAAAATGAGCTTCATATTCTTTCATATTAAGATTGAGCTTTCTTACGGTTTCTTACTGCAAATACAGCTCCAATTAAGCCGAGTACGACACATGCAAGACCAACCCATTTTATGTATGGATTTTCGGCTTTACCGCCTGTTGTCGGAAGATACGTTTCAATTTTCTTTGGCGTTTGTTCTAGTTGTGGTTTCATAACAATCTGTTGTGGTTTCTCTAGTTGTGGAATGACAGGTTTTTCGGTTACTTTTGGTTGTTCCGGTACCTGCGGTTGTGGTGCTTCTGGTTGCTCTGGCTTTTGTGGTATTTCTGGTTTTTGTGGTTGTTCTGGCTGTTCTGGTTTTGGTGTCTCTGGTGTAGGTGGTGTCGGTTTCTTCTGATCCTTCACCGTATGCTTAATAATTTGACCGTCCTCTTTAATTTCAAAAGGGAATATCTCTTCATTCAGTAAATAGCCGTCTGGTGCGAATGTTTCTTTATACGTGTACTTTCCATATGGAAGCTTGAATTTTGCAATGCCGTTTTCATCCGTTTTTCCTTTTGCAACTTCTTTTCCTTGCTCGTTAAAAATAGTAAATTCAGCGTTCGGAAGCTTATTGTTGCCATCTGCAATATCTACCTTGCTAATCTCTAATTCTCCTGTGATGTGCTTATTTTTCGCTGTTAGCATGATTGTCTTTCCTTGTTCCGAAATACTAAAAGGAATAGATTCTTTCGTTAAAACATAGCCAGTTGGTGCTTGCTTCTCAACAAATGAGTATGCTCCAAATGGTAAGTCTTTCACTTCAATCAAACCGTTTTTATCACTTTTGTGTTCGCTTATGTTCTTCCCTTTACTATCTTGAAGAACGAACACTGCACCTTCTAATTTTTTATCTGGATTCTCTCCATCTACTTTTAGAAGTTGCACGTTTCCTTTTACTTCTTTATTTTCGACTGTGAATGTTAGCGTTTTTCCTTGCTCTTTAATCTCGAATGAATATTTTGTTTGATTAAGAAGGTATCCTTCTACCCCTTTTGTCTCAACAAAATAATACTTTCCATACGGAAGATTCTTCACTTGTGCAATCCCTTGCTCGTTTGTAGTTGTTTTTGTGATTTCTTTTCCCTCTGCTGTATACACTGTGAACTCTACTTTTGGAAGTGTTTTTCCACTGTCACTTAATTTTTTAATCTCAATGTTTCCTTTTACCTTCGTATTTTGCACTGTAATTGTTGCAACCTCACCTGTTTTAACTTCAATCTGTTGCGGCTGCTCATTCAGTATATAACCAGTAGGTGATTTTACCTCTTTAAGAGTATAAGTTCCGATTTCTAAACCAGAAAGGCTTGCTGAACCTTGCTCATTTGTAGTCAAAGTGCCTACTTTTTGATTTGCACTGTTCATGACTTCAAATACTGCACCTTGTAGCAATTCTTTTTGTTCTCCCACTTTTACAACTTTCAATCCACCAAGAGATTTCCAGTTTACTTGTAGATCGGCACTCACTTTTTCCTCATTTTTTTCTAAAAGGACTGTTGCATCTTGGACTTTATCAGTTCCTTGATAAGCAACTGCCTGCAAATTAGAAAGATTAGATGTTACTTTTAAGGAAAAGTTACCTGTTTGAGAGGATTTCGGTATTAGAATACGGAATTGTTCTCCTAAATTGAATTGTTGTTTCGCTTCACCTTTTGTAGAAACAATTTTCGTTCCATTCGGTGCATTAGCTAGTTGAACTGTAAATACACCGTTCTTAGCGTTACTTTGAATTTGATACACTGTCGTTTCAAAGTACTCACCATTAAGTTTTGCTTCTTGATTGTCTGTTGGCGTTACATTCATGTACAGGTCTTGTGTTTCCTGGCTTGCATTTGCACCACCAATAATGGCTTTTACAGCTTTCGCAACATTTTCATTACGATGCTGAACTTCATTGATGTCAATTTGACCCAACGCTGCCCAAACACTAAGCTGTGTCGCATAATGCGCTTCTTTCCAGTTAGAAACACCTAATTCTTCTGGACTCTTTTGCGGATATCCATTTAGAAGAACCCGATACACAATATCATCTGTACGCCCCATTTCCGGAAGATCATTACCGTTTGGACTTAATTTTCCATACGTTAAGCAATACCCAATTTGCCCATTCGTATTCTTCAACAATTCTGTCCGTAGGTTTTTCCCATACATGGGACTAAAACTCCAATCCATTTCGTACTTCTCACGATTGATAACTTCAGCACTTGCCTTAGTAAGTGGAAATACAAAACTTAAGACAATTAGAAGCATACTCATAGCAATGAGTAACGTTTGATACGATCGTTTCAACATACTAACAGCTCCCTCAAATGATATGCAGTTTTCAAAGATCAGTTTTTGAATCATTAATTCTATTTGAATTACTAGTTTTTTTTACTATAATTAAACTTATATGGTTACTTTGGAACTTTATTTAGTAACTTTAACTTTTTTTATTTATTCTCGAACTCGGTAATAAGTTGGTATAAAAAAGTATTCGACCGGTTTATTAAAAAACTTAGCAATTTTTTCTGCTCTTTCGGAATTAACACTTGTTTTTCCTTTCTCGATCGCATGAAGAACTTGAGGTTTAATATTAACTTTTTGACCGAGTTGTGTTAAAGAGTAATCTTTTGATTGCCGTTCACTTAATAACATAAGTATTAAATACCTCCTCTCGATTAGTATAAATTAAGTATACATCACTTTTAAAGTGAAAAACAAGTAAAATTTACTAAAAAACAAAATATTTTAGTTTTATTTACTTAAATATATACAAAATAATATGTATTTTATACTTATTTCGGTATTTATAACATATTCAGAATATGAATTTATATGAAAGGACTAAAAATATGAATATTTTTAGCGAGCGTTTACGAAAATTACGCCAAGAACGTAGTTGGTCAATGAAGGAGTTAGGGGAAAAATTAAGTGAAGTTGTAGGATCTTCATTTAGTTCTGCATCTGTATCGAATTGGGAAAAGAAAGGATCAGAGCCACCGTACAACATTTTGGCTGCAATAGCACAAATTTTTGATGTTAGCGCTGACTATTTAATAGGAATAAGTGACACACCTACTCTAAATAATGAAATAGCTACAGAAAAAATTGAGCATAAACAAGACATAATTAATAATGTAGAATTATATTTGACAATAAGTGAACATGAAAAGAAACAAGACATATATACAAAAGTAAAAGAGCTACATCAAGAAATTCTTTTGTTACCTGATAAAAAACAAGAACAGTTAGAAAAAGAACTGACTGAATACCTTAAGTTTTTTGGATATAAGTACGATCAGTTACATGTAGATTTCGTTAATTTCACAAATTATCTTCAACATGAACTACAAAAAAAGGTCTCTAAACATTAGAGACCTTTTTTGAAAATTACACGCATAATTTAATTCAATTAATCTATAAACAAACTGTTTAAGTAAAAAATACTAATTATTAGATTGATATTCTATCTTAATAGTTATAAAATTAATGCATAAATAAATTTATCGTTTAAATTATTACAAATAAAAAAACCCTACCACAAGCCATTTTTAATTGATCTTTCAGTTTGGCGGCTGAATCAATTAAAAATCCTAAAGAAGTAGGGGTTTTATCCATATTAAAATATATATTATCTACAACTATTATAGCACCTAATATATATAATGTGAATAAAAACCTCTACTTTTCCAGCATTTTTCTGTTTCTTTGTGGTGGAAAAAATAGGAGGTTTTTTCCGTGTTATTAAACAACTTTTTGCTTAGTCGAGCAAAAGCTGAATTAAGCCCTCGAATTAAACATTTACCCAAAACACCAGGAACTATTAATCAATCAATCAAGAAAGTTACTACTTATATTGATAATATTGTCCATGATGAATATGAAGGTGTTACCACAAAAGATTACCTTACCAAAAGACAATTTGAAGCCTTTGAGACTATCTTATCTTATTTGGTACAAGAAGGTTATGCCCAAGTAAGGCAAGAGCACATTTGTAAAAAATCGGGTATTTCTAAACCCATTATTAATTACGTGTTGAATTGGCTGCAAGATTTAGGAGTATGTCAACAAATAAAGGTAAGACGGCACGGAAAGATTGCTCCTTCCGTTTACATCTTGACTATACATAACAATTATTTAAAAATCATTGAATACTTCAAGGTAAAATGGGCTTTAGCTATTGATATATGCGCTACTTTTACAGAGTTTTTAAAGAAAAAAACTTTTAAAGAAAAAAGTAAATCTGAAGAGGAAAGTCAAATACCTGTTTCCTCTGGATTAGATATTTTGGATATTAAAACAGAGCGAGAAGAAGACTTAGAAACTTACTTAAGTGAAGATCAAAAAAAAGCTTACCACTATATGATGAGTCAACGTGTAACAAATTTAACTGAAAAAGATGCTTATGTAATTGCTTTAAGATTGCCACCAGATTTAAATAATTTAGAAACGTCTGGTGAGTGGGCTTTTGAAGAATCTGTTAAATGGTTCAGAGATAACAAAGCTGATTATAGCGCTCCTGCTCATTTTATGAAAATGTTTAGTGACAAATTGAAGTTTTATCAAAAACAAAGAGCAATTGAATCTCAAAAACGTCTTGCAAAAATGGGGATAGAAAAAAAGAATAATAGTAAAATCCCATTTGATTTATTCAAAAAAATGCTTATTCCAAACCTGTAAACCTCATTTTTTAAAAAATAATTATCATTTAGCCTTGCTTGAAAAAATCACACATAGCAAGGCTATTTGTCATGTCATTATTTATCCTCCACTCTCTTCAAGCTCCTTCAGATACTTAAAGAAAAAAATATCCAGATTTTTCATCGGAAACTTTCATTTTCTGTTTTAAATTCTAGTAAAGAAATCTTCCCTTTTAAAAATGAACATCCCAAAATTTACCCACATTTTAACTTAGAAATTTACTAAGATAGAATTCTATATCGCTTGTAAGAGTAAGAGTCAAAGGCTTTATTTTATTTCTAATGTTTTTATTGGTTTTATTTTTTAAAAACAAGATTTAATAAATAAGATATTCTAATGAAAATTTGTAATTATTTAGCGAGGCTTATCAAACTTATAAAATACAAAGGGAAGATTGTAATTAGCTTACAATCTTCCCTAAATTTCTATACCACACTTTGAATCACAATTACTTTTTAAATAGTTTAGTAAACCAGGATTTTTCCTGTTGACTAGATGCTATTAATTTTTTGGTTTCTTGCACCTCTTGAATTAGTTCTAATAATTGTTGATCTTTACTACTTATTGTAGAATCAAAAATCTTTTGTTGTTCCTCAATTTTGGAGAGAAGTACTTTATTAGTTGCCTCAACTTCTTTCATATGTTGAATGAGCTGTAGATTTAGCGCTTCTTGATTTTGAAGATGTACAGCAACTTCTTTCATATTCTCGTACATCATTTGAAGAATGGGCTTATCCATAAGTTCATCCTGTGTAGCTTCTTCATCAACCACAATATAGTTTACAGTTCCCTTTAACACGTTCTCAATTACATCAGGAGGTTCTTGGGCATCCTTCATATTGGCTATTAGCTTAAAAAGCTCTAGGGATTCCCTTTGGTATCTTAGGGTTCTTCCCTTTGTTCCTGGTACTGTTGCTAAGTATGGTTTGAATTGGTCTCTCCAAGCTTGAATGGTTGTACGGGGTTTTTGGAGTATCCTTGCAATATCAGCAAGAGAATAAGTTTTTTTATACGTACTGTCCTGGCTGCCGTGCCACGATTCCTCTGTGTAATCTTCCCTAGTCGTCATTCGTCGTCACCACCTCGTTTTATGTCTTTAATACGTTATTTCAAGTTGGCATTTAGTCGTTAATGGTTAAAATCAATGTTCGTCATGTTGTTGAATGTTCGTTATTCGTCTAATTCGATTACTAATAAGTGTTTTCCTTTCAATAAAAGTTTCTAAAAATAAGTACGACTTAAGTCGTACTTATTTTTAGAAAACAGTTGTTTTTTTTTGGTTAAATGTGCTAAAATAAGATTATAAGTCACACTTAAGTCGTACTTAGATACGAAAGGGAGGAATTTTTAATGAAAATTGGAAGAAAAGTAGCTGATTTCGGAAACAGTTTTAATAATTTCACGGTGGATGGCTATTACTTTGAATTAGCAACGAATGTAGTAAAAGTTTCTAAGAAAAAAGCGGAAGATTTACTTGTTGAACGTATTTCAAATCCAGAGGATTTGTTAAATAGTTTATTAATTTCAACTGAAATCGACGGAGAAGAATCTTATTATGTATTGGGACGCTTAGCTGAAGATAATCAGTTAGCAAATTCTCACGTAAATAAAATGCACGATAAAATTAAAAGCCCGATCCCTTATATAAGCTTTTTAGGAGCAATGGCATATTATCATGCACTTAACGCTGATAAAGACGATAATGAAGTTGAAATCGAATATATGAGCATGATGTTACCAATATGGTTGTTAAAACGTGAAGAGAAATTTAGCATTGCTCACAAGATGATGGAGCAAAGATTTATAGGTGAACATAAGGTTAAAGTTTTAACACCGGGTATGGAAAGAGAGTTAACTATTACTGTTAACACAGCAAAATGCCGAAATGAATCAGAAATTGCTAGACATTCATTGAAATACAAAATGGTAGCAAAAGATAAAAATTCAGATGTAATCAGTATTGAGAAACGTTTGGAAGCTGAAAAGTTTGATGATTTTGAAGTTGTACTTACTGATATTGGTGGAGGTTCAACGGATGCTGTACGTTTAGGAAAAGGGCTTACTACGCCTAAACACAGAGACTCATTCCAGGTAATCGATATTGAACCATTTTTAGGGTATATTGACCGATTTAGAAAAGAAAAAGTACTTCAATATTTTAAAGATTTAAGAACATTAGAAGCATTTATTGTTAAGAACTATAAGGATCAAGAGTATGTATTAACAGATGAAAATACAGGTCTAGAACATGATTTCACCTCTGAAATTGTAGAAGCACTACAAGAATATGCAAAAATTTTAGTTGCTAAAGTACTAGATGTGTTTATTCCTTCAAGTACAAATACAGTTTTAAAATTCATCTATATTGGTGGGGAAGCTCCAGTTTTAGAACCATATATTAGATTGGCGTTATTAGATCATATGAACGAAACGGCTGCAAAGAATAATCATTTCTTCTTAAGTGATATCATCAAACGTGATGAAAAAGAAATATTCGCTCCAACATCCAGAACAATTAACCTAGCTGCTTTAGAGTTAAAAGCAATTGATGAAACGAAAGAACAGTTAGCTTAGAATAAAAGGACGTGCTAATATATGGCTAAAAGGAGAAAAATGGCATTAGGTGCTGAAAACATGCCCGATGACGTATATGAAATCCTTAATGAAAAGTCTAATAGTAGGCAATTAACAAGCTATGTTGTCGATTTAGTACAAAATGAACTACGATATGAACAACTAATGCAAAAATTAGAAAGTGTAGAAAAGAGATTGAATCTTTTAGACACAGTTGAAAATAAATTAGATCAGTTACTTTCTAATGGATTTGTTACTACACCAAAACAACCAGATCTTAAAGGTGAAGAACCAGATCTTAAAGAAGGTAAAATTATCAATGCTAAAGAGGTAATTGGTGGAATTGCTAAAGAAGATAATGAAGAAGCGGATTTTTAAAATTTGAAAAGCAAAAGACAACAATGCATATTAACATGGTGGAGTGCTTACTTTTTATAAAGGCACTCCATTTCTTTATATTTTAAGGAAATGAGCTACTACAACAATAAAAGAGGTGAGCAAATGGAAACTCAAGTGAATAAATCAAAAAAAAGAGCTGGATTTTTAAAGTCCGTTTGGTTTTGGATGGTACTTATCAGTATATTATATTTATGCAAAGCATTTATTTTACAAATTCTCGGTATTTTATTAATTATTGCTTTTACCTGTTTGGGATTTTATTATCTTGGTTATTTGTTATTTGGCATAATATCTTTAATTATAGTTGTAGGTAGTGTTATATTTGCCATATGTATTTTAGGATATTTTTTATAATATTGAAGCGTAAGAAGGAATGAGGATTATGGAAAAGTACCCAGTGGAATTTACAATTATATCTCCAAATTGTGAAGTGTATGAACCGGATATTGTATACATTACAGCAAATACCCCTGATGCTGCTATCAAACAAGTGGAAAAAGAAATCGAGTCCAGAATGGGAAAGTATTATACATATAAAGTTAAAATTAGTATTCAGAATGAGGAAGAGCAACTTTCCTTATTTTAAAAGATTTTAACAAGGTAAATTAAATCTAAAATTTATTTTGTGTGTAAATAAAAATAGAGGGGATTATCCCCCTCCGTTTCCATGTGCATATTGAACAATCAGGTCTTGGGCAACTTTGCTTACCGGAGTTTGTACACTAAATATTAAAGCCACAGCTATTAACAGTCCAATAGATTTATGATGTAGTTTCTTCATTTAAATCACCCTTTTTAAATATATTCTTCGTTTTCCTGGACAACTCGTAATATTCGCACGATTTAAGGTAGTTCTTTTGCTCATAATACTTATGCGCTAAATGCTCTTGATATTCCTTAGTATACTCTGATATTTTTTGTTTTTCAAAATATTCAATACCTTCTAAAATAATATTTTCTAATTGTGAAGCATCTACATTATCATTTAATGCTTGTAAGATGCGAAAATGATGTAAATACTCTTCAATACCAAGATTTTTACAGATGTTTATGCCTCGCTCGATACGCTCACAAGCTTCTTCTTTTTCGAGTAATTTAACGTATTCTCTTGCTTCTACGAATAAAGCTTTATAGTTGTTTAGCATTTTTTTATTAACTTCTGAAAGATATTGAATTGCTAAATCAGGACGTTCCTGTTTGGCATGCATTAAAGCTATGTTTTGTTTTACCATTAGTATGAAGGTCTCTTCTTTTATTGTTTCAAAGGTGTTTAATGCTAATGTATAATGCTTATTCGCAAGTTCAAATTCATCTAACTCTGCATAAGTTAATCCCAAAAGATTATCACAAAAAGCAAGGTTAGTTTCACATTCAGCGTATTTAGAAAATATTTCTTTAGCCTTTGATAATTCTTGTAAGGCTAAAAAGCCATTGTATGAATCATACAATGTATATCCTAACATATAGTGAAATTCAGCAACCTCTAATTCGTTATTAATATATTTTAATAAGGGTTTCGCTCTATCATAGAAGTTCCTTGAAGATGGATAATTTCCGATTGCATTATAGTAAATCGCTTTAAAAAAATGGTAATAATATGTTAAAAAATTATCCTGTGGTATAGAAAATGTATTAATAATGTCAAAACTATCCGTAGAAATGCCTAGGTTGTTAAGTAAATAATTATGACGAAAATCTATGAGGTAGTAATGTAACATCAAATTTTGGTCTTCTTTAAATTCATTTATAACTAAGTCGATCTCATCTTTTAAAGAAATTGCTTCATCAAGATCTCTTGCTCGAATTTTAAAGTACCATTCATTTAAAGTCTGAATCAATTTTTCATTCCCTTTCACATGAACGATCATATCTTTCTCCCCCATCATCCCATATCCCGTAAAATAATGGGAATATTCTCATAATAAAATGATAACAGAAAAGCAATTATGTATTTTATTAAAGTCTATGTTTCAATATTATTCTGAATATTCTGAGTTTGGGTTTAAGACTGTAGTGTTGTGAAATTTTGGTTTATTTGACCATAATAATATAAATTTATCCAATTATAGTATAACATTTACAAAGTTTTTACAAAATGCATTTTTACATTTCGTTAATATTGAATAAAGTGAAATATTAATAATATATTTTTGTACTTTTTTTAGGTACAAATTCAAAAAGTGGAGCTTTTATCATATTTATTAATGTGCCTAGAATTTTATATGGATGGTGAGGAAATATGAATCATTATCAAATGTTATATAGTACTCCGTATCTTTACCCTTCACGAATGCTTAAACAAATGTATAACGAAACGAAGAAGGAAGAAAATGTTTGTGCTATACGAGATCATATGTTGCGCTATGAGGTTTATTTGGATCGGCAATACAAATTTTATTATTACTTAAGTCAAAAAATTGAAGAAGATTTATATGGTGATGAACAGGCTGTCTCCTGGAATGAGCTATTAGATGAATATCAACTTTTTAAGGATTGTAAAGGGAATTTGTCCATTAAACCAAAAGGATGGGATTAATATGACAATCATTGGAGAATTGGGTATTGTATATGGCGTGACAGGAGCTTCAGTTTTAGGGATTAAATTTTTGAAAAAGAAAGGTTTTCACCTTCCAGGTTGGTTGCTACGTGCGGGTCTAAAATGTCTGCTAATTGGAACTGTTTGGTACGTTCTAATGGATATACTAGATGTGTTTCTACGTTAGAATTACATCTGGTAGTTGAAAATGATTATACTAACGCATCTTGAACGTTTTTTCTAAGCATCCATACAAGCTCAACTACCTTAAGGAGGTATGGAGGAAATGTTATCACTTTTATTAATTCCAGCAACCTTTATAACTGTAGCTTATTTTTACCAAAGTAATGGACCGAGTGACAAGAAAAAAATTGCAACGTTTTTTGAAATTACAAAGGTATGCGTACAGCACAAAGGTGAATTACAATACCCCATTTTTATAAAAGAAATCGAAGATGACATAAGTATGAATTATGTTTACAAGTTACCACTTGGTGTACCTAGCCAACTTATTAAAAAGTTAGCTGAAGTATTAGAAGAAGGATTATATAAACCTGTTAAAATATCGTTTTATCAAAGAGAACTTCATATTCGTGTATTTAAGCAACAAATACCCGAATTGTGGAATTGGTCTAAGGATCTATTAAAAGAGCATACATGGAGAGTCATGATGGGCAAAGCGTTAGATAAACATGTGTATCATGATTTTGAGAGAACACCGCATATGTGCGTATCGGGTATGACACGGTTTGGTAAAACAGTATTTTTAAAAAACGTGATGACTAGTTTGATTTTGCAACAATCTCAACACGTAAAATTTTATATTATCGATCTAAAAGAAGGGCTGGAATTTAGTCCCTACAAAGAGCTATCCCAAGTAATAGAAGTAGCTGAAAATCCAGAACAGGCGTTAGAAATGTTGATAAGGGTACGTGAAAAGATGGTAAAACAGATCGAAATGATGAAAAAGTCCTATTTTACCAATATCATAGATACATCAATTAAAGAACGCTGCTTTATCATAGTAGATGAAGGTGCAAACCTATGTCCTACACAGGGATTACCTAAAAAACAACGTGATGTATTATTTTTGTGCCAGGAGATGTTGTCCGAAGTCGCAAGAATCGGAGGTGGTTTAGGGTTTCGACTCATATTTTGCACCCAATATCCGACTGCTGATACATTACCAAGACAAATTAAGCAAAACTCTGATGCAAAAATAGGTTTTCGTTTACCAACAACGGTAGCTTCACAAGTTGCATTGGATGAACCGGGACTGGAGAATCTACCGTCCCTGCCAGGAAGAGCATTATTCAAGACTGATCGTACAGAAGAAATCCAGGTACCTTTTTTAAAGGATAATGATATGTGGGAGTTACTAAAGCAATACAAGGTGGTGAAACAGCATGAGGCATCAAACACTCAAACAGAAAGCGAGACAAATCGAGATTTTATCCACTTTGAGTAAGTTAGATTTTGCAACCAGGAGGCAATTACAAGCAATTCACTGTCTAGGGAGCATTCGAAACGCCAATCGTGTATTAAAGGATCTACATTCATATTGCCACATTACAAAAATTGCTCGTGAACACGTATATTATTTAAACAAAAAGGGACGGGATTTATTAGGATTTACAAAAGAAGTAAAGAAGAATAGTCAATTACAGCACATATTAATGCGAAATGAAAGCTGGATGTGGCTTGGATTTCCAGAATGGAAAACAGAAAGACCAATAGAGTTTTCAATTAATGGTCAACGGTATCAGATTATTCCTGACGCAACGTATTTTGAAGATAATGTCCCCTATTTCGTTGAAATAGATCGTATGCAACATATGAAGGCAAACGAACATAAAATACAGTTATATGGTCATATAACAGATATCTATAAAAGACAGAATGCTATTGTTCCAGTCATTATCTTTTTCACATTATCAGACTATCGGCAATCTAAATTAGAACAATACGCTATAAAGCAAAATGTATTTATGAGAACATTTGTGATGGAAGATGTTTTTAGTTAATTCATGTCCAAAAATCAGTAGAATCTACACTTTTTCCGGTTAAGTTCCTTAAAGCTTTTATAATGCGATTTGAATTCTTAGTTGTTGGTGATACGCTGTCCAAACTACACAATCGACTAACAGTAGAACGAGTTACACCACTTTTTGAAGAAAGTTCTTCTTGTGTAATTTTGTGTCTATCTAAAAAACGCCCTAAAGCTGATCTAGGTTTAGAATACCAATTCATCAAATTCACTTCCTTATTTGTTTTACTTACAGTTTGTCCAATAATCCCATTTTTTAAAAGTCACTGAAAATAGGAATTTTATTAATAGTTGAGCATAATATTGAATAAGAAATAAAAATAAAAAATACATGTAATAATTTTGTGGAATCTAGCATTCATATAAGTAGCTACAAGTTGCTGATACACTATTCTAATGGCAACTTGTTGCAAAGGGTATTCCTATAAAATTAAAAGCTTGAACCTATTGATACACAAGGGTTTAGGCTTTTTTAAATTTATGAAGCAATGAAAACAAGTTTAATAAATTAAGAGATTTCATATTGTTGAGTCGTCGAATATTGAAGAATTTAATTAATAATTTCACGTACCATAATGTTAATAAAAAAATATATTCTAAATGGTTGTATAACAAGAAACAAAAGGTTTATAATAAGAACGAATGTTCTGTTTTTGGAGGCTAAAACGATGTTTGATTATTCAAAGTGCATGAATCGAATGATACTCTGCATAGATCTTTGTTCTTTTTTTGCCAGTTGTGCGTGTGTCATGAGGGGATTAGATCCTTTAAAAGTAAAATTGGCTGTTGTCGGTGACGTAAATAGAAAAGGATCTATCGTGCTTGCTGCCACTCCCGAACTTAAAAAAATGGGCATTTCTACAGCAACAAGATTATATGAAATCCCAAAAGATCCGAACATTATTATTGTGAATGCAACAATGAAAAGATTTGTTGAAATTTCAAATCAAATTACTGAAATCTATACAAAGTATGTGGCGCTTGAAGATCTACACGTTTACTCAATAGATGAGTGCTTTCTAGACATGCAACAAACAGCGCATCTTTTCGGACGTGATCCAATTGTAATTGCTAAAAGAATTCAAAAAGAGATATATGATACAACGGGTATAACTGCATCTATTGGAATTGCACCTAACTTATTTCTTTCAAAGGTAGCTCTAGATGTAGAAAGTAAATATTCAAATTCTAGAATTGCAATGTGGTCATACGAAGATGTTTCAAAAAAGTTATGGGAAGTTAAACCTCTTCGCAAAGTATGGGGAATTGGAAAGGCTACGGAAGAGGCGTTGCACAGCATGGGGCTATTTTCCTTAAAGGAAGTTGCAAAAACGCCTAAAGAAAATCTGATTAAGAGGTTTGGCAAAGTAAAGGGTGAAGAGTTACATCGCTTCTCATATGGTATAGATGAGAGTCGGATTGCAAATAAATACATTCCAAAAAGTACCTCTATTACAAAAGGACAAATCTTGTTAGAGGACTGTTTCAGCCCAAATAAATTAAAATTACTTCTTTTAGAACAAATTGAAGAAACTTGTTTTCGTTTACGATCTATGGATAAATGCTGTCGTACGGTTGAGCTTTCTATAGGCTATAGCAAATACATCGGTGGAGGATTTAAACGAGCGATTACCTTAGATCAACCGACATGTTTAACGGAAGATGTCTATGCTGCTTGTTTAAGCTTATTAAAAAAGTTTCACTCTGGTCATCCGGTGCGCCAAATACACATCACTCTAAAGAATTTGACCAGGGACGATGCAATTCAAATGTCACTGTTCGAAGATACGTCCCAAAAAGATACTAAAAGGAAATTAGCAAAGACAATGGACGGAATCCGGCATAGATATGGTAAAAATTCAATTATGCGTGGAATTAGCTATATTAAAGGGGCTACACAAAGAGAAAGAAACGGAAAAATAGGTGGACATAAAGCATAAGGAGGAATACAGATTATGATTGATAGAGGTATGATGCGATGGGTTCCATTCTCAGCCATAAAAGAACAATTTGAAGGATTAAATGAAATGTATGAAAAACAAAACGAAGTACCGATGCCTATTTTAGATGAACAAAAACTAGATCTTATAAATGATATTGTATGTTGTGCAATGGCTGAAAATAAGCAAGTAAGTATTTCATACCAAAAAGAGAACAAGGTATATTCCGAAGTGGGTTATATTCATTATTACGATATGGTCTGTAATGAGTTAAGATTTAGGAACCAACATGATAATGTACAATATATAAAAATCAATCATGTCACAGATATAAAATATACATAATACTTTAAAAAATATTGGGTGGAGGAGTTATAATGAAAAGTCAAAAAGAGCTTATCTATCATTTTAGAAAGTTTTGGGACTTTGAGTATATTGCTTTAGAGAAAAAGGGTTTGGGCTTTCCAGAACTAGAAGAAGCAATTTTCCATTATAACATGCATAAATCTGATGAGAATTTAAAATTTTAAGAATGTTGGATACATCGTGAATTTGTGGATGGAGAGGAATTAAGAACAGTTCAAATCACATATGAAGATAGTAATATCAATAGAGTTGTTCGTTTATGGGGATCTAAGAGAGAGAAAGATGGAAAAGTTCTTGCAATGACAATGGATTTTTTAAATATGGAAACTAAAGAACTGGAATGTGAGATAGATATATTAAATAAAGGTGGAGATAATTAAATATTCATACGCATAATTAGAATTGTGTCTTTACTAAAATTGACTCTGTTTCATAAAGAGCAATTTATAAAATAAACAGAACATAAAAGTAAATTTAATAAAGATATACATAAGAAAAAGAGTCCGTTATTATTAGGACTCTTTTTCTTATGACCACTCATGTATTCCTTCATGAGATCCAGACTTCCATTAGCAATTTTTTAAGAGTTTAGGAAGCCTGTTTTTTACGAGAACGAATTTTTCTATACCGACCGTGTTTTACAACATGCCGAACGTCTAATTCTTTATAACCTTTATTTTGGATAGTTTCTGAAACATCTACGATAATTGTGTTAGTTAAAATATTTACTACATAACCATTTAATTTTAAAGAAGGATTCTTGCGATCTGAAAATTGTACATAGTCACCAATTTTAATTGTTGGAACTGAAATAGTCTTTTCCATAAAAATACCTCCAAAATTTGTAATGTTATAAACTAACCTTCAAATTATTAAGTATGTTTTTCGTTTTTAAGAATTTATTTGCTTTTATATAAAGCTCGAATAGATCGGCGCTTAAAGTAACTGTCATATTATCCCTCATACATTTAAGGATTATGATATCTTGTTCTTCATGTTCAAACATTTTTGCATATCCTAATACTTGATATACCCAACCATTCTTTTTATGAACATAAAATTCTCCACGTTTTGCTTTAGCTGCTTTCATATTTGCTCCTCCTCTGATTTTGAAATTTAAAACCCATAGAGAAACCCAGCAATCAAATATGTAGTAAAAAGCATCGCTATAGCAATACCAAACGTTCCAAAGAACCAAATTTGAGAATTAATACAGTCCTCAATTCCAAACCATTCACATAAGGATCTATAACTCTTTAAAGCATCTTGTTTGAAACTTATATGCTCTAATTCTTTTGATTGATTCTGTGCTATAATAGAATTACAATTGTTAACTTTAGATAAGGTATTTGCCATTCGAATCACCTTCCTAGTTAATGATGTAGGAGAAAAAGTCCTGACTATCTGGCGGTGGTAAGGGCTTTTTCTTGTTTACTATTTACGAGTTAGCCTGTTCATACCATTACGTGTGACTAACCAGACTTTCCCGCTTTTTCTTGCTTCATTTTCATAGAACTTTCCACGGTTGCACCACTTATTAACAGTGTTTTCCGCTAGTCCCCATATTTGTTCAGCTTCTCTTGTTGTATAAACGAAAAATAGAGCTTCCTCTAATTTTTCATTTTTAATTTCATCCATTAGTTGTTGTAGATCCCTCCTTTGTTTTCTTATACTTATTATAAAATCATTTTGTCTTGTTTGCAAGACAAAATAAGAAAAATTATCCATATTTTTTTCGACAAAATAAAAACCTAATTAAATTAGGTTTTAAAGTGTAGTATGACCTCGATTAGAATGTTCTTTTAGGTTTTGATCTTTTACAATATTTTTTATATTTTTCTCCATTCTTTCACAAACTCTAGATCTGCATTACTTTGAATAATCAACATTTTTTCTGTATTTTCTATAATTTTTTTGTTAATTCTGTTAACATCATCATCTGACAAATATGTAATTTGGCTGTATATAAAAACCTTACCTTTTTTTCTTTGTAAGGGGTATGCACCTATACAGATTTTAGGTGAAATAGGAAGTACATAATCAGCTTCTTCAAATTTGTTGACTAGAATAGGTTTATCAGAAAGAAATAAATTTTTTTCTCCTCGAGTTTTGTAAATTCGTAATTGAAATTTACTCATCAGATGTTCGAATAATTTATGAAATGCACTTTCCGAGTTTGTTTTTAAATAATTCAAAGCATCCTCTAATTTATCTCCGAAATAAAGTTCTTTAGCAAATTTTACAGCCGTATTTTGACCACTGGTCATCAGGAGATAATGTATTGGTTTCATAAAATCAGGAATATCCTTATTGTCATCAATCAAATTCTTTAAATGTGGACTGCGAATTAATGTCAAAATCAAATGTAAAAGTAAATTAGCCTCGTCTTTTGACCATTCTACTGTTGCAACTTTAACCATCTTGTTGAATTCGATGTCTGCTTTATCTGATTCTAGTACATCAACAAGTTTACGAAATCTACGTGCTATTGAGTCTTCAAATTTACCATAAATGTCCTCCATTTCATTTCTATTTACATAATTTCCTTCATTATCCTTTACTTCATATAAATCGTATTCTTGCATAATATTTTCGGTTTTCTTTTCCGAAATTTCAAAGGGATTTGTTTCTAAATTCACTGTGAGACAATAACCCTTAGTAATTTCAAATGGTCTTATAGAAAATTGAGGAATATAATGTTGTTTTTTCGTAAATGCCTTTTTTTTTACCATGTTAAAGTAACAAATCCTTCCCTTTTATTTTTGTCGAAATAATTTTATCATAATAATGTTATGTTACTTTTGATTTGGCTTTATTTCTATCATTTGTATTTGAAAAATGTCACTATCCGTTATGCCTAATACTTGCATTTCTTCCTTTAATGAACGCCAAGATTCAATTTTTATTGATTTTGTAGACTTGTCTAGCAAAGTATATTGGTGTATAAAATATGACTCCTCATTTTTCTTCATCTTAAATCCTCCATTTCACCTGAAAATCTGTAGATATATAAATTCGATGCATTAAGTGTATTTTTTTAACCCGTGTTCTCGTTAGGGTATGCGTAGTATGTATGGTATCTTTTTAAGAATATGATACATTCCGAACCTAACTTAAATTCGGAATGTATCAAGTACATTATCCTTTTCTTCTTTATTAATTCCAATGTATCTTAGTGTAATTTGTGGTGTACTATGATTCAATATTTCTTGTAACATAGCAATATCTTTTGTTTGCTTGTAAAACCAATATCCAAATGTTTTACGCATAGTATGAGTACCTAAAGATTCTACTCCGGCAAAATCTCCGGCTTTTTGTAATTGTCGATAAGCTTGAATTTTACTAATGGGTTTATCCCCTTTTCTAGAAGGAAATAGCCAGGTACTTTTTAGATCTTCAGCATATGGAAGTACTTCCTCAAAAATGGATGTAATATTTATGATACGTTCCTTTTTTGTCTTTCCTTCTTTCACTTTAAATTCTTTTCGTTTTTTTCGCTTCAGTTTTAAAATTTCACTCGTTTCCATTTTAAGTAAGTCACTTACACGTAAACCCGTATTAATACCAATTAGAAATAAAATGTAATCACGATCTGAACAATGACGTTTAAGAGACCATTTCATGTCTTCGAGCTGTTCTTTGCTCCGAATTGGTTGTACATCGATTAAATGTTGCTTTTTATCCATCTGTTTTTCAATCCCTTTATTTTCAACGATTTGAATGTATACTTTTTTGTCTGTTTTTATAATATCAATGAAATCAGATGTAAGTCAATGTTTAAACGGAAATGAAAGTAAACTTTTGGGTAAAAGTTTACATTGGAGTTTTGAATCATTTATAACTAATTTTGTAATAAATTTCTCAATATAGATATAGATGTTATTTATGGTTTTATATAGAAAAATAACGAAAAATATAATATTATAAAAATTAAGCTGGTTTCTGTCATTTGTTTTTCCCTTACGTTAAAGATAAGGTCATACTCTCCGATCTTATCTTTTTCATTTGTAGTTTGGTAATATAAAAAGAGAATCCTTATAACAAGACAAGGATTCTGCAACAGGAAAGAACAAACATATAACAATAAAAAGAATTACTTATATTATAATTTAAAAATAAGATAAATTTATTGAGAAAATTCAGAATGAATTGAACATTTATGCGCATTAATTTATAATTGCTTAAGAGTTGGAGTAATAATCCGTCATCTGTTCCTTTTTCTAAAGAAGATTGATTTCAATCTTCTTTTTTTTATTCATCTTCCTTAGAAAAAAGGGACACTATATAGAATGAAAACTTTTTAAACATTCAAAGTCACAATTAGTTTCTCTACAATAACTTTTATAAGACTCTTCATACACGTCCCATAATGGCAGATAACAGTTAGCGGTTAATTCCCTCTCTATAATTTTCATATCTATTAAATATTCGTGAAATGTGTAAATTGAATAAGAATCAATGTAATTGTAATACTCATCTTCCATCTATACCGCTCCTTTCAATTTGTAAGATACTTACAGTTTGTTCTATTCAGCTAAGTGGTATACGTAGTTTTCAAGAAATCTCTCCGGAATAAAAATAAAATCTACGTAAAATATATTTTGAATTTTCTTTTGATTTGAGTTATACTAAAAAAAAGAGTCAAGTCTCCTTTAGGCTATGTATTTTACAAAACCCCAATTCTAACATACGAGAATTGGGGTTTTGTAGTATGTTTCTCTTCCTTCCTACATCCTTTTGATTAATGCAAAGATGACTTTTCCCTCTTTTCTCGCATATACACTGCAAATTGCATCATTTCTTTTTGGGTAAATTGCTTTCCTTCAGTTGCCCCTTGTTTAGCCGTCCCAATATATACTAAATCATCCCATTTAGAAAACGGTTCTTCTCCTTTAAAGACCATTTCACTATATCTTTTCCATTCCCCGTCAATGTTTACTACATTATATCTTCCCTCATTAGCTAAGAAACTCATTGCAAACATTTTATCAGAGTAATAGAAATCACATTCTCTATTCGGATCGAGTAATTCTTCCCAACTAATATTAGCCTTTAAATCTTCTTCTGGAATTTCACGTTTCTCTGTTTCAATAAGTTCATAAGATGAAATAGGTAAATCGTCTAACTCATCATCATATACTTCTTTCATGATCCAACAGTCTTTACTTGCGCCTTCTGCATAATATTGATACCAACTATTGTCATGCGTTTTAAATACATAAATAAATCCATCTGTAACTGTCTTACGATAAGTTTCAACGATATAACTGCGATCAAAATACCCCGTTTGGTCATATAGTGTATCATCATCATGATAAGTTTCAGTTTCAATAATGAGTTTCTTTTTCTCGCCCTCAATTACATATTCATAGCCGTCGACTACTGGAAAGTCTTCTGGATAATCATTCATACACCTTTTTTCCATTAAGCAATCCTTTACTTTGCTTATGGCTGCTTCAGGAATTTCCTCTAACTCTACGAACTTTTCAAATTCATTATTAATATCTATTCCATAAGGTTCTAATATTTGATGCAATTGTCTAGCAACCCTTGTTTCTTCATAAATCATATATTCATACTCTTTAGGATTGAATTCTGTTACTAAAACATACGTATCCAAAGGGTTTATCGTATATGTATTTACCCATTTATTAGGCTGATTGAAAACTCCGTGTGGGATTAAATATGGTTCTGGTGCAAATACTGAAGAAAGATGTAAAGAGGTGAAAAGCTCCCTAGTAGAATCTAGTCTTAAGTAGCAATTTCAAATAGTTCATGGATGAACTCCACTTGATTTTGGGGTACAGCCGAGATACGTGTAAAAATAGGTCATAGGCTTACTTTTATTTCCAATGTGATTTCGTCTAAGCTTTCATTTTCACTTTTCATGTAAACTGTGGATTTGAAATATATATGCTATAATTCAGTTAATATTAATTATATTCTGGAAATTGAGAGGTAACTATATGCCAAATTCACAAAAACTTTTAATGCTTGATATTTCATACTATGAAACTTTTTCTAAACGAATTGATACCTCGTGGGGATCATTATTTTGTAATGAAAACCAACCCAATTATTATGACTCAAATCATGCACATATTATTGATGAGTGTTTACATCCGCAGTCAGTTATAGACGAGGTTATTAGCTATTATCAGTCTAAAAAAATTATACCAAGGTTTTACATCTATAATTTAGAGAGCCAACAAAATCTAATTACTGAATTAAAAGCAAGGAATTTTAGATATGAAGAACTCGTTAGTCCTGTTCAATTATGGAATAATAGAGTGATTGACATTCAGAATAATAAAAGAGTTACTATTGAAAAAGTAACAAAAGAAAATTATCAAGAAGCTTTAGATATAGAGAGTAGTATTAAAGAGTTTGGAGGTAAGGAATCGATTGAGAAAGTTTATAAAGAACAATTTAATCATTCTTCCTTCACACATTATCTTCTTCGGTTTGACGGGATAGCTTGTTCAACTGCTTGTATTTTTGAAGATGGGGAACAAGCTCGAATGGAAAGTGTAGCTACAATTAAAGAATTCAGAGGTAAAGGCTTGATAGGTGAAATTATTCAATTTATACAAAAAGAAGTAATAAATAGAGGAATTAAAAAACTTTGGGTTTTTCCAATAAATGAATCAATAGAAAAAGTATATCAGAAGTATGGATTTCAAACCGTAAAAAAGTTAACAAACGGACATGCGTTTTTAAGTGGGAAAAGTATTAGAGAAGTTCAAGAATAATTCTTATTGAACTAACGGGTGCATTTGTGGAATCAGCTTCAATAAAATGATCAAATTTTTTATAAAGAAGTGAATCGATTATATTAAATAAGAACATGTTTTGATTAACATGTTCTTTATATTTGCTTCTATATCATGGTTGTTGATAGTAATTTAATCAAACTTTATTTTAAAGCTACATAAACAAACGTTTATTTGAAAAATGAGAACTAGAATAAAATAGTCATATAACTATTTTAATTAGACATAGCATTCTTTATTCTGTAGACGGTTTGCCGAGTTATACCGTTTTCCTTTGCAATATGAGAAATGGCTTCGCCATCATTTAACATTTCAAACACTTGATTGTACACTAGCCTTTTTTGAGGGTCTTTTGCTGTTGGAGAATAGATGGTTGGTCTTCCTTTATAGACACCTTTCTGTTTGGCTATTGAAATTCCTTGTGCTTGTCTCCTTTTCGTTTCTGTTCGTTCCTGTTCCGCAATCATAGCCAAAATTTGAATGATTAAATCTTTGATGAATTTATCCAATAAAGAGTTTCCAATTGCTCCTGCCATAATAGGTAGGCTAGTAATAATTAACTTTACTTCCTTTCTCTTTAGATAATTAACAGTCTCAATAATTTCATCATAATTACGCCCAAGTCTGTCGATAGCTTCTACCATAAATGTATCTCCACTTCGAACAAATTGTAACGCCTCCTGAAATGCTTCTCTATTATGAACAGATGCACCAGATTTTTGTTCCGTGAATATTTTTTCTGCTCCAAATTCCTTTAATTTTTGTATCTGTCTATTTAAATTTTGATCTAAAGTTGAAACTCTAGCATAAGCAATTTTCATTTTTCGAAATTCACCTCATTTTTCAATCTATTATCATACACCCTAATCATACAATTCGAACCGAGCATTTTCAATAAGGGTTTCTTTGCCCATCCCCCGAAAAAGGGGAATAAGACAAAATATACCAATTTCGTATTAACCGGTGTATTGTATAAGTTAATTTAGTTATGTACTATTAAAAAATGAATCCAAACATGTTTGGGATTCATTTTTATTTTTTTATAGCAAATATTTAAAATTCCACTTGTCACAAAAATGGACGTTTTTGTGACAAGTAAAGGTATCAAAGATTTAAGTCGCGTAAACTAGTAATCTCAATGTAACAAAAATACGTAACAAAATAATTTTGTAACAATATCTATTTTATATCGTTTTTGATACAATAAAACGGAAAAGGAGGAATTCTATGAAGTTTGGATATATGCGGGTATCTACCATTGATCAAAATTTAGATCGCCAGGAACAGCAACTAAGAGATGCTGGGTGTGAGCGTATGTTTTTTGAAAAAGTAACAGGAACCACACGAAATCGTCCTGAGTTAAATCGTATGTTAGAGTTTCTACGTAACGGAGATATAGTAGTAGTAACAGACTTGACTCGACTTTCAAGATCTACAAAAGACTTAATTGAAATTACCGAACTTATTTCTCAAAAAGGAGCGAATTTGAAAAGTTTAAAAGAGTCCTGGATTGATACAACAACTGCACATGGAAAAATGCTTTTTACTGTTTTTGCAGGAATTGCTCAATTTGAAAGAGATTTAACTTCAGAACGAACAAAAGAAGGAATTTTGGCAGCAAAAAAACGAGGGAAATTTCCTGGTAGACCCTCTATAGATAAAGAAAAATTAAATTATGCATTTTATTTAATGGAACAAGGGGCAAGTATCACAGAAGCCGCTGAAAAATCTGGGATATCTAGAATGACTATTTATCGCAATAAAAATAGGAACTAATACAAAATGACGTGTACTTGATAACACAGATATATTTTAACTAAAAGGATGGATTTTCAAATAGATATGGACACTAAGAACAGACTGAAAATTTTATCAGACGATGAAATACATCGTCTTTATAGTAGGCCTATATTTACACTTCAAGAACGTGCGCAATATTTTACACTTTCACATGTAGGGGTACCGCCACATGCCCATCAACTTAAGAACGAAAACAAAATGAACTTTCGTTCAAACAAACTAAAAAACACGTAATGTACTTT
>NZ_JAQFUY010000031.1:0-51377 GCF_027716745.1 Bacillus cereus group sp. Bc010
GCAACACCGAGAAATTAGGCTTTTTTATATTGAATTCCTTAACGTTGTAAATCCGCATTTTCCTGACGCTACCCCTATATTAGGTTGCGCATGCATTGCTAAAATAGGATTAAGCCGGGTAAGATATAATTATTTTTCTAAATAGTCTACTTTATAATTATTTAATCCGTATATTTTGTTTTTAGGGATAATGATTTTGTTTAGTGTTATACATATTTCTTTTCTACTGTATAAACCTTGTCTCCTCCATGAATAATAAACAAGGGATCTAATTTAGCTGCTCTTTGTAATAAAAGTTCGAATTCACCACCCATCTTAAAACAGCTACCTTCAGGTCCGTTGCATCTGCTGTCTTCAAAAAACACAAAATTAAATTTATTCTTACAGTGTAATTTTTTCATTCATTCTTTCAGTAAATATTCTGAACGTCCATGTAGTGTCATAAACATCTTTTCCTTTCATAAAAATCAATAATCTATCTTTTTAATTACATGAAGATTAATTGTTAAGTTAATCAAAAAAATAAAGGTTCTATAATGAATCTTGAGAAGCAAAAATAATTGAAATCATTTGAGTATAGAGATGAAAAACTTAGATGTTGGGAACTTGTTTTTTGTGGCATCTTCAACCAGTGATGTATAGGTGCATCTTCTATGCCTCGAGATATCGCTATCCAAACTTTCTTTTCACACAGTGGGCTTATTTGGATTTTAAGTGATTTGATATGAGATTTATTGTGTTAGCGCCTTTACTAATTTTTATTGTATATAAGATAAAATGAAGGAATGGTGGAAATGAAATGTCTTTTTAAAGTTATAACAATTGCGCTTATAGCTGGGGCTATCAGCGGTTGCTCTGAGTTAGCGGAGATAGAAGAAAGAGGCTTTGTAGTAGGTGCCGCTTACGATATTGTTAAGGAAAAGAAATCTAATCCAATTATGAAAGGGACGTATCAAATGGTACTTCCCAGTAAGTTAACGCAAGAAGGTGGAAAAGGCGCAGGGAATAATTATATTGATGTGAGTGCAAAAGGAGATAGTGTGTTTGAACAAATACGAATAATCGCTAAAAAGATTAGTCGTACTTTATTTTTTCCACATATACAAGTAATCATTTTTTCTGAAGAATTACTATCGAATCCAAATGTTTTACAAAATACGTTAGATGTATACATTCGAGATCATGAAATGAGAAGAAATATTCGTCTATTTGTTTCTGAGAAAAATGCAGAAGCAATCTTGAAACAAAATGCAAAACCAGAAAATTTACCGGCACAGTATATTGATATGCTAGCTGAACACCCTCCTAAAAATGCTCAGATGGTTGAGGCAGCAAGAATTGGTGACGTGCAGGAAAAGATAATTTCAAACCGAAGTTTTGTACTACCTGTCTTAAAACCTACAAAACAGGGGATAGAAATGGATGGGGCTGCGTTGTTTCGTGGGAAGGATAACAAGTGTGTTGGAATGTTAAACGGCGAACAGACAGTGGGAATAAACTTTATAATCGGTGAAAAATTAGGAGGTTATTTTACCATACGTAAAAAGGACCAGCTTATTACATATGAAATTCATAAGCTACACCGAAAAATACAGGTATTTACTGAAAATACTACAAAACCGAAGTTTGATATTCATCTATTTCTCGAAGGTGCTTTAGCGGAGTTGCATTTTAGTGATCATAAAAAATTCATGAATGAAAAACGCTTAACGAAGGATATTTCAAAAGAGGTGGAACAAAGGATTCAAAAATCAATAAAGCTTGTTCAAAAAAAATATAAGGTAGATGTATTAGCGTTAGGAGAAGTATATAAGCGGCATAATTATAAAAAATGGAAGAAAATACGTAAGAATTGGGATCAAGGCGAAAATTATTTTAGTGATGCCCAAATTAATGTTCATGTTCATTCAATAATTGAACATTCAGGTTCAGCTTTACCCAAGAAAGTAAAATGAGTTAATTTGATTGGTTACCGAATTAGATATTAGCTGCCAAATATCAATACTAGCTATACCCCGTATTATATATTTTATTTTCATAACTTCGATTGCTTCATATACATTACCTGTATTTCTTACATAAATTATATAAGTGAACAAGCTTTTACACTTTTCTTTCAATTTCACCTTTTACTTTTCTTAATATTTTCTTTTCAACTAAAAAATTGACTGAATAATTTTTTATCAGAGGTTTGAAATAGATTAAGTAACTAGAGGTACCATGTCAAAAAAGCTTGTAATTTGGATAACATCCAAATTACAAGCTTTTTATTTTTTATTTAATTACTGCCACCAAATCCAAGCCCAAAGGTAATTTCTTATATTTCGAGGAGTAATGCGAATGAAGCGTTCACCGTCAAAGAAGCAATTTAAATTTGGAAGTGTTTCATCTGGATTTTCTGGAACAAAGGTGACGATGTTCTCGTTACTTGTAACGGTTACTGTAATTGGTGGATCGGTAGGCGAGACTTGAAGTTGTAACGAAATATTGGCCGTATTTTTAAACTCATTATTAACAGGTGGACTTATTACTTGTACTGTGAATAACACGATAATTGTTTCGTTTGGCTCTAAATTAGTGGCAACTAGGAAACCGATATTCGGATTCGCTAGTGGAGAGCGTTCACCGTTAATAAAGACAGTGCCGTTTATAAATTGTAAACCTGCTGGAATAGTATCTTGTAACGAAATATTTGAGAGTGAAATTTTGGAAGTATTTGTAATGCGTACCGTGTAATCAAAATATTGATTTAAATAAGCTGAGCTGACGGAAGCATTTTTCGTGACTGTTGTAGTTATAAATTGAACTGGTATACGAACAATATTTGAATTAACAATGAAAGTAATAATTGGATCCTGTGGTGTCAATTGAAAAGCAGCGGTAACTGTTGCAGAATTTATAATTGTACTGTTTGAAGGAATAGAAGTTACGAGGACTTGAAATGTTATAGTTGCTACTGTACCTGCAGATAAAGAACCAATATTAATACCAGTGTCTGGACGAACATTTGGAACCGAAGTACCGTTAATAGTTACGCTGTTTTCTATAAATGTTGTACCAGCTGGAATTGTGTCTATAACAGAAGTACTAATTGTCGGAATTGTGGAATCATTAAATACCTCTAATGTGAATGTAATAACATCTCCTATAACGACGATAGATTTGTCTGCTGTTTTCTCAATGTTAATTATTGGCTCGATTAATGTTGTTGTAACGGTATTTGTTTGCTTTGTAATTGTAATAGGTGGTTCATCTGGATCAATGATAACGGTATAGGAAACAGTAGCATCGTTATTAATTGTAGGTTGAAGAGTAGAAGAAGATATTGTCACTTGGAACGTAATAATGACAGAGTCATTATGAGCAAGATTTCCTAACGTAATACCATTTTCCGGATTCTCATTAGGCTGATTGATTCCGTTAATCGTAACACTACCAGCAACAAAAGTCGTATCTATTGGTATGGTGTCTATAACAAGAAGGTCTTCAATCGTTACATTAACGCTATTCATAATCGTAATTGTATACGTTAAAGTTTGAGCAGGTAAGGCATTCGTTACATCAACAGATTTTATGGCAATGACATTATCATTTTGGACAGTAGTTGTGACGGTATTTGTTGTAGTCGTATTTGTAACGGGTACGTTATTTGGGTTGACTATATAGTTAAAAGTAGTAATTGCGTTGTTGTTTAGTTCATTTGGTGTTGGAATAGTAGTCACAGTTACTTGGAATGAAACGATAGCATCTCCATCTACAATTATAGTACCAATTGGTATGCCGCTTACTGGATTCACTCCTGGAAGAGTTTCTCCGTTTACAATGACGCTATTTTCTATAAACGTAGTACCTTGAGGAATAATATCTTGAATGATTACATCATTTACTGCAACATTACCGGTTTGATTTAGTGTAATCGTATACGTTAACGCATCACCAACCGTTGCAAATGCAAGGTCAACAGTTTTATTACTATTCAAAGTCGCATGATTAATTGTTGTTACGGCAGCTGATGAAATAATAGTTTCGGTAATAGGCGGCTGGTTTGGTAACGTGTATTGGTATTCAATTGTACTCGTATTAGAGATTGGATTTGTTTGCGGAATTGAAGTAACCCGTACTTGGAATAGAATAGTTGCTGTCGTATTAGGCGGAATGTTATCAAGTTGTATCCCGCTAAGTGGATTATCATTTGGACGAGCGCTTCCATTCACAATAACACTATTCTCTATAAAGCTCGTATTTGCTGGGATGATATCTGTAACGATAATATTTTCCACTTGTATATTCCCATTGTTTGTGATGGAAATAGTGTAAGGGATAATCGTTTGTAGGTCAGCGTATTGGATAGGCGTTGTTTTTGTTGCAATTATATTAGCAGAAATAACTTCAGTGAAGGTAATATTACTAGTTGATATTTGTTCTTCGCTATTAATTGTATAACGAGAAGTGGATTGATTTTGAATACGACCACTAGCTGGAAGCGCTACGACAGTAACAGAAAATGTGACTGGGATAGAAATGTTAGGAGCAATCGTTCCTAACAATATACCGGTACTTGGATTGGCATTAAGCTGCGGAATGTTATTTACTAAAACGCTACCGTCTATAAAGGTTGTTCCACCAGGAATATTGTCTGTAAATACAAGAGCAGTAGCATCCGTATTCCCTGTATTTGTTAAAGTTGTTGTATAAGTTAAAACATCACCAATTGTTACAGAAGTCAAATCAACAGTTTTAAGTGAAACGATATCAGCATCATTAATTTGAACGAAAGTAGTGTTGGAAGTAGTCGATTTTTGAATTGGTGCAAAGTCAGGGTTGAAAATAAAGTCGTAGACGATGTTTGCAGTATTAGGTGTTGGGTTTGCAGCAGGTAAATTCGTAACCGAAACTTGGAATGTTATTGTAGCTACTTGACCTGATGTGATATTCGGGATGGAAAAGCCGATATTCGGATCTGCTGCAGGAAGTACAGTGTTGTTAACTGTTACACTCCCCGAAATAAATACTGTTCCATCTTCTATAATATCAGTAAAAAAGATGGAGTTAGTTGTAGTGGATCCGTTATTTTGAATGAGTACTGTATATTCAATAGTTTCATCAATATTAGCTAATACTGTATTAGCGGATTTTGTAGCGATAAGAATGGCATCAATAAATTGTATATTTGTAGTATTGGAAGATGTCGTTTCTGAAATTGGTGGTAAGCTTTGGTCTGGCTGATACTCATAGTGGATGACGGCGATATTATTCATGTTATTTTGAGAAGGTATCGAGTCTACATTTACTTGGAATGTAACGATAATTGTATTGTTTGGAAGGATAATATTAAGTGAGATTCCGGTACTTGGATTTTCGTTAGGTCTTGGTATGCCATCTACAAGAATGCTATCTGGAACGAATGTGGTGCCAGCAGCGATTGCGTCAATTAGGAGAGTATTTGTAATAGGTACTGTACCAGCATTTGTAACTGCGATGGTATATGTGATAATTTGACCGATGCGTGTAATGGATCTGTTAGCAGATTTAATTGCACTAACATTTGCTGTACGGACTTCCGTGTTTACTGTATTTGATAATGATCTACGCTGAATAATTGGAGAACTAGGGTCAATTTGGTATTCATATGAAGTGTCTGAGATGTTAATGACTGTATTGTCTTCAGGTATATTTGTAAGTTGTACTTGGAATGAAATAGTGACTGTTTCATCTGGTTGTATCGTGCCGAGAGTTACTCCATTTTCAGGATTCGTACCAGGCTGAATGACATTATTTATTGATAAGCTATCTTCAATGAATATTGTCCCTTCTGGAATGTTGTCAATGAACACCGTATTGTTAGCTGGAACCGTTCCGATATTTTGTAGTGTATTTGTGTAGGTAATAAATTGCCCGATGGAGACGAAAGTTACATCTGCGCTTTTAACGGAAATAATATTCGCATTTTGAAGTGATGTTGTAACAATGTTAGAATTTGCAGAGCGATTCACTGGTGGAGCTGTAGGAATACTTATATATTGGTAAGTTACTGAAGATTGATTTACAATTTCGGTTTCAGTAGGTGGATTATTTGTTTGTACTTGAAATAGTATTGTTTTGGAACTGTTTGGTGGAATCTTTCCAATTGGTATTCCGTTTTCGGGATTTGCATCAGGCTGAAGTACACCGTTAATTGTGACACTGTCGAGAACGAATGTAGTCCCAACTGGAATCGAATCTGTAAAAATAATATTTATTGCGTCAACATTGCCGCTATTTTTCACTTCAGAAATATAAAGTATAGTTCCGCCAATATCTACAGTTATTGGATTGGACGTTTTTGTAATTGTTAATTGTGCTTGCACGAAATTTGTAATGACAATATTACTTGTAGATGTTTCAGTAATAGGCGGTTGCCCTGGATCTGGTTGAATTGTATATGTTGTATTAGATTGATTTGTAATCGATTGTTGCGAGAATGGATCGTTAATAAGAACTTGGAAAGCAATAAGGTGAGTAGCGTTTGCTGCTAGGTTAGGCAAAGTAACACCTACATTTGGATTGGCACCAAGTATAGTTGTTCCGTTAAGTGTAAAACTATTGTCTACGAATGTAGTCCCTTCTGGAAGCGTATCTGAAAATATGAGATTCGTAGCTGGAATATTTCCGGTATTTTCTAGCGTTATCGTATAGGTCAAAATATCACCTGTTGTTGCTTGTTGTGCATTGACTGCTTTTAAAGAAAGAACATTCGCATCCGAAATTTGTGTGAAAGCTGGATTAGACGTAATTGTTCGAGAGATGATAGGAGCAGTTGGATCAGCGATAAAAGTATAGTCAATACGAGCTATATTAGAAATTGGATTCACGCTTGGAATGGATTGAACGATAACTTGGAATGTGACGGTGACGATTTCCGAAGGTGCAATGGAGTTTAATGAGATCCCTACGTTTGGATCAGTACCTGGAGCTGAAACACCATTAATGGTCACACTATCCGGAATAAATGCAGTTCCCTCTGGGACCAAATCTGTTAAAGTAACTGTATTTGCAGTTGTATTCCCGTTATTTTGAACGACTACAGTGTAAGTGATTGTACCGTCAGTAGACTGTACGAGGGAATCTGTATTTTTAATTACAGATAGTGATGCATCAACGACAGCTGTATTAACCGTATTAGATGAAGATGTTGCTGTAACTGGAGGTTGACTTGGATCGACAATATATGTGTAACTTGTAAGTGCTTGATTTATAATTGCTCCTTGTGGCGGAATAGAGTTTGCAAGAAATTGGAACGTAATTGTAGCAGAATCACCTGGTGCGATAATGCCAACTGGAATACCGAGAGTTGGACTTGCATCTGGAAGTGAAATTCCGTTAAGCGTAACACTATTGGGAACAAATAATGCCCCTTCAGGAACACCGTTAATGAGTAATACCGAGTTTGCAGGGAAGTTTCCAGTGTTTGTTAATGTTGCTGTATACGTAATTATATCTCCGATAGATACAATTGTTCGATTTGCTTCTAAAACCGTTGTAACAGTAGCATTATTAATTTGTGTAGAAGCACTATTAGAAGTAATTGTGCCTGTAACAGGAGGAGAAGTCGGATCAACAAGAAATTCGTATTGAACGGATGCAACGTTTGTAATTGGGTTTGAAGGCGGAGTAGATGTAACTATGACTTGGAAAGTAACGGTTAAGGAACTGTTCGTACTAACGGTTCCGATATTAACTCCGTTATTTGGATTTGCACCTGGAATGGTACTTCCATTTACGGCAAAACTATTTTCAATAAAGGTCGTTCCAGCTGGAATGAGGTCTGAGAAATTTACATTCGTAGCGTTTGTACTGCCGCTATTTTGTATTAAAACTGTATAAGTGATCGTGTCTCCAATATTCGCAAAGGCTGTACTAGCAGTTTTTACAGCTGAAAGTATTGCTGAATGAATAGAAGTAACGAAGACGTTCGTTTCCACATTGCCAGGCTGAGCCTGTAATGCATTGCCTACGTTATATTGGAAGTTAACAAATGCTAAGTTTTGGAGTTCAGGTGTGAATGTTGATGGATTGCTTACGATTTGAACTTGGAATATGATTGTTACAGTTTGATTTGGAATGATCGTATTTATGCCAATACCGCTGGTAATAGAAGTGGATGGTAATGGAGTGCCATCAACAATAACGGATCCGGCAACAAATTGTGTCCACGATGGTATCGGGTCTGAGAAAATAACGTTATTGGCAGGGATATTTCCAGTATTCGTAATTGTAGTTGTATACGTAATTGTATCACCAATCGTTGCAAAAGCTTTATCACCGATTTTAGTAGTAGTTAAAATAGCACTTTCAATTGTTGTGATAACACTATTTGAAGTAATGTTTTTTGAAACAGGAGGATTATCTGGATTAACGATATGCTGAAAGCTAACGCTAGCTTGATTCGTAATTGGATTAATAGCCGGGATTTCATTTGAAGTAATATGAAATTCTACAATGGCAGATTCGTTTGGCGCGATATCACCAATTGGGACACCTGTAATGGTGTTTGCATTTTCGATAATAGTTCCATTAAGTGTAAAACTATTTGGTTCAAAGGAAGTTCCGTCTGGAATAACGTCGGTAAAAATAACATTCGTTGCATTAACATTTCCGCTATTTGTAATTGTAACGGAGTAGATGATATCTTGCCCAATATCTACTGTTGACACATTTGAATTTTTTTGTGCAGTAAGAATAGCACTATTAATTTGTGTTGTCGTTGTATTAGATTGATTGGAAGTTGTAATAGGTGACTGGTCTGGATCAACAATATAACGATAAGTGGTAAGAGCTGAATTAGAAATAGGGTTGTTGATTGGTAGGGTTGTAACGGTAGCTTGGAATGTGATAATTGCTGCAGTACCACCGTTAATTGAACCGATATTTACACCAGTAGATAAATCAGCATTTGGAATGGTTTGCCCATTAACTGTGAAACTGTTTGGAACAAAAGTTAAATTGCTATCAAGCGTATCGATAACGGTAACATCAGTTGCAGTCACATTCCCTGTATTCGGGAGGTTAAGTGTAAATGTTATTGTATTACCAACATCCGCAAAAGTAAGATCTGTTGTTTTTGTACTTATAATATTCGCGTTGTTTATTTGAAGAAGCGTAGTGTTGGAAGTAGCCGCACTTAATACTGGAGGATTAACAGGATCAACAGTAAACTCATATGTTGTTGATGCTGTATTTGGTGCTGGATTAATAGGGGGAATGCTGTTCACTGTAACTTGAAAGACGATACTATATATTTCATTAGGCGGAAGTGTTGCAAGTAATACACCTGTATTTGGATTCGCGTCAGGTTGTAAAACACCATCGACAGTTAATGTGTTAGGAACAAATGTGACTCCATTTGGTAATACATCTGTGAATACAATATTAGTTGCATCTGTATTTCCTATATTCGAAATAGAAGTAGTGTAAAAAGCAGTTTGCCCGATATCTGCAAAGGATACACTTTCATTTTTCGTCATGGATAATAGTGCTTCTTTAATTTGCGTTGAAACAGGATTGCTAATTGAAGTTTCTGCATCAGGCGGTGAGACTAATTGGTACGATGTTGATGAGAAATTTACAATGGGGTTTTCAGTTGGTAATGACGTTACAGTAACTTGGAACGAAATTGTTACTGTAGTCCCAGCTGTTATAGTTCCGATATTTACACCGTTCACTGGATTTGCACCACTTTGAAGAATTCCATTAATAGAAAATGTGTCTGCAATAAATGCTGTTCCGCTCGGTACGGTATCTGTGAATATAACATTTTGCGCAGATGAGTTTCCATTGTTTGTTAAAGCGACAGTATAAGTGAGTGTGTCTCCAATACGACTAAAGGATTTATCGACTTGTTTTAATGAAAGAATGGTAGCTGTATTAATCGTAGTGAACACTGTGTTTGAAGTAACGGTCCTTGAAACAATAGGGGCATTAGGATCAGCGATAAATGTGTAAGAAGCAGTAGCGGAATTGGCAATAGGATTTTGGGCTGGTGTAGAAGTAGCGGTAACTTGAAATGCTATAGATATTGAGCTGTTAGGAGCAATTAATCCAATTGTAATACCTGTATTAGGGTTGAGCCCGATTTGTGTGATGCCATCTATTGTAACGCTATCAGTTATAAACGTCGTACCATCTGGTATGAGGTCAGTGAAAGTAATATTCGTAGCGTTTGTATTACCGCTATTCGTTAAAATTGTCGTATAGGTAATGGTATCACCTAGTGTTACAAGTGTTTGATCTACAGATTTCACCATCGTTATCATAGCATCTAGTACCGGGTTTGTAACGATATTTGTTGAAATAGAAGTTGTAATAGGAGTTCCGTTTGGATCGACAGTATAAGAATATAAAATTGTGTCATTACCCATAATCGAATTTGAAGGGGGAACAGAAATAACATTTACTTGGAAAGTAACAGTTACTGTTTCACCCGGTGCGATATTTGGTATAGTTACTCCCAGTGCTGGTTGTGCACCAGACTGCTGAACGCCATTTATCGTGAATGAATTTGGTATAAAGGTAATGCTAGCTGGAATAGCGCTTGTGAAAGTAATATTCGTAGCGGCTGTATTTCCTGTATTTGTAATAGTAGTTGTATACGTAATCGTATCTCCAACTGAAACGATAGATTTATCAGCACTTTTTTGGGTTGTTAAAATTGCACTATTAATAGTTGTCGAAACAGCATTAGATACATTCATTTGTGATACGGAAGGTTGGCTAGGGTCGACCACATGTGAAAATTGTACAGAACTAGAATTAGAAATTGGATTTATACTTGGAATATTTGTAACAAGTACGTTGAGAGTAATCACAGCCGTTCCGTTTGGATTTATATTTCCAATCTGAATCCCGTTAGCTGGATTTCCGATCTGCTGTGTACCAGAATCGTTTGTAAGAGTGCCAGATATGAATGTCGTTCCGTCAGGTAAAATATCTGTGAAAATTATATTTTGTGAAGTAACATTTCCAGGGTTACTTAATGTAATCGTATAAGAAATTGTATCGCCAATTGTTGCGAAAGTTTTATCTACAGATTTAACAAGTGTAATTTCTCCGGAATTTATTTGTGTCGAAACCGGATTGGATGTCGTACTTCTTGAAACGAGTGGTAAATTAGGTCCTGTCATAAATTGATAATCAATAGAAGCGCCATTTACAACTGGTGAGTTTGGCCCCCCAGGTCCAATTGTGAAAATTGGATTTGGAATGCTAACTACTTGCACGCGGAAGGTAATGTTTGTAAAATCTCCTGCAATAATATCCCCAATTGGTACCCCATTCGCTGGATTTACCCCAGGTAATAAAACCCCGCCTACTCGAACGCTATCCGCTATAAACACTGTATTATTTGGAATCGGATCTGTAAAAATGATATTCGTAGCAGTTGTGTTTCCTATATTCTCCAATAAAACAGTATACGTTAAAAATGAATTTCCAGGTGCTACGTCAGAAAATAGTCGATCCACACTTTTCGTTGCTTGAATAATCGCTTCGTTAATTTGAACTAAAGTTGGATTACTTGTAGCTGTTTCTGTCACCGGCGGCTGGGTAGGATCAACAATGATCGAGTATGTCGTGCTAGACTGGTTCAAAGTTGGATTTGTAACTGGTATTGAGCCAACGATAGCTTGAAAGCTAATTGTTGTCGTTCCTCCAACTGGAATTGAGTCTAAAGAAATCCCGCTATCTGGTCTAAATCCAAGTTGTGGGATGGTATTAATTTGTACGCTATCAGGAACGAATGAAAGTTCAGGTGGTAATATATCGATAAAAACAGGTGTGTTTGCGGTAGTATTTCCGCTATTGGTGAGGGTAGTTGTATACGTAATTGTATCTCCAACAGCAGCAAATGCACTGCTTGCAGTTTTTGTTGCGATAACGGAAGCAGTATTTACTTGTGTAAAAGTTTTATTAGATTGAACTGTTCGTGAAACTGGCGGTTCATTTATACCTACAATAAAGCTATATTGAAGCGATGATTGGTTTGGGATTGGATTCGGATTTGGGAGTGATGTAATGTTTACTTGAAAACTGAGTGTAGCAGATGCATTTGAATTCAAGTTGCCAATATTGATACCATTTTGTGGATTTGCATTAGGAATAGTTGTTCCATTTACCGTAAAACTGTTTGGAATAAATGATGTACCATTTGGAATTACATCTGTAAAAATAACATTGTTTGCGGTAGTATTACCGGAATTAGTAATGATAGCAGTGAAAGTCAGTGTATCTCCAATAGTAGCAAATCTTGAATTGACAGTTTTATTTATAGAAAGAGTTGCATCAATAATTGGCGTAACCGTCGTATTCGTAACTGTACTACCAACAGCGGGTGATTGGTTTGGATTTACGGTATATTCATAATTTACAAGAGCATTATTTGTTAATGTGCCACTAGGTGGTATCGCTAAAATTTGTGCTTGAAAAGTAATGAATACAGTATCTCCTGGGGGAATATCTGCTAAGTGAATACCAAGTGATGGATCTAACCCTGGCTGCGGAATATTATCGATAGTTACAGAGTTTGGCACAAATGAGGCGCCTGCACCGAGTCCATCTGTTAAAACTGTAGCGCTAGCAGGGATATTCCCTGTGTTCGTAACTGCAATCGTATAAGTAACGATATCCCCAATTGCAGCTGTCGGTGTATTCACTGACTTCGTAGCGACGATTGTAGCGTTATTAATTTGAGTTGTTATTACGTTACTTAACGCATTGGCGGACGCTGGAGGTAAGTTAGGATCTATGACATATTGGTACGCTGTATTGCTTTGGTTCGGGATTGGATTTGGACTAGGAATGGAATTTACTATTACTTGAAATGAGATTGTTGCACTTGTATTAGGGTTTATTGGATCAATTGCAATCCCACTTGCTGGATTTGTATTAGGGAGTGTATTCCCATTTACTGTTACACTATTAGGAATAAATGATGTTCCGTTTGGAATTACATCTGTAAAAATTACATTTGATGCAAGTGTGTTCCCGTTATTCGTTAAAGTAGTTGTATACGTAATAATATCATTTACGTTAGCAAAGTGTTTATCTGCCGATTTTACAGCGGCAATCGTAGCGTTATTAATAGTTGTCTGTACGGTGTTAGAGGCCACCATCTGCGTTACAACTGATTTGGATGCGTCGTATGTGTATTGGAATGTAGTGCTCGATTGATTCGTAATCGGATTTGGACTAGGAATAGTTGGTACAGAAACTTGGAATGCAACAGTACGTGATGAATTCGCTCCTATCGTCCCAATTAAAATGCCATTAGCAGGGTTTGCATTTGCTATAGGGACACCGTTAATCGTTACAGTATTAGGAAGGAAGATGGTACCAGCTGGAATGATATCTGTAAACGTTACGTTAGAAGCAGGGATATTGCCGTTATTTGTTAAAATTGTTGCATACGTTATGACAGCGCCAACATCAGCGAAATTTGTACTTGTTAGTTTTGTGGCAACAATATTAGCAGTATTAATTTGCGTCGTTACTATATTGCTAGTAGCGTTTCTGACAACGGCAGGTAAACTTGGATCTGCGATAAAGCTATATTGAAGTGCAGCGCTATTTTGAACTGGATTTGGTGAAGGTAAACTATTTGCACTTATTTGAAAAACAATCGTTGTAAAACCACCTGAAGGAATGGAGCCGACTTGAAGACCGGTACTAGGGTCTGCACCTTGTTGTAAAGTACCACCTATAAAAATACTATTTGGTACGATAGTGGAGCCATTAGGGATTATATCGGTAACAATAACATTATTTGCTGTAGTATTGCCAAGATTAGCTAAAGAAATTGTATATGTGATTGGTTGCCCGACATCGGCGATAGTTAAATCTACTTCTTTGACAATCACTACATTTGCTAAATTAATTTGTGTACTTACAGTGTTACTTACAGATGTTTCTATAGTTGGTGGATCGCCCGGATTTAGAATAAAGCTATACTGTGTACTAGATGAATTTAATGTTGGATTTTGTGTTGGTAAAGAGGTGACGGTTACTTGATAAGAGACAGTAAGTGAGCCATTAGCAGCAATGGAAGGTAGTGGAACACCTATATTTGGATCTGCGTTATTTTGAAGTACACCATTAATAAGAAAAGTATTTGGAATAAAGGTAGTACCGTCTGGATTCGTATCTACGAAAGTAGGGCTATCAGCAGAAACACTTCCTGCATTCGTCAAAGTAACAGTATAAGTTAATATATCCCCTACGGTAGCGAACGCTCGATCCACTGTTTTGGCTGAAATGACATTTGCATCGTTTACTTGAGTAAATGTAGTGGTTGAAGTAGTGTTCTTACTTACAGGTGAAGTGTTTGGATCAACGATAAAGTTATAGGAGATGGAAGCGCTATTTGAAATAGGGTTTGGATTTGGAATGCTAGTGATTACTACTTGGAATGAAGCTGTAATTGTAGTATTAGCATTGATGCTACCAATATTGATGCTAGCTGGTGTAACGCCTGGCTGAGTAACACTGTTAACTATAACGCTGTTTGGGACAAAAGCGGTTCCATTCGCAATTGAATCAGATAGTAATACATTGTTCGCTGCAACATTTCCATCGTTAGTAAGAGCAAAGGTGTAAGTTAATACATCACCAACTTCCGCAAACGTTTTATCTACAGATTTATTAGCATGGAGATTTGCTAGTCTAATTGTTGATGTAACAGAATTAGAATTTGCTGTTTTTGAAGTCGGTGGCAAACTTGGATTTACAGTATATAGATAAGAAGCGAAGGCGTTATTAATGATAGGATTTTGGGTCGTAATATTGATGACTGTTACTTGAAAGGATAAGGTGAAAGTAGCTCCTCCTGGTATTGTACCAATAGGTACGAAAACGAGTGAATCTACATTTTGTAAAACACCGTTGAGTGTTACCGAACCTGGTGTTAATATCGTTCCATTTGGAAGTGAATCTGTTAGCTGTACGTTAGTTGCAGCTGTATTTCCACTGTTTGTAATAAGGATTGTATAACTTATCGTTTCGCCAATTGTGGCAAATTGTTTGTTAGTTGATTTTGTTAATGTTACATTCGCATTATTAATTTGAGTGGAAACGAGATTAGAAGAAATGTTTTTTGTAACTGGTGATTGGCTAGGGTTGACGGTATATTGATAAGAAGCGCTTGATCCATTAAATACGACGTTTGACGCGGGTATTGTATTTACTACTACTTGAAATGAAACATTTTTTGTTGTACCAGTTGGGATGGATCCAATGTTCACACCGTTAGCGGGATTTGCGCCCACTTGTGTCGTGCCATCAATTGTTACACTGTTGAGAACAAAAGTTGTTCCAGTAGGAATGACATCTGTAAAAATAACATTGTTTGCATTCGTATTACCTGTACCTGTAAAGGAAACGGTGTACGTTAGTATATCACCAATATCTGCAAAATTTTTATCTACTGCTTTCGTCATTGTTACAGTAGCATTATTCACTTGAGTGGAGACAATATTCGTCGTATCAGTCCCGCTTACTGCCGGTTGATTTGGCACAGGAATGTATTGATAAGTTGTTGTACCACTATTTAATATGGGATTTGTTTGCGGGATAGAAGGAACGAATACTTGAAATGAAACCGTAGTCGTAGAATTAGCAGCAATAGATCCAATTGATATACCAGTAGCGGGATTTGCGCCAGCTTGGGTAACTCCGTTCACAGTTACGCTCCCTGGAATGAAAGTAGTCCCGCTAGGAATCGGGTCCGTATATATAACATTTGTTGCAGCGATATTTCCTATATTAGCTAAGGCAATACTGTAAGTTAGCGTTTCACCAATATCGGTAAAAAGTTTATTAACTGATTTTGTGCCATTAATATCTGCGAGGTTAACTTGTGTTCCAGCAGAGTTGCTTGTTGCAAGACCGTTAAAGGTCGTTCCACCGGCGATTGGTGTATATTGAAATGTAATATTAGCAGTGTTAGAAATCGGATTTGGATTTGGCAGAGAAACGACAGTCGCTTGGAAAGTTACTGTACGAGAAGCACCATTATTGATTGTTCCAAGAGATATACCAGCGGCAGGATTTGCATTTGTTTGTGGTATGTTATCTACCATTACAGTGCCAGGTATAAAGGAAGTCCCATTAGGGAGAATGTCTGTCAAAATAACGTTATTGGCGGGAAGAAGTCCGGTATTAGGGATAGTAACTGTATAAGTGAGAATGTCTCCAATTGTAGCTACACTTTTATTCACGCTTTTCGTTGCTTGTATATTAGGTGAGTTTATATTAATTTGTAAACCGACTGTATTTAACATGTATGCATCTCCGTTAGTTGTTAAACGGATTGCGGCAGATACTTGAGAATTTGTTAAATAGGGAGAAATATCAATGGAAGTAATGTCCCAGCCTTGTCTTCCTGCAGAGATGTTTGTACCTGAAGAAGCACTTTGATTTCGCGTTCCAAATGTCCCTGTTGTATCTAAGTTTCCTGCAGCATTATTAATTTGGGAACCGAAGAAATTATTTATGGCATTATTTGGTCCGGATAAAGCGTTTAATGAACTGAAATTTGGTCCGAATAGAGCCTGATCCCCAATTAAATCAGCATCCCCTTCGGTAGAACTCAAAAATAATCGTCCGCTTACAGGTCCTCCGGAAGGTGTTAAAAATCCTGAAACAGCTACATCTGCACTACCGGTATCAGCAGAAACACGGTTACCCGCTACATAAATGGTTAAGTTTCTTGCTGGCAATGTCCCATTTTGATAAGCGACAATGAGCGTCCATCCAGAAGAATTGATAGCCCCATTAGAAGCATCTAAAGGATCAACAAGTCCAGGGACAGAGCCAGTTGTATAAGAGCCAGATCCAGCAGCTTGAACGAGAGATGTTACATCTGCAGAACGTGTATAGAATCCAAATGTGACAGATCCAGAAACGAAAGTTTGATTTGAAGCTGTAACAGCCGAAGGGGTAATTGGGTATGTTGAAACAGGTGTAGTAAAAGAAACAGGGTTTCCTAAAACACTCGTAATGTTTTGATCACGAGATAAATAGTTTCCACCCCAAACGAGTTCTGCGTAAAGAATCGTACTACCAGCAGGGATATTTAATACAGCGGTAGAACTATTTTGTGTATAGTTTAACGTTGTACCAGCAGGAAAAGTAGGTACTTGTAAAGCGGTATTCGTAGTTACGAATGCACCAATTGCCCCGATTGTACCAGCACGGTTTTGGTTACTAATTTTACTTAAACCTAGTGTGTTCCCTGTAATCGCAAGTGCCCCGTTAGTAGTGGTAGAAAATCGATTCGTAATGGGCATTTTTTCACCTCATTTGCATATAGTTTTGGTCAAAATACGATATGCATATAAACAATCAAAAGGAACATGTATAATTGAACTATAAATTCCTTCCTTAATCATTGGAAGGAATTTAATAGTAACAAGGGCTATTTTTAAATCAGTTAATATTAACATTAAAGGAAACTCCAGGGACACAAACATTGATTTATAAAACTGCATTTGTTCCTCTATTTTGTTTATTTTGACTTTTGGATAGCACCACATGCCCATCAACTTAAGAATTTAGAATTACCCCAAAATGAAAAAAATAAGCTTTTTGTTACTTAATAACGGTGTGTCTGTAGCCCTAAAAGGGGCATTTAATTATTAGAATATAATTATTACATTATCGCATACAGTAAAACATATATTTAATAATAGGAAACAGGATTAATACCTTAGCTAAATTTAAATGATTCGTACTATATCTATCAAGAAAAACCTATTCAAGATTAATTAAAATTCAATTATCTGAGCTTTTTTCAAATCAGCAAACCATTCACCTATTATATCGTTATGATGCTTAATAATTTGGGATGCCGATAATAATGTAGTGTCATATGTACTATGCCCATCTTCAACAAGAGTAACATCATACCCTAAGCTATATGCACGTCGACACGTCGCATCTATACATATTTCAGACTGAACGCCTGTAATCACAATGTGTTCGATGTCCCTTTTATTCAATTCTTGTTGAAGACTTGTTTCATGAAATGAATCAGGGTGGTTTTTTTCAAGAACGATATCTTCAGATAGTGGAGCTACAGATTCATGAATTGCCCATTCCGGATTTCCATGCTCTAATAAAGATCCTGTTTTCCCATTAAACTTCATGTAAAAAATAGGCGCTTGGACAGTACGAGCTTTATGGATTAACAATTGAATGTTTTTTAATAATTCAATTCCTTTATATAGCATTCTTTCTTCTTTAAATGAACCCACTTGTACATCTATAATAAGCAATGCTGCATAGCCTTTTATCATAAACGACCACCTCACATTTTGATTAAAATCATACAAGTAAAATATGTATAAAATAAGTATCCATTTTTAAAGTATCCAAAATGGATAGAGAATATAAATATGTGGAATCATGAATTTTTTTATCTTCAAGCTAGAAATGAATACATTAATAAAGTTTGTATTGCTTAATGTAGCCTAGAGGTGTTTGAATGTAGTGAATTTCGCACGTACAGTGTTAAGTGGCGCAAAAGATGGAGATAACTTCAAAGTCTTACCTATCGCAACGATGGGGATGAAGAATGACCATAAATAGAACCTGTTGTTTATAACAGGTTCTAATCAGAGTTATAGGCTCAATTACAGGAACTACAGATCTACTGGGGGGTAGTGTAATTCCTGATTAAAATTAAGATATGTTAAAAAATTTTAAATATGATTAATCAAATGATAACTAAACAAAATCGTTATTTTAAAGTGACTCAAAAAAGAGCACAGATATAAATGTGCTCTTAGAGAGGTAGGTTAAGTATCCTATTGGCCATTGTTCAAAGTTAATATATGTACGTTTAACTAAAAAGTGAAAAATAAAAACAGGATAGTTAGAAAAAAGCTAACTGTTTCATTGCAACTTGTAAAAAAGAATGTGGGAGGTTCAAAAAAGAAACTATATATAATTATACAAGTAAAACAGAATTGTACAGCATGAAAAGGAGCACTACATAAGTGAGTGCTCATCGATAAGGAGGTAACTTTTTTAGCTAAACACCCTTCTTAAAGAATATGCTGGAAAAGTGGGAAATAAAACTAAAATATAGTAACTAATGATGTTATGAATAACAATTTATAGGGAGAGGTTTAATGTTGTTATTATTTAAATAATAAAGCAGCTAGCTCAATGAACTAACTGCTTTATTGTCCAACAATAACGATACCCACAATACGTTGTAACTTAAAGTTACAACTATAGTATAAACGGAATTAAAAATATTATGTAAAATTAAAAGTGAGCTAAATAAGGAAACTAAAAAGAGCACTAGGTACAAGTGCTCTTTAAAAGAAGACCCTATGAGTTAATAGCTACATATCCGTAATATATGATGACAAACAAGTTAATATAAAAGAGCATTCAGCAGAAAACTAACTGCTCATTCCTAGAAGAAAAGGAAAAACAAAATTAAAGAAGTCACTGTGAATTCAAGCTGCATCAGCCCATCTATAGCATTGGACATAATGAATAGAAACAATAAGGTCATTAAAACTCACTTATAAAAACGTAAAGGAGGCACTGCTTAAATTGTAGTATCTCCTTTTAAAAAAGTTAAGTTCAGCTTTACTTCTGAAATCAAAACAGATAATAAAGTTGTTTATTTCCTTGTGAAACTAAAGCTACCATATAGTTGAATAATATAAATTGTTTTATTCGAATATATAGTTTTAACATTGACTTTCCGTCCTTATCCAATAACGGAGTAAATTCCCCTGCATATCCACTCAACTAAATAAATGATGAATTCCTATTTCTTTATCTACCATTATTACTCGTGAACACATAATTTAGAATTTTATTCGGAAAAACTCAAAAAGGCAGCTAGAAAAAACTAACTGCTCTAGTAAATACTATGAATACAATGTTTATTCGTATTCAAACTTGGATTACCTATATTGTTAACATGCCCTAAAAATTTATTCAATAAAAGAGCAGTTAGCCCAGTCTAACTGCTCGATGCAGAGGTATTGTATGCCGAGTTATTGATTTTATTCAAGGAATAAAGAAATTGTATTTATTTGAAAAATATAGTTGAAGAATTTTATAGAGAAAATGTAGCAAATTCTATATTACAAGAGATACAAGGTGTAGCTCCAATAGAAGACAGAAGTACGAAGACCTAAACAACTTTCTGAACCAAATTTTAGTAAGGCTTCAACTAATTTAACTGCATTTGAAACAAAACTAAATAGTAAAACCTAATTAAATGTGAAATTCAACTAAAATTTAATTCTACATAAGTAACAAAAGATATTCATGAAAATGGATACTTTCTCTTCTAAAAAGTATCTATTTTATGTCCATGTACAAGTGTAGAAAGACATAAAAGTCTAAACTAAAATCTCACAAATAATTGTTGATAAATAGTAATTACCATATAGCAATAGGATTTGTAAATAATAATCAAACCACATACCTAAAATCTCGAAGATTATACTTTAATGAAAAGAATTCGAGGACTTTTTGCAAAGTACGAAAAATTAGAACGTGAACTTAAAGAAGTTAAATATTGCTTGTTGAAAGCAATATTTGTAGCACATAAGATTAATACGTAAAGCAATTATCTTTATATAATCTTGATATGAATTTTACTTTGTCTTTCTATAAATATGATTTTATCTAAATATAAACAAATTACACTCTCCTTATAAAGCATCGAGGAGAGATAATGATGAATCCATTTAGAAAAACAACCCTGTTTGTATTTACACTATCAGTATTAAATACAAACATTGGTATGTCACATGGTGATATTCCTATATTTACTAAAATACAACCTGCAATACCACAAGAGGAGAATGCAAAATCAGAAGTAGAATATATGAGAAATGAATCAGTAGAATCAGAAAAGGTACTTGAAAAAGAAAATAGGCCCATAGAGCAAGAAAAAGTGATAGTAAGGCCATTGGATGTGCCGCTGATTCTACAAAAACCAGAATTGATGAGAGGTTGTGAAGTAACGAGCCTTGCTATGGTGTTGCAATTTTCAGGTGTACAAGTCGATAAGATGGAACTCGCTGCAAAGATAAAGTCTGTACCATTTCAGGGAAAGGGTATAAAGGGGAATATGCACAAAGGGTTTATTGGGGATATAGCTACATTTGATAAACCTGGACTAGGTGTTTATGTAGAGCCGATTTTAGAATTGGCAAAGGAGTATGTTTCAGAAGAGAAAGTGAAGGATCTAAGTCACAAAGAACCTCAGCAAATATATGAGGCGATAGACAGAGGGCAACCTGTATGGGTATTAACAAATGCCCGTTTTAAACGGTTACCTGATGATGAATTTTATACATGGCGTACAGATGCAGGAGAAATGAAAGTGACATATCACCAGCATAGTGTCGTTGTGACCGATTATGATGAACAATATGTATATATTAACGATCCACTAAAGAAGGACAAACACAGAGCAATTGATCGGAATAGTTTTGAACAAGCCTGGATTCAAATGGGAAGACAAGCGATGACAGTTTCAATGTAAAACGAACGTAGATTGGATGAGAATAGAGATGAAAAAAGTTTTAATAGTTGAAGATGAACAGATTATCCGAGAGACTGTAGCCCATTATTTCTCGCATGATGGATATGAAGTAATTACAGCGGAAGATGGTCAAATTGGGCTAGATTTGTTTGCTGAACAAGAGCATAATATCAGTTTAGTTATTTTGGATATTATGCTCCCATTAATGGATGGATGGTCAGTGTGTAGACGTATTCGAAAGAATTCTAATGTTCCTATTATCCTATTAACGGCACGAAGTGATGAAGATGATACGTTACTTGGATTTGAACTTGGGGCAGACGATTATGTAACAAAACCATTTAAACCGTCTATTTTATTAGCGAGAGCAAAACGTTTGTTCAAAGATACAAATCAACAAGTACAATATCAGGACTGTATTAATTTATGTGGTATTCGCTTAGATAAATCAGCACGTTCTGTTTCAATAGATGGACAAAAAATAGATTTTACACATACAGAATATGAAATTTTACACTCTTTAATGCAACACAAGGAACAAGTACTATCAAGAGAGCAGTTAATCACAAATATTTGGGGATACGATTATGATGGAGATGATAAAACACTAACTGCACATATGCGTAATGTACGATTAAAACTTGGTGAGAAAGCAAAACACATTATTACAGTTGTTCGTACGGGTTATAAATTTGAGGTAGAAAAATGATGAGAAAGAAGATTGTGTTTCAGTTATTTTCTCTTACCTTTTTACTATGTTGCATGATTATCGCAGCTATCTTTTTCGGACAAATGTATGTGATGAAATACTTATATATAGATAAAGAAAAAGAAAATGTTCAGAAGCAATTACAACGGTACTATACATTTTATGAAGCTCATAAACAGGATGAAAATACACTCCAGAGGAAGGAACTCTCGTATGCTAATCAGCAGGGTATTATGATTGCTAGGCTCGATAAAGAAGCCAATATCAAGAAATTACCATCAGGAGATCATTATATAAAAACAGTTGATAAAAATGATTCGAGTCGATCCTCTAAGGTTGTGTTTAATAATTTAATCAATGCAAAGAAAGATATGGATCCTAATTTCAGTATATTAATTACAAGTTTACTCAATAAAACGACTAAACTAGCTATCATGGATACAGTAAGTAAAAGATCGAATAAAGACATAGTGATTCCTACAACATTGAGAATAAAAGGTTATGATGGAAATTTTGTTGCACCTACTTATTATCAGATTGATAAATATATGATGTCTGGTGCTAAAAATGGTATGAAGGTTTTTTCAAAAGAAGAAAGTGAGAAATATTATTTCTTAGAGGGAATTGTAACAGAGATAAATTTCCCAGTTTACTTCAATTCAAAAATGAATAATACATTGTATAGTAATGAGGTGTTTGCAAATCGTATTTTGCAATTTCAATCGGAATGGATCAGCGATAAAGTGAAATTACAAGGAGACGAATGGGTTCAGAATGAAATCAGTATAGATGGAATCAAGTATCTAGAAACGATAAAACCACTCATGCAAAATGGACAAGTAAATGAATTCATTTATACATTGTCTTCGTTACAACCGATTACAAAAGTGACAGATGTAATGAGTGATTATTATATATATTATAGCATTTGTGCTGATTCTATCGCTGGTTGTATGTTTATATTATTCAAGAATTATTACCAAACCATTACTAAAAATTAATGAAGCAACGAAAAAAATAATGCAATTTCAATTTCAAGATAAGCTTTCTATCAAATCAAAAAATGAAATTGGTGAGCTTTCCTCTAATATTAATCAACTCTCAGAAAGAATGGAAGGATATATCAATCAGTTAAAAACAGACTTAGAAAAAGAGAAAAAATTAGAACAGACACGAAAAGATTTCATTGCAGGCGTTTCGCATGAATTAAAAACGCCACTCAGTGTCATGCAAATATCTGCATCTATGCTGCAAGATGGAATCGCGCCTGAAATGAATCAATATTATTGGGAAGCATTAGAAAAAGAAATAGAGAAAATGAATGTGTTAATAGATGAAATGTTGAATTTGGCTAAATATGAATCCGGAACGTACCAAATACAGATGGAGCAGGTTAATATAGGGAATTTAATTCAAAAGGCAGCAAAAGATTTACAAGTTCAAATTAAAGAAAAATCACTACACATCAAATTAAATATAGATAATGTTTGTGTTAAAGGTAAAACACATCTGTTAGAACAGGTCATAACAAACTTGTTTACCAACGCGATTCGCTATACAGATGCGAATCGAACCATTGTGATAGATGTAAACGAGAAACAACATGACGTATATATAGGGTTTGAAAATAAAGGGGCACATATAGCAGAAGAAAACATAGATAAAATATGGGATCAATTCTATAGAGTGGATAAATCAAGAAAAAGAGTATATGGTGGAACGGGTCTTGGACTTTCAATTGTAAAAAATATATTAGATTTACATAATGTAAAGTACGGTGTAACTAATACAAAAGATGGGGTATTGTTCTACTTCCATTTAGAAAAATGGGATACAAAGTAGTAAGATGTAACATTGATATTATAGATTTTACTGTGGTGTTAAAGGCGATTTACATTCATATAAATTATTTTTAAAAAGGTGCGGAGTCAACTGAAATGTACCCTTTAAAATGGACAGTTTAATAAAAAAAAACTGAAAAATCAAGCCCGGAAAAGATGGTTCCGATATTCAATCGGAATCATCTTTTTTAATGTTCACTGATAACGATTATAATTATACCCCTCCATCTATTAATGGTATCTTTAGTAAAGTTGAAGAATATGTAGGCTAAAGCGTCCATAGCGTTGCTTTTTTTGGTTATATAAGGGTAATATCATATAGGAGTAGAGGCCATGCATATTTGCACCAGAACCGGTTAAAATTAAGGTGGTTCAGTTAGAGAAAGGAACTTTATGGTATCATTTTAGCGAGTTTATTTATATTAAACTATATAAATAAGAAGTTGCATAAAGGTAAGTAAATATTATAATTGATTTTGAACCATTTAATCCAACAATAAATGACATAGCGATCAAACTTACTATGGTACTTTTTATACCGTTATTCTTAGCCTTGCTTATCAAAGTCATACTTATGAAATTTATGAGAGAATCGATTGCTGGCAGACTAGCATATCTATCTTGTCTATTTTTTATGTACTATGTATTTAAATTTGTTACAGAGTAGAAAGACATCTTAGGATGTCTTTTCTTTATAAATAACAGTAATGTAGTATTTAAGCCTATACGTTCACACAAGATTACATGTATTTAGTTCTGTATATCAATAAAGTTTTGGAACTTGATTTTCTTATCCAATCAAGTTCCAAAAAACTCTAAACTAAAAACTTATAAAGAATCTTTGATAAATAGCCATTATTATAAATTTTGTAGGTACTTTCATGTCTTAATAACAGGACATGAAAGTCTAAACCTTTTGAACATAGGACAAAAAACTCTTAACTACTTAGCCAGTAATATCTTTAACTTATTTTATTATAATAGATGAAAATAATGATAAAATTATACCTTTTTCCTAATTGCACGTGTGAATATTCTGATACAATAGAATTAAATAAATTTAAAGTTAGGGTGAAACGTAATGTGGGATAGTCATTTCCATGGTACTCCAAGTAAAGTGATAGTTGAAGAGATTTCTTCGGAAAACAATAGTGATAAAACTTTTAAAGTTGGACAAATATATTCACATCCATTATATGTTTATAAGCTAGAAATTTCTAAAATTGAAGCGTATAAAGGTGAAAGTTATAGTTATAGAAATGCTTCTATATTTGTAAAGCCTTGCTTTTTTAATAGGGAAAATGAAATTGTTAAATTAGATGAGTATGAGATGACTACAGAAGAATTGAACGCAGACAAATGGTGGATTGAATCAGAAAAATAGAGGTGAGAATACTATGATTAATTTACTTATAAATACAGGTCTTTCTAAAAAGCTGTTAAGTGAATGGCATCCTATCAAGAATGGTCACTTGAATCCTGAAGATATTACATATGGAAGTTACGAATATATTTGGTGGGAGTGCTCTGAGGGACATGTTTGGGGATCAACTCCTAATGATAGGCTGAAAGTTGAAGATGAGCTTTGTCCAAAGTGTATGAAGAAAAAGCAGCAGCTAGATAAATTAAACAATGTTAATAAAATAGAAGCTAAATCACTTAGATGTATTGATCCAGATTTATCTAAGCAATGGAATTTCAAAAGAAATGCAGATGTAACACCTGATAATGAGATGATTGATGAAGAGAATTGGAATGTTAGATGGTGGATATGTGGTAAGGGTCATGAGTGGAAGGAGTCTGTTAGAAGTAGACTTCATGATAAAACTGTGTGTCCATACTGTTCAAATAAGAAAGTTTGCAAAGACAACTCATTAGCAACAATGTATCCAGAGATAGCAAAGGAGTTTTGTATCTTTGACACATGTTATCGGCAGAAATTCCGAAATCCATATGAGGCAATTTATACTTCAAATGAAGAAGTAATGTGGGTTTGTAAAGAAGGTCATATGTGGAGAGAAAAAATAAATTTAAGAGTGAAAAATGGTAAGGGATGTAGAACTTGTGAAAAGTATCAACAGTCAATTGCTCTTCATAACCCAGAAATAGCAAAAGAATGGCATCCTACAAAGAATAAAGAAGTATATGGTGTAACAACACCAGAGGAGACATCTACCAGATGTAACGAAAGAGCATGGTGGATTTGTGGTAAGTGTGGACATGAATATAAAGCAATGGTCAAAGCTAGACATGAAGGGGCTGCAAAATGTCCGTCATGTTATCCTCCAGAACCAAGGGTAAGAAAAAAGAAAAGAGAAGCTTTATTTCAAACTTATAATAAGATGGAAGATAATAGGGTTATCTTTGAGAAGAATTTAAGAGGAAAATTTAAAGATAGTGAAGGATAGCTTGAAATCTTTTTTCAAATTTGTGCTGGGAAGCTAAAAAACTAAAAAAGTGTCCTTTTTGCTTTTTTAGTTTTTTACATTTTATTTTGTGGAAATGAATTTAAATAAAAGCACCTATAAATCTCTAAGGTGCTTATTTTACTATATCTAGACCTTGCTATTTTGTGTAGCAAGGTCTTTTATTATATGTTCTATTTATAAAGTGAATTTAGTACGATAGAACATTTTCAATACTCCTAGAAATCATAGCAGTGCTTTTTTGTTATAAAGGATAATATTATATAGGAGTAGAAGCCATGCATATGACAAAAAAGAACAATTTCGGTAGGAATCCTGATTGTTCCCTGAAATGCGTCTTATATTTGCAAAAGAACCGGTTAAAATTAAGATTGTTCAGTTGGAGGAAGGAACCTTATGGTATCTTTTTAGCGAGTTTATTTGTATAATTTTATTCTTTAAATAGAACGATAAGAGAAAGGTAAGTGAATATTATAATTAATTTCGAACCATTTAATCCAATAATGAATGACATAGCGATCAAACTTGCTATGGTACTATTTATACCGTTATTCTTAGCATTGCTTGTCAAAGTCATACTTATGAAATTTATGAGAGAATCCGTTGCTGGCAGGCTAGCCTATCTATCTTGTCTATTTTTTATGTACTATGTATTTAAATTTGTTACAGAATAGATAGGCATCTTAGGATGCCTTTTTTATAAATAAAAGTAACGTAGTATTTAAACATATACGTTCACACAAGATCACATGTATTTAGTTCTGTAAATCTATAAAACTTTAGTTTGGATTTTCTTGGCCCAAGCTAGTCCCAAAAATGAGAGTTTAGAGTTTCATGCCTTTGTACAGTACATTAAGATAGGAGGGGAGTTTAACTCACATTTCCTCAACTGTTCGTTAAATTCCGATTTAACGAACAGTTGGTATTGTCTTATTTATATGTTATGATGTTATTGTCATTTATTATAAGTTGAGGAGAATTAATATGAAAATTCCTTTTATGAAAGAAAAAACAAAAAAAGTAGAAAAAAGATATTTGCAAGCAGAAACATTTGTACAACTATTCTGTGGTTTAATGATTCCTAGAATACGAGACGGAAAAGACATTGAGACAGCTTGGAATGAAATAAAAGATTACTTTGAGGAACCTCGTTTTAAACATGAAAAAGTATGTTTCAGTAAAGGTTTGAAGTATAATTTCGAAGATCTTATTGAAGCATACAATGAATTATATTATGAAGAAACACCCGTCTACTTCAATTTACTACAAGTATTTAAAGAATACCATGCCAGTGAAAAACAAATATTAGCTGATCAGTTAACCATTTATCAGGTAATGAATACAAGAGTGCCTTATAGTACAGAGTCCTACTTTCCCAACACTAAATAATAGTTTGTAAATGTTATAGTATGAATGACGTATGAATCATCCATAATGAAATTTTCAAGCGAATTAGTAAATAGAATATGATTTCAAAACGACAAGAACATTTGTTCGTTAAAATTGTATTTAACGTGAAGAATAGATAGCTGTTTTTTTATTCTTCGTATATAATCAAATTTCCCACTATGAAAGGATGTTTTTTACTGTGAGATCTAATTTTGTAGATATTGTAGGGTATCAGTTTGAAAAAGTTCATACAGGTGCTATAAAATGGTTGTTAGACTCAAGCAATGAATTGATTGATCACAACGAAAAATCAAATGTGCTTCGCAATTTATATAAAATGTGTGGCATCCTCCCCCCTTTCAAAAGTTCGGATATTGATTTTATAGAGTGTAAACCCGAATTTTCTATCGGAAGTGGAAAAAGAGTGGATCTTGTTATTGAAATAACACTAAATAATGGTGACCTAAAATATATAGTAATCGAAATGAAAGTTGACACTATAGCCAAAAAAGACCAACTTACTGCAACCTACGATGGTTTTCACAGCAGCGAAGATGCTATATTTATTCTTTTCCTGTTTGGATCTTCTCAAATTTGTCAGATTCCAAAACATAAGCACTTTAATACTTTTTGCTTAAATGATATCATGTCTGCCTTTAATAACATTGATAGTGAGCACTATATATACAGGGATTGGATGGACTCTTTGCAAGTCGAGTTAAAAAAAGGTAAAACCATTAAGAACTTACTTCCTACTTTAACTAATATTAAAGATAAAGATTCTTGGCGCAAGAACGGGTATCGTACGCATTTCACTGCTTTTTATTACCTTTACAAACATCTAAAATCCAATTCAAAAAACGAAATAGCCTGGAATATTTACAGTGGTAATAATAATCCAATTATGAATTGGGAACCAGGATGGTTAGATAAAACCATTTCTAATAAAAAAATAACATTCTATTGGGAATTTAATTATCAAGATCTTATTTTAAAAGTTAAATTACCAACGGAAGGGTATCTTTCAAGTCAAGAATTACATCAATTAAAATCAAATATTATTTCAATAGTATCTAAAAATCCCCAAATTAAGGGAAATATTGCTCGTAGGCAATCAATACCTAGAGTATATAACTCCCTATATAAATGGAAGTTTGACTTTTTAACGGAGAGTTTTGAAGAGATAATGATGAAAGCAGAATTAATTATTCAAAAAATTCATCCCGAATTAAAAAAATCTAATTGGGAATTTCCCAAAAGTAAATCAGTATAATACTCCAAAGTATTAGAGGTGTATAAAATGAGTAACAAAGAAAAAGAACGCTTTAAATCACTTGTCGAAAAGCACAAAAAAAATATGCCCTGGTATGTAGTAGAATATATAGAAATGAAAGCAATGCTCTCCCCTGCTACTTTATATGGATATATAACAGAATTTGAAAAGTTTTTTAAATGGATGATTGAGAAACGAATAGCGGTCATAAATGGAAATGTCGCAACTGAAATACATGAAATTCCAATTGAATTGTTAGAAAGCCTACCTTTAAATGAAGTGAATCGATTTCATATGTACCTTAAGAGTGAAGGTATTGAAATCAAAGCAATTAACAGGACCTTTTCGGCTTTAAAATCTCTTTTTAAATACCTTTCACAAAAAACTGAAGATGAATATGGGAATAGCTATCTTTCACGAAATGTAATGGATAAAATAGAATTACATAAAGAAAAAATAGATGCTGCAGCAAGAGCAGATGATGTAGCGAATATGATATTTAATAATAATGATGATGCTGCATTCCTGCGCTTTCTAGCAAACGATTATGAATTTATTCTGAAAGAAACTTCTACTCGTAAATACAATTACTTTTTACGTGACAAAGAACGTGATATTGCCTTAATTAGCCTTATTTTAGGTACAGGGCTACGTGTATCAGAATTAGCAAGTCTTAGCCTATCTAGCGTTAATTTCCGCCAAAAAACTATCAAAGTGATTCGTAAAGGGAATAAAAAATCATCCATACTTGCTACTCAATCCAGTCTAGATGATGTACAAGAGTATTTGAAAGTACGCCAAGAAAGGTATGGTTGTCCTCCAGAAGAAGAAATTATGTTTGTAACAAGGTACCAAGGAAAATACACCCAGCTTTCTGTCCGTGCCATACAAAATTTAGTAGATAAATATACAAGTGCATTTGATGAAAAACGCAGTCCTCATAAACTACGACATACCTATGCTACAAATCATTATAAAGAAAATAAGGATCTAGTATTATTACGCGATCAACTTGGCCATACCTCTGTTGAAGTTACTAGTATTTATACTAATATTAATAACGAGAAGAAACGCGAAGCCATTGATCGATTAGAAAAAAGACAATTTGAATAAAAACAGGATACTTCCTTAAAGAAGTATCCTGTTTTTATACTGTTGAATTTATTACTCAGTGATAAAAAAACTTACCAGCCTGAAACACCAGTTAATACAGCTTGATTGGCTGAATTACATTTATTATACACTTCCCAATAAGCATCTACGATCCAACCTTTTTTATACTCTCTATCAGCTGAGAACGCTGCATATAGTGCTGTGCCTAAATTCACTAATTCGAATTGAGATGCTGACTCAATATTCTTGACTCGTTCTTGTAAATTAGCTGAAAAGGCTTCAATATCCTTTTGTGATGTTAACTGTTGAATTTGTTGGTATAAGTAATTTGAAAGCCCCTTAGCGGGTATATTATTTGATAATGCACTTAAAATCTTTTCAAGTAAACTCTTTTTCATTCTTGTTCAACCCCATTTCAATTTATGTAAACTAAACGTATTAGGTTTTTATATAATACATTATATCATTATATTATGTATTATATATGTAATCACGAAAAATCACCGTTCAATTTTTCTATCCCCCCTTAACTAAATAAAGGTGAAATTTTCATATTCACTTGGAGCAGTTGCCCTTAATCCCAACCACTTTTTCTCTTTTCTTGTTCTATTGTTATGCGTTCTTTATATTCATAAGCCTTTATTTCATTACCTACATCAATTTGGTTAAAAACATCACTTTTCACGTCTATAATTCGCATCTTTTCATTCGTATATAATGTAATAAGATGTTTGTCTGGAGAACCTGTATCACCCATAAGAGGATTTCCAGGATCGCCTTCAATAAATTTTTTATCGATAACCTTCGCCTGTACTAACCTTCCTTTTTTTACTGTCTCTTCTTCAATTTCATATTCTGTCATAGCTGACTGTATTGCCGGAAAAATAAACCACACAATTATAATCGTAATAATAGTTATAAAAAAACACACTATAACATTTGCATTGGTTTTTTCATTAGATTTATGCATTATATTTATCCCTTCCCAGTTATGAAAATCACTTCTCTCTTACTTCTACAATTCTTTCTTTACTGAGTTGAATTCCTTCTTCTTCACTTATAGCTTATTAATATTCATCTCGGCACTCCCCCTTTCAGAGTATTAATTTTAGAATAATATATATATAAATTATATATTTTATATATACGAAAAACAACAATAAACTTAATGAAGTTTATTGTTGTTTTTTGAGCGATGAGTGAATTAACTTTTTTTTCAGAATTTTATTGATAAATAAATTAAAATTACATAATATATCCTGCTTTTCTGCTATGATGGTAATAAATAGGATACTCTATAGGATGGGGGAATATATAATGATTGCTTCGATAAAGGGTAATGAGCAAATCACAAAAATGTTAAATGACTGGTATATAGAGATTCGTGCCAGACATATTGGAAAGGCGCATAAATTAAAAGTTGAAATTGATCAAAAAATACACAATATTGAAGAGGACCAAAACCTGCTTTTATACTATTCTCTTTTAGATTTTCGTCATCAATATATGGTTGATAGTTTAAGCATTGGAAAAGACAGTTTTGATAAGGTTGAATCATTAGAGGTGCCTGCAGATCAGTTTTTATCGTACTACTACCATTTCTTTAAAGCTATTCATTCAAATATTACAGGTAACTTTACAAGTGCGAAAGAACATTACAACAAAGCTGAAGAACTATTAAACCATATCCCGGATGAAGTTGAACATGGAGAATTTTATTTCAAACTATCCACTTTCCATTATCATATCTATAAGCCATTGGCGGCTATCAAAGAAGCAACTAAGGCAAAAGAGATTTTTAAAAAGCATGCAGGATATGAGGCTACTATTGCGTTATGTGATAATTTAATTGGTTTAGCTTGTACACACTTAAAACAATTTGAAGAAGCTGAAGAACACTTTATTACAGCTATTAATACATTTAAAAAATCAGGTGAAGAAAAATTTATTACGTTTGTTCGTCACAACTTAGGATTAATGTATGCTGGCCAAAATTTATCTGAACTAGCAATACGATACTTATCTGAAGTAATACAAGAACTCCCTAAAGACTATAAAGCAATCTTTATTAAGGCTAGAGAGCATATGGAAATGGGAGATTCAGAGGAAACTTCTAACCTTATAGATAAAGGATTAGAAGTTTGTAAAGAGCTTAAAAATGAAGAGTACGAACATCACTTTTGGATTTTAGAAAAGTTAAATCAAAAAGTAACCGCTGACGAATTAGAAAAGACAATTAAAACAGGAATCTCTTATTTTGAGAGAGAAAACCTACATGAGTACGTACAAGAATACGCTAAAAAATTAGCAGTTTTATTCCATCAAGAGAATAACCGTTCAAAAGCAAGTGATTATTTTTACCTTAGCCATCAAGCCGAAGAAAAAAACTTTGAGAAGGAGGCTTTAAAATGAGAAAAGTAATTTTTAGCTTAATCGGGATTACAGCTGCATTCACATTTATTTTGAATTCTAGCCATGCAACTGATACACAGAAAGCGCTTAGTGAGGAAAAAATTGTACAATATGCTCACGGCCATACTGGCGGATGATAAAAAACAAGGGTCTTCACTTCATTGTGAGGACTTTTATTTTTATATGGGGATCCCTATTATAAAATTACAAAATACAATCATTTCAGAATCTTAATATAGAAATTAAAAGTAACTGGTTCCTTTTGCATCCATAAAAGGGAGCTTAAAATTTTAAGAGAGGAATTAACTATTAATGCATACACAAGAAGATTTCTATAAAAAATTAATAGAGGAACAAAGACTAGTAACAATATTTTTAATAAACGGAGTAAGAGTACCTGGCATTATTATTGCTGTTGATAAATTTTCAGTGCTAGTCTCCAGTAACGGAAAGCAACAATTCCTTTATAAACAAGCTATTTCAACGGTTTCTTTATAAATATAAATCTGCTTAAAATTGAATTTTTTTAATTTAAAAAGTGGTAAAAACAAAAAAGGAATCCTTAATAAAAGGATTCACCCCAGGAAATATAGATAAATAAAAAGAATTAAGTTTATTATAAAATAAAAGCATACTAAACATATTGAGAAACAAAAAATATTGAAGGTTGAAAGCAAAGAATAATGTTTGCTATACTAAATGCGCACAAATATATGCAAAATCACAAATAAAATAAGGGCAGCTATGCTAGGCTGCCCTTATTTTATTTTTAATTTCATAATCCGCTATTTAATTTGAGGTATTTATAAACCTAGTACACTAACAATCTGACATGCTTTGGAATTTGCAATATGATAGTACATCTCTAACCCTCTTCTTTCCGAGCGGAGAATCTTGCCACGCATCTTAGATAAGTGCTGAGATACAGTTGATTGAGGGACATCTAATAGCTCTGTTAATTGTGTTACATTACAAATTTTGCGGTGTTCTAGCTCCTTCACAATTTGTAACCTAACTGGATGGGCCATAATCTTTAATAATTCTACATCCGCCTCTGGGATTTTGTACATTTCATTACTTGCTTGAATAGTTGTCATTTTAATTTCTCCTTTTATAATTTTGTTTTATTTTAATTATCTATTTTTAAGTATGTTGTGTTTACTTGAGTACATTGTTCATAACCACTATAATGTTTATTCTTTTGTCTCTCTATCAGATTCAATATATATAAGTATTATGATGACTAAAAATCCAATAAAAGATAGCATAGGTATCGAAATGAAACCGAATAAATTTAAGTAATCTTCTGTACATGAAACTCCTACTGAACAAATCTTCATCTCATTAATAGGAAATGCTTGTATTGTAATTTGATATACAGATAATATTAAACCGATACACGTAAATGGAAATGCATACATGCTGACGCGCGGATCTTTTCTATACATTCCTATCCCCAATATTAATACTAATGGATACATGGCCATTCTTTGGTACCAGCATAAATCACATGGCGGCAGCTTCATCCATTCACTAAAAAATAAACTAATTAGCATTGCACTAGTAGCTATCATCCAAGCAATTGCAATGTGGTACTTACGAATCCATTCCATTTTATGTTCTCCTCACACGATTTTAATTGTATTGAAGGTTTTATAATAAGGATGCAATATTATCTCAATTATCTATTTAGAATGTCACTAATTTATTTCCGTATTTGGAATAACCGGTTTCAATGGATAGTATCCAATCATTTAGATCTTCCCAGTCATACCCCTTATCTTTCAACTCTGGTGGAAAGCAATTCTCAAAATCATCACGCATTCCGTACATAGTTTCTAATGCTGTTTCTAGTGGACCGAATCTATATACAATATGTGTTTTCACTCGTTTGTTTTTCTTTTCTGCTACAGCCAAATATACATATCGTCTTTCCTTTGCTAAAACGAACTTCAAAAACCCTGGAATTTGACTCATCTAAAAAATGCCCCTTTCGGTTTTCCTTACCCCTTTCTTTTGTATACGAGTAAGGAAAACAAGCGTTTTTGCCGTATTAATTTAAGAGGTGTCTCATTTTTTTGCTTTGAAAATACAAGACCACACTCATCATCACAATATTTATTACACCGGCTGCAGCTCCAATTTTTGCAATAACATATACAAATTCATTACCGCTAAATGGAAATAGACTCAAAAAAATAAAAAAAGTAGAAATAAAAAAAGATAAGAGCATGTTTCTTTTGTTCCCATTCATTCAAGAAACCTCCTTTTGGAATAAGTATTGATATTAAGCTGCATCATTACGGTTATAATGCCGATTCTTTTCATCTACAAATCCTTTAATGCCCCACACACCAGCCTTTAATTCTTTTGCTTCTTTTTCTGCTTCTAGCATTTCAGGTAGAAATGTAGTATTAAGTCTAGAGATATAGGCTATAATCCCATAACCAGACTTGACCATTAATTCATTAATATGTATTCCGTTACAAAATACATAAGCCAATTTCCTACCGTATTTGTCTTCTTTTTGTCCCCGATCATAAACCAAAGTTACACTTTTCCCTTCTAGTTGTTTCTTTAAAAAGGAAGAGGCTTCTTTTCCCATCTTTTGTGGTGGGATTTTTTGAGATACAGACTCAGGAGTATCCAATAACAGTAACCGTACCGTCTGTTTCTGCCTCTTTACGTTCACGTCTATCGTATCTCCGTCCTTTATATGTAATACCTTCCCTTTAACAGTCTCTAAGTCTTTTATTTTTCCCTTATAAGCTTCTGGAACATCAACAATACCTTTCCCTTCCATGTGCTGTTGTATCCCGTTTTGTACTGCTTGGGCAGGTCTTGATTCATTATTTATTTGTGTCGAATTGCTACATGCTGCCATTTGAAGTACGAATGATGTTAAACAAATAGCCTTAATCCATATTTTCATATCGAAATTTCTTCCTCCTAATCAAAATTCGTAAATAGCTGCATCTCAAAAACAAATAAAAAAGGACACACCTATGGCATATATATGCGTAGGTGTGTCCTTTTGCAAGATAGTTTTAGAAGTATTTTGTTACTTTCATCATATCATATTTCTTATTAATTTTATATATGAAATTTAAGATTTTGCGATATTATTTCTTCTTCTCATATATAAACGTGACTCTCTTCTGTGTAGAGTCATATGTTAATTTCGCATCGAATGATTTTCCTGTTTTTTTCGATATGAATCCTTTTATTGTATCCGTCATATTCTTTTCTAATAATTTCTTGATTTGACTAGCTGTAATTCTTTTTTCAAGTATCATTCCTGAAACAATGAAATCACAGCCCTTCTTGTACTGTTCGCATAGATAGTTTGTTTTCCCTATTATGACTCTACTCTGGCATAATGGGCATTTACCTACTGTACGATCCTCTGCAGTTGGAAATTCAAAACAAATACTAAGGTCCGGGTTTAATCGAATCGCAGCTGTGAATTCTCCTTTTTCTCCACTAAAACCACTAATGAAGTCTGTTACATTGTTATTCACTAGTTTTTTAATCTGGCTATCGGATAATTTCTTTCCTTTAATTTTAGCCGGCAACATAAAATCGCATCCGTTTTGATATTCTGAGCACCCAAAAAACGTTTTACGGTTTAGGATTTGTCCTTTTTGACACTTTGGACACTGACCTAGCGATAATTCTTCAACTGAAGGCAAATTAAAGCTGACTTCACCGTTAACGAATGCTAAATAAGCAGAAAATTCTTTGCCATTAGATTTAAATCCTTTTATAATGTCCGTTTTATTTTCTTCAAACAGTTTTTTAATTTGTGCTGCAGGAATCGTTTTTTCTTTTATTCTTTTGGGTAATCCAATGTTACAGTTTGGATGATTGCTACACCCGAAAAATTTCCCTCTATCTAAAATTATTCCATTTCCACAAGGACATTGGCATACTTCTATTTGTTGCTTCCAGGTCTCTATTAGATTGTGCGAAACCGTGTCAGGTATTCTTATAATCTCTTGTGCTATTTTTTGTACAAATGTATTTGTTTGGGCAATGAAGTCTTCATAACTCATTTCATTCTTTTCAATACGGTGTATCATTCCTTCCATTTCAGCTGTGTATAGTGGATCTTTAATTTGTTGAACAGGAAATTGTTCAATAAAGGCACGTCCAATTGGAGTCGTAGTAATTTTCCCTTTTTCAATGGCTATATAGTTCTTCTCATGTAAAGCTGGAATAAAGGTTGCTTCGGTTGCAACGGTTCCAATTCTTTTCCCCTTCATTAATTCCTTTAAATGTTCATCGTCTATTTTACGTCCTGCTGTTTCCATAAAGGTCAGAATGGAGCTTTCTGTGTGTAGAGCAGGTTTCTTTGTTTTGGATTCTAGTAATTCAAAATCGCAGATTTGAAGTTCCTGTCCTTTCTGCATAATAGGAATTTTAAATACTTCCACACTTTCTTCCTCTACTTCCTCTTGAAACACTTCTAGAAATCCTTTTTCTCGAAGTACACTTTCTTTTGTTTGATAGATATTTCCCATCGCGTCAATAAGTAATACTTCTCTTACCAGGTATACTGCAGGACGCATGAAATTACCCACAAAACGTTTTACTACGAGGCTATATAGTTGTTTTTCAATCTCTGGACGACCTTCCTCTTGATATTGTTTAGTCGTAGGTATAATAGCAAAATGACTTGATACAAGCTCATCGTTGAATGTTTTATGTTTCACATCAATTGCTTCAATATCTACGGATTGTACCAGTAAAGAATACTGACTCTTAGCTAGTGCCTGCATAACACCTTTTACACGCTCTACTTGCTCTGTAGGCAAATGCCTAGAAGATGAACGAGGATATGTAATAAACCCTTCTTCATACAAGTTCTGAATATGTTTTTTTGCAGTTTCAGCATTAATTTGCAATTGCGCATGGGCATCTTTATACAGATCTGTTAAGTTATATAGCAATTTAGGATTTTTCTTCCTGGTTCCCTCTTTAAATTCTTCTACTACAAGATATTGCCCTTTCAAATTTTCTCCCAAACTTCTTAATGGCGATGGGTTTAACACTTGATCTTCTGTTTTCATAACCGGTGTAAGTCCTAAATCTGTTATTAGCTGCAGATGATAATAAGATTGCTCTCTATAGTTTTCAATTGCTAATTCGCGTTGGCGTATCTCATTTAATAAACACATTTGTACACGGCCAGATGACAATAAGAATTTATTTTGTGCTAATTTTGTGGTACATCCCCTGGTTATATTCATCCCTAATAGATAATCCAGATACTGCCTTGCTTTAGCAGAATACGCCAGTCCATCGTATTTAGATGCGCTTTCTAATCGATTGAGAGCTGCTTCAAGTTCTGCAGCTTCAAAAGAGGATTTAAATACGCGAGATTGCTTTTTATTCACACCTGCATATTCGTACACTTCCCTATAGATTAACTCTCCCTCTCGGTCCGCGTCACATACGTTCACCGCATGGTCAACATCAGGACGTTGCAGTAGTTTAACAAGGATTTGTAATTGTTCAGCATTTTCTTGTATCACTTTATAAGCTGGCTGATAAATTAAAGGTAAATGTTCTAACTTAAACATTTTATACTCTGGATCCATCTCTTCCGGATTTTTTAGTTCCAGCAAATGTCCACGGCACCAACTGACAATATAATGATCATTTTCATAATAACCATAATAAGGCTTGCTACCAATGTACTTTTGTGAGTGACGGAATCGTGGCGATTTCATAATTTCATTGGCCACTTTTGATTTTTCTGCAATAAATAGCGTTTTCCCCATAACTTTTCCTCCTTAAACAAAAAAAGGACACACCTACGCTATGGTTATGCGTAGGTGTGTCCTTTTGCAATATGATTTTTTAGTATTGGATTATTTCTATTATAGCACATTATCTATGTTTGTATGTTTCGTACATAGTATTTATATATATATATAAAATAAAAGAAATTAAGACTAAGATTGCTAGCAAATAATAAACTTATTAATATTATTGCTCCAATAGGGTAATTATTAAGTTCACCTTGTTCAAACTAAGTATCGTTCTTGTTTTTTTAATTGAATTAAAATATCCTTATTTTGTTCTAATCATATTATCACCGACCACAACATCGATGTTATCTCCAATATTTATATGTTCATACAAGCTTTTCTCAACTGACACTTTATATTCTTTCTCCTCTACATTTACTTTTAGATAATACCTTTTCTCACCATCAGAAACGCTTGTACTTGTCGTTGTCATCGGTACACTCATGTTAATACCCGGTACAAACATAGAAGACGTATCAAAGGTTGTATCCATTTCAAGATCTTCTTCCTTTTCCTCTTTCCCTAATACTACTCCTTGTTTATCTTCGCCACTTAAGTGTTCCTTTTGTTCCTGCAACATATGATCCACCAATTTATTACCTTGGTATTCACTGTACCAAACAAAACCAAATACCAAGCAGATCCCAAACAAAACTGCTCCTGCATTCACTTTCCAATTCATCTAAAAATCACACCTTTCTATCATCAGTGATTACTTTTCCACGAAATGCTGTAAACGTCCCCATGTTATCAACTCATATTTAAATTAAAGTAATAATTTTTATTCGAATCTAAAGCCAACCAAACATTTTAAGAATAAATGAAATTCCCATAGTAATAATAAAAACAACTGTCATAAATACAATCACTCTTTTAAAAGTTCCGTGACTCAATAAATATCATCTCATTTCTGTATAAAAATCATATTAATATTACTCTTAGGATCTATTATTAAAATTTTTTCTTTATTCAATGCCGATTCTAATATTTCTTTTGCTTTAGATAGAGTATACATTCCACTCATTCCTCTTAACTCTCCACTAGTTATGATAACTTTAAAATTTTTCATTTTGTTATTATCACAATTTCCACATGTGCCCTTAATATCGGAAATATTGTTTTCCTTACCGCAATCTTCACATTGAAAAAGTAATCCCACTATAAACATCTCCTATATTTAAAGCTTTTAATTATTTGCTACTACATTCGAATGGATTTTTAAAAATATTATTTAACCTCAATTACAATAACAATTAGCTTTAAAAATAACCTTTATTCAATAAACTCTCTAAACCGTCCGCAAACTCTTTATCTTCTTGCCATTTACTTGTTCTCTTTATATCGATTACTTCAGAGATAAAACGATGTAGTCCATAGTTTGTTTTACAAACCATTTGAGCCAATTGCTCCATATTTAATTCGATATTTACATTACAATATTGTTCCTTATCTAAATGTTTATAAAAATGTTTCCCAGTTGCCATTAACTCTTCATCCTCACTTTCCTCGCAATTTAACATCTATTTATAGTCCCTCTGGTTTTAGTAAAACCTTTACTTTATTTTTAAGAGCACCTTCCAATTCATAATAACTATAGTTTTCTTCAAGGAAGTGTTGAAAAGTGTCATATACACTTCTTCTCCATATAGTGTTATCAATCATCGGTTTAATTTTGTCATCTAGCTTCATTAATACATCCTTTAGGTTATCTCCATTAGCAACAGGGAGCCAAGAGCCTTCATTATAGAAATAAAACCCTAATTCCGTACTCAATTTTCCTTCACCATCTGTAATCTCTCTTACTTCATATGTGTGATTCGGATGAGGTGCAACCACTGCCCATATGCCTCTACTATATCTATCTTCCCAACATTGTAAATTCCAATTATGTTTTGATATTAATTCTTGTAGCGCATCCATTCTATTGCCTCCTATTGGATTAATTATGATTTATGCGAAAGTTAATTATGTAATTTTCCATTAAGAAAAGTTGCATAGGATTTATCTAACAAATTAAGCAGTTTCGTTAAATCCTTTTCATTTCGGTAACCAAACATTACTCCCTTGGTAAAATCACAATCTATAACACCGAGGAAAGGTAAAAAAATAATTAATTCGTTAAAATCAACCTTTGTTTCTTCATAATATATATAGTTATCTACCTCGCTCTTACGAGCATACTCTTTATAAAAAGAATAAAAATCCCGGTGAAATTTTGCTTTTAGTGGTGTAATAGGTATTTGTATACTACTCTCACCTATTGTTAAGCATCTTTGATAGAGTTGTAAGACACTTTTTTTAGTTACAGTAATATTTTTCTTCAAAGTAATTAAAACTATATTTCTATCGATTTCTTCAACATTCCAATATATCAAACTACGATTCATCAATTGGTTACACCTCACTTATTCCTTTTCAGGGTGATTGGAATATTATCGGATTTTTAATAGGACATAACTACTATATTATTACCGTTAATTTGAATATGTTTTAAATTAGCTCCTTTTGGTGCAAGCTCCGGTTTAAAGTTACTTTCTTCAAAAAAATGGACCTTTGTACCTTTCCCGGGTTTCCCGAGAACAAGAGAATTATTTTGACGTTTTTTGATTTTTTTCATTTTGATTCGCTCCTTTTCTACAAATTTCAAATTTAAAACCAATTAACAATTTCCCCTAAATTAATTTAAATCCATCATGCATCTTTATTTTTCCAAAGTAATTATATTCCGCTACTACTATCTCACCACAAATGAACTTCCATGTATCATTATTCAACTTTACAACAAATTGCTCACCTTCTTTTAAACCCTGTATAACTTCACCTTTATTATTATAAATATAGGAGTCTTTTGTTACTTCAACTTTAATTTCTTTTTTCATCTTATTCATATTCCTTTTTACTATAAATAAGGTAAAATGATATATTGTAATTATTAAAACCAAAAACACGATCAGAAAGAGACAACCATTAAGCATAATATTAAATCTTTCCACCGTATCTCCCTCCTTATTTAATATTTCATTAAAAAAGGACACACCTATGGCAGTGGTCTGCGTAGGTGTGTCCTTTTGCAACGTAATATCAATATATTAACTTACGTTAATTATAACACTTTTTATATTCTTACTCAATTTAATTTATATAATCACAGATAATATTTACTCCATCAGACATCTCAAAATACACCCTTTATTTCTAAAATATATTTTTAATCATTCTTTTTCATCTCAAAATCTTTTTGGTTTCCTTTTAGCTTATAATACTTCATGTTAAGACGAATAGATACTATGGAGATTACTATGAACCCTATTACATATAACATGTCTCTCTTTCCCCATTTCTTATTGTTTAGCGAACTTATTATGTAAATATTTCACATGTTTCTTTTCAATATCCTTATCCATAATGTTCGCTCGCAATATTGTTTGGTAGATGTGCTGGACCTCATCATTTGTTAGTTGCGCTTCAGTATATAATTCAATACATTTTTGTAGTTCGTTATAATACAGGACATGTTTATCATTAGATTGAACATTTACTCTTTTTAGACTGCATTTTGGATGGAACGCTGCAATAGAGATGGTCGGCAGTTGTTGTTCCATTACCCATTCAATAGCTTTTATATGTTTATAATTTTGTCGAAATGGATTTTGAAAAGAAGATTTCTTTCTAAAAATACTCTGTGTCCACCTTGCAGATTTCTCATTTCCACAGATCCAACCTTCGTAGTTTTTCGTCTCTATAACAAATACACCGGTTTCCGCGATAACAATATGGTCAATTTGCGTTGTATCACCATACTCAGTATGAATCGTAACATCATGTAACACGCAATACTTTTCTGAATCCAATTTGCTCAATGTACGCTTCACTAATTTTTCTCCAACTTTCGCTTTCCATTTTGGTACATGTTTTTTCACAACAATATTCAATGGAATTAGAATTGCAATGAGAATTAATTCGAATATCAATACTTTCATTGTAAAATCCTCCTTTTCACACTCTTACGTTTTTGCGCATTAGACGATAGATATACGTTTCTAATCCTAAAATAAAATATGAGATACATAAGCCCTTTATCACCATCTCTACAAATCCTAAGGCTAATGAAAGAAGGAGCCCGCCCCTAAACGGAAACGGTCTTGTCACTCTTCGATTTACTGGTTTTTCAATAACCCCAAAATTTGCCCAGGTAGGCAAACGCTTTTCCACATTCTTTACAGTGCCCGTTAATCCGTATTTTAGCGATAAAATGAAACATCCAATTAGTAAATATACGATAGATGAAAAATAGATAGATAGACTTATAACGATAATTGTAAGCAGCCAACCTATTAAAATAGAATTTCGCAAAGCAATATATTCCCGATTTCTTCTCAAAACAAACATTCCTTTCAAAATAAATTAGGGTATTTTTAAATGGAAAATATTTACATTTAAAAATAAGCATGATATGATACGTCTATATTAAATTTTGAAATAGCCTATAAAGGATTGTGATAGATATGTTAAAACTTGTAGTAGATAATACCGTAACAGAAACAGAACCAGAACCAAAAACAGATTCAGCTTTTTCTAACTTTTTCACCTGCAAAGACTGCGTATATTATCTTTCAAAATCAGATTCTTGCAGTCTACAATTAGCAGCTGATTCAAATAATCCCCTTATCCCTTATGAATGTGGGAACTTTGAAGAAACCTATGAAATTGGAACGGAAGATCCATTGAATTCACATATACATCAACGACTTCGTGAAGAAAAAGCGCAAATGTTAGCTGAAAATTATCCAGCACAACCTTCTATTGATCCGATTCATAAAGATGCAATGTGGTATGGAACAATAGATTTTGGTTGTTGGATTGTAAATGACTCAAAAAAACGCTTTACTCTTGCAGAACAAGTTCCTTTTAATAATAACTGCCCAGAAAAATATGCTTCTCCTTTCCCTTTACATGATCACGGAGCAAAAGAAGGCATCAGACACTATATGTGCTGGTATGTGAACGAAAAGGGCATAGGCGAATACCATCTACTTATTGGCGGTGTCATCATGAAAATTGCAGAAGGAGTTAGAAAACTTGGATTCAATGACTAATCACATCTATAAGAAAAGAATGTTAGAACATACAATAGTATTTACCCTGGTACACCTCGTACCAATTCTTATTTCAACCAGCATCATATATTTAGCCATGGAACTTTCTAATTCGGAGTGGCATATTTTGCTTAGTTATGAAGGGATATTTACAATTCTGTTCCTTATAACGAGGTTCCTAGTCTTTCAAACAAAGACAAGTATTCTTTCTATGAAACAATACGAGAAATGGTTTTCCGAGTTAAATATTATTTTAGTTTCCATTTTCCTTGTCAGTTTTGCAGGCATACCAGCTCTACTACAAGTTGTGTTCATTCTACAAATGGCACTCACTTTCTATCTGTTAGAGCGTAGTTGTCTGTATATCGAAAGATTGACAATACATAATCTCTATACAATACAAGAAATCATTTGCGACAAAAAACAACTAAAAATTGATCGAATTATTCCCTATAATGAGGAACACGGAACTCTTACCATTCAAACTAAAGATGAACAATATTTTTTATATAGAGCAGTGTATCTAAGTGGCATATTATCTCCTATAACTAAGGAAACATTTGCGGAATATGAAAGAAGTAACCTAATGGGTAGATAAAAGGTACTGAATTTAGATTCAGTACCTTTTCCATCTTTATATATGGTTCTTTACATATTAGCAAATAGCCATGGAGCGAGTACGGCTAACATACACAGCAAACAAGATCCTGTTATGACACGGTTAGACCAACGATAATACTCAGGCTGTTTCGTACTTTCATGAATCTTTCTTAAACGAATACCTGCAATTAACATAAATGGTGTGAAAATAAGTGCTGTTGCTTTAAACAGGTCTAAAAAATCCGTAAAGATGTTCATAAACGAAAATACATCGGAACTAAATAAGAAGTACACACTTAGTCTCATGGACATCATGCTAATAAATGAGAAAATCATACTCCCAGTCGCCCACTTCATCCATTGACCATTCTTTGTAATTAATGCCATAACCATGACAATAACGCCTAATACGAATGAAATAGAAAAGATATTTACTCCTACTTTAAAAGCCGGTGCATACATACCTTCAATCTTTTGTATGATTGATGAGCCAAATGAATCATCTTTCTCTGTTGCTTTTGCTCGATTGTTTAATCCCTTTTGAAAGGACGACGAAAGTTCGCTCCCTTTTCCTTCATTAAAACTTGGTTTTACAGAAGCTTGAGCCGCTTGTAAGGGTATAAGTAGTAAAATCATTAAAATAAGCGTACATAGGACTCCAATCATCCCTTTTTCTTGTTTCATCACACATCACCCGCTAATTTCGGTTTAACGCTTTTTAATTTGATTTGATTTCCTTCCGCAACATAATAAAGATCTGCTGCATAATAGATATTTGCTTTCGTATATGCTCCCATAATAGCATTCGCAATTTCTTCCTTCTCTACTGCAATGTATGTTTCATTTTCATTGTAAAATTCAATTTCAATTCGATTAATATTATTATTTAGTACTGTGATATGTAACTCTTTTAGGCTATCTAGACGATTTCCTAATCCACATACTAATTTAAATACTTTATTTGCAATTGTTGGTGGTTTAACATAAGTCGTATTAAAATGAAGAGTTTCATCATCTATCACACCATCTTCCTCAACTTCACACGTCATAATGAAAGAATGATTTTGCTTTTCGATTTCTTGTTGACTCAACTTACGATCAATGACATACTTCACGCTTGTTGACAGGTTTTCTATATATTCATCCAGTTCGGTATTTGAAATTTTAACCTCTGAGAATTCCGGAAAAATCATATAAGCATGTACATTTGAGCTACTTTTACTTACACGTAATACCTGAACTTGTTTCTTTTCATAGCGCACCGTTTGTTCTAATTTTTCTACTACATTGTTACTTAGGGAATTAATAATCATTTACATTCACCTTTCAAAATTGTTATTTTTTTAACTCATAAATATTTTTTACTTCATATAATCCTCATGTTTGGATTTAATCTATTTTAAGCATTGTAATATTGCGGAGAGTTCTCAGTTCTCCTGTTTTAAGATTATAATCACTTAATCTTAAACATTTTAATATTACAATGACGTACAATGTCTCATTATAGTCGAATATTCTTATATGGTGAATCATTCTGTCCCACTCATTTGTACAAAAATAAAAAAATGTTTTATCCTTGTACAAATGAGTGGAAAAATGCTGCATTCATACTATCTGTCTATAAAAATACAACTAGGAAATTAATTTATATATTCCCTAGTTGTCTATCACTCCATTCAACTAATGTATAAGAATACGGTGAATCAATTTGTAATTCTAAATACAACGGTTGATTTTCTGGTAAGATTTCTCCCTCTGTATGAATCCAATAACGCTTGTTATCCGACATATTCAGTACGCGTGTCAGTCCTTGTTCTCGTCTTATTACTTTTGCAGTCCACCCAACCCGATTCATATCTTCTACCTCTGATACTCCTTGTGGAAAAGGTAGATTCTGTTCTGTTTCTAGTGGGATTGGCAACTGTTTTAGTTCCGAAAACGTCTCCTCATATTTAAATACTTCCTCTGGTATATCCTCATCGCTCGGAAAAGGAATTCCATATTCTGCTTCAGAAGCAGGAGTATGATGAAATTCTTCAGCATACTCCACTTCTTTTGCAACTTCCTTGTCCTGCTCAAACGCTTTTTCTTCTTCGCCTACATTTATTCGAATAGATGTAGCAACTAAATCGTATATATTGGCTACATCCTTTTCTAAGGTAATCTCTTTCGTTGGAACAGTAACACGTTCTTGTTCCCTACCAATAGGTCTATTTTCTCTCGGACACCAATAAACAGGTCGTTCCACCGGTTCTGGCCCTTTTTCTTTTTTCTTCTCTTCTATCAACATGTTTCTTTTGGTTTTGCAAACTACATAAACCATATAGCAAATTAGTGCGATAAGAAGTTTCGTAAACATGACTTTCCCCTCTCGTTTAACCAAATAAATCAAACTCAAATTGTCCTTCAATTACTTTATTTTTTTGTTTTCCTTTTCCTTTCTTTTGAGAACCATCTACTTCCACAATCAATTCATCCCAGAGTGTAATGTCTTGTTTTTGTACAAGCATACGCTTATCGGCATTCAATGTTGTTAAAGTACGTATGATATCTTCTACATTCCCGTCAATTTCAAGTTTACGTTGCTTTACTACAACGCCAGGAACTTTTTCTTCTTGGATATATTCAACGGCTTTTTGCACAAATTTCGCATCTTCCATATACGATACGTCAAATGTACTCGGTAATGTTTTCACCCAGTTTGTAAATTGGATCTCAATTGATTCAAACACTGGTGTAATTACTTTACCGATATTTGCAAGTACTCGCTTAGATTCTTCCGATGCTGCCTGTGTCCACTCTTCTGTTGAACCTTTTAATTGATTCCCGCTTTTAATATTTTGGATTAATAACGTCTGAAGATCTCCTGTATCACCAAGCATTGCATTCAGTCCATCACTTGTTGCATCACCATTCATTGCTTCAGCAGCTTTATTCTTTTGGGCAATTAATTGCGCCATCTGTTCTTGGAATGTTTCTCGATATCCAAGATAGAAAGTTCTGCATTGCTTTGTTTGACCAATGCGCCAATGTCTTCTTGCAGCCTGATTTAATGTAAATAAGCTGAATGATAATTGGTAGAAAATTAATGTTGGCGTCGCCAGCAAGTCCAATCCTACCTTAACTAATTCTTGTGAACAGATGATAACATTCACACCGCTATTTACTTGCTCTTTTAACCATGCACTGCGCTTTGGCGGAGTAACTGTATTCGTACGAAGTATAGCTACTTTTGCCCCAGGCACTTGCTCTGCAACCTTTTGTAAACGAGGCTGAATGTCTCGTTCTTTCACTGTAGATCCTGTATCAGATACATAAATGATGGTTGGACGGCCTTCAGAGATTTCAGTATGCAATATTTCTTGCAGCTTCTTCTCCTTCGGCTGTATACAATCCTCATCAAATCTGAATTCTTCGTTGGACCAAACTAATTCTCTTTCCGCATTATCTAAGTGATAGTTTGGGTAGTGATTCATATTGTCTGGATACGAATTTCCTGTACGAATATAAGAGAGCCATAGTTTCCCAACATCTGGTGTACCTTTCGCCCCTTCAATCGCCTTCTCAAAAGATTCTTTCATATGCTCATAAGCCTGTTTTTGTTCTTCCGACATATCGACAAGAATCGTAGGTACATTAATTAACTCCACAGGATTTGGCCACACATCTTTTAAGCGCACATTAATGGTTGTATCCATTAAAAATTGGGTAAACACATAAGGTGAAATACCAGGTACGACCTTGGTTTTATCTAAATTACCTTGTGCTCCACGTGAAGCTATATTAGATGTGACCTCACCATCATGGTAATATGTTCTCTCGATATTTCCGTAGGTTTCATTCCATTCCATTAAAGAACTATATTCAAACCCACTTTTCACCATTTTTTGAGGGAACAGACGCCATAACGTATAGAATACGTCGCTTGCGCGCCCACCAAATAATGTACCTGTTCCAGCTACGACTTTCTTACAAACCCTTGCTAAACTTCCTAAAGCAGTTCCTTGTGCTGTTTCACTCTTTAATTCGTGAACTTCATCAACGATAAGAGCATCAAAGAAGTGTTTCATTTTTCTACGAATATACTCAACAGTAGCTACCTTTCGATATGCTCTTCCTGATTGTTTCGCATCATATGGCTTCACACGATTCTCTAGCTCTAGTTGTTTTTGCAGCGGTTTATTTCCCTCTTTTATTGCTTGTACTAATTTATTTTCATATTTGGTCCAATCTTTAAAACTCGCATATTTCGTTTTTACTTTTGGACTCCAAATGTTTGAATTACAATCAGCACATACACTATTTTTATTTGTTTTCGAATCTAAGTCACTTGCTGTAAAATCTTTATACTGGCAGACTTCTTTCTGTTCACCATTAGCTTGTTGAACTATAATAGAAGACGTTTTTTTACGTAACTTAGCACCACAATCTGGACAATAGTATCCATTCTTATAATATCTTTGCACCTCTTCCTCCGATTTCTTGGAAAGTGCAATTTGCTTATAAGGTAATGGCATCTGTTTAATAGAATCCCCTCGCATTGTAGTAAAACTAATGACAAAGAAGGTTGGCTTTTCTGGTTTTGGTCTTCCTGCCTGGATCCAAGATTGATGAATGCGAATTAAATCCTCTGTACGTTTAATCAGATGTACATCTGCGTCTGGTATTAAGTGTCGTATTTCTTCTTTTGCCCACTTCTCAGTTAGAGTCGGTGGCACAAATACGCAGGTACGATATCCTTTTTGTCCTGTCAAATGGAAATATCCATCTACTGTCGCTGTCATAATTGCACTTTTTCCGCTCGACATTTCCCCCTGTATAATGATCCCTTTTTGTACTTGTAATGCTTTTGCTGCACCTGTTGCTACATGTGCCTGTACAGGGAATAATGGTCTTTGGTATGTATCAAAATGAGATAATGCCTGTTCTTTCATCGGTTGATGTAAAGGCTCATCTAATTTTGTTACTTTATCAAGCATGACAGGCGAATATTCCAATAGATATTCATTTAAATCATTAATTTCATTGATCTTTTCACCTGTACCCTCTTGCGGGAATTGACATTTTCCAGTACGTATCATTTCTGATAAAAACTCTTTACAATCCTCCTCTTTTAACGCTACCTGCGCAATAGATAGAGAAGTAAATTCATTTCTATCAAAATACACATTTAATGGTTGTAACAAATTTCTTGTTAACATCTCTTCATAAATTGGTTTCGCCCATTCTTCTAAAATTGGGAGACCATATGGAGGAGCCATTAAGAAATCTCTTACTTGCATTTCTGGTGCTTCATCAATTGCCACAATATACTTTTCTTCTAATTCTTTAGAAAACGCAATAATTGCCTTTTTTCTATTTACTGTTTGTGTATTTATAAACTCAAATTGCCCTTTCGAATTTACATTCATTTTTTTGCCTAATACATAATGTAATTCTTCTTTTTGCCCCTCTCCAAAATACAAACGACTAGTACCCATTGATATGGCTGCTCTGAATGACTTTAATGTACTGTCATTCGCACCTAACACTGCAAATTGCATTTGGTTGTTATGATTAACTGCCATAGCAAAGCAGAAAGCTGAATGTGAAGCAGTGCCTGTCTCCAATTGCAACATCGCTGGTGTTTGTTCCTGGTCAAATGTATCTTGTTGAATTATTTCTTGTAACATAAGTTTCCCTCCTAAAATAAAAAACGCATCTTATTCGATACGTTTCATGTCCTACTCATTCAATTTATTGGTTAAAAATCTATAAACTGTTTCCACTCTGGTAATGATTGTTCAGCCGCATGGAGCATATCACTGGCACCTTGAAAAACAGAGAATTGCTCTAATACTTCCAAAGATGTACCTGCACCTAATTGAGAAGCACATAAACAAATAACTGTAAGTACAATAGCAATACGAAATATACGATTGCTAAACTCCCATACAATGTATAGTGCTCCTATCCCTAACAGTACAGACATATCTCTCTTCCTTTCCTAGACAAGTTCTTTGACTTCACCAGTTGGTGTTGCGATGATAAATTTCGCGCGGCGTTTTTGTAATACAACTTCTTTCGTTGTTGTTTCCAGTTTCTCGAATGAAGTTTCAAAAAACACATTTTCAGAACCACGAACAGCATGGAGTGTATCACCTTCACCAAGCAATCCATCTGCCACACCCGTTATCAGCAATAGTCCTAATTGTCCAGAAGCAATTGGCATCTTTGCTCTCTCTGCAGCTGTTTTCTCAGCTTGAAGTGAGTAACCATTTCCTCTATTTAAGCGTTTCTTTAATGTTAAGATCCCCTCTGATTTACCTACACCTTCATAAGCATCTTTATAATCTACGCGAGATGTGAAAATTAATTTATTTTGATTTCGTAATGTAGGTATAGTCCAACTTTTACGATTCACCATTTGCGCTAATGTATTTACATGTTCTCTAACAAAATCTAGTTCTGACATATTCTCACAAAAATTAGCGAATCGATCGTTAAAATATGTATCATTTTTCGTAGCTGCACGCTTACGGCCAATAAAGACACATTGTTTAAATTGCTCAAATTCTTCATTTTCATCACCAAAACGCATTAACCCGATTTCCTCGTAATTCTTAGCTAAAAAGTAGCTAATTTCATCTCGAGCAAAACGATCGTATGGAATGACATACACCATAATGCCACCGTCTTGTAAATAATGGTGTGCACGCTTTAAGAAGTTAAACTCCATTTTCTCTGATTTCTTTTTTTCTGTCCGAAGCTCTGTATTATACGGTGGGTTTAAAAAGATAAGTGGAAAATAGTCATGACTAATCATCATACTTTCAAAGCTAGAGCGTATTACTACGTCTAATTGCTCTTTTGCTTTGTTATATCGATTTGCATCTAATTCCACACCATATGTATCAAGTTGTATACCAACTTGTTTCACCGCATCTGCAAAACTTCGTAAAATTGTACCTTCTCCACAACATGGATCAAAGCAAGCATAAGCTCGCTCTGATTCCATTTGTAATAACTGTATTAAATGATTCCCTTCTGTTAGTGGTGTTGGATAAAATCCCGCCGCTAAATCATTTCCTAAAATTGTCGATAGGTAAGTCTTTGAGGTTATCTCCAACTTTTCCCCCGATCCGCACGGTACGTGCCACTTTCACGGCA
>NZ_JAQFUY010000032.1:0-48404 GCF_027716745.1 Bacillus cereus group sp. Bc010
CGGAAGTTAAGCTCTCTAGCGCCGATGGTAGTTGGGACCTTGTCCCTGTGAGAGTAGGACGTCGCCAAGCAACTAAAAACACAAGTCTTTTGACTTGTGTTTTTTTGTGTTTTCAAACAGTATGCAAAAAGAAGTAATGGTAATACAAACACGTTGCCCAAGGATGAATCATATTATATAAGAAATCGATGTATATTTTTCTGTAAATTGTTAAGGAATAGAAGTATAAAATATGTCCATTTAAATAGGGAGGAAAAGATATGAAATCACAAAACGAAGTTTGTATTGTTTGTGAGACAGAAAGAAAAGAAGGGATATATGTTTATAATAATTTAATATGTTATGAATGTGAAAAGGACATGGTGAATACAGAAACAAATGATCCGAAGTATATATATTATTTAAAACAGCTTCGGAAATTAGAAGTATCATATTTTTAAATAGGCATATGCCTATTATTTTTTTTGTTCTGTATAATAGATAAAGAATGAAATAATAAGGAAGAGATATAGATGAATCAAAATCGCATACCTTTATATGAAGCATTAATAGAGTTTAAAGAAAGAAGGCTGTTATCTTTTCATGTTCCAGGTCATAAAAATGGTTTAAACTTCCCTCAAGGGGCAGTAGAGGGGTTTAAAGATATACTATCTATCGATGTAACTGAGTTATCAGGGTTAGATGATTTACATAGTCCGTTTGAATGTATAGATGAGGCACAACAATTATTAGCTGATGTATATGAAGTGGAAAAAAGTTATTTTTTAATTAATGGTTCAACAGTCGGGAACTTAGCAATGATTTTGTCTTGCTGTAGGGAACATGATATTGTTCTTGTACAAAGAAATTGTCATAAATCAATTATTAATGGTTTAAAATTAGCAGGAGCAAATCCAATTTTTTTAGATCCATGGATTGATGAAGCTTATAACGTACCCGTGGGAATTCATGATGAGATTATTAAGGAAGCAATTGAAAAATATCCAAATGCGAAAGCACTTATTTTAACACATCCTAATTATTATGGTATGGGGATGGATTTAGAGGCAAGCATTGCTTATGCACATGCACATAAAATTCCTGTGTTAGTAGATGAAGCGCATGGAGCTCATTTTTGTTTAGGCGGGGCATTTCCAAAGTCAGCTTTAGCATATGGTGCAGATATTGTAGTTCATTCCGCACATAAAACATTACCTGCGATGACGATGGGATCCTATTTACATATAAATAGCCGCTTAGTGAAAGAAGAAAGAGTTTCTACTTATTTAAGTATGCTACAATCTAGTAGTCCATCGTATCCAATTATGGCTTCTCTTGATATTGCACGCTTTACGATAGCGCGTATAAAAGAAAAGGGACATGATGAAATTGTCGAGTTTTTACGGGAATTTAAAGAAGAATTGTCTTCTATCCCACAAATAGCTATTTTACAATATCCATTACAAGACGAGCTAAAAGTTACCGTACAGACACGTTGTCAGTTATCAGGATACGAATTACAATCTGTATTAGAAAAGGTTGGTATATATACCGAAATGGCAGATCCATATAATGTCTTATTTATTTTGCCTTTGCAAGTAAATAAGACGTATATGAAGGCTATAGAGATGATCCGGGCGGCATTGCAATCTTATGAGGTGAAAGACAAGACAGAATCTATTCGTTATACTTATAAAGGAGAAATTTCTCCTTTACCGTATACATATAAACAACTGGAAGGATATGAAACAAAAGTAGTATCTGTAGAAGAAGCAGTTGGGATGATAGCGGGGGAAATGGTAATTCCATATCCACCTGGTATTCCATTGATTATGTATGGGGAAAGAATTACTTCAGAACATAAAGAGCAAATTATGCATTTAGAGAGAGCAGGCGCCCGTTTTCAAGGTAGCACGAAATATATGAAAGTGTATGATATAGAAAGTAGGTTTTAGGATGAAGGGATTATTTGTAACAATTGAGGGGCCAGAAGGTTCGGGTAAAACAACGTTAATTCAAGGTTTATTGCCATACTTTGAACAAAAGGAACAAAAGGTAATGGCGACGAGAGAACCAGGTGGTATTGCAATTTCTGAGGATATTAGAACGATTTTACATAAGCAAGAATATACGATGATGGAAGCACGTACAGAGGCACTTCTATATGCCGCTGCACGTAGACAACATTTAGTGGAAAAAGTTATGCCGGCACTTAATGAGGATTACCTTGTATTATGTGATCGTTTTATAGATAGCTCTTTAGCGTATCAAGGCTATGCAAGAGGGTTAGGTATGGATAAAGTATTTGAAATCAATCGTTTCGCAACAGAAGATTGCATGCCTAGTTTAACAATTTACCTAGACATTGAACCAGAGGTTGGTTTAGCTCGAATTGCAAAAGATGCAGGACGTGAAGTGAATCGGTTAGATATGGAAGATATCACTTTCCATAAACGTGTGCGTGAAGGGTATTTACAAGTTGTAGAACGTTTCTCGGATCGTATTGTATTAGTAAATGCTGATCAACCAATGGAAAAACTTATAGAAGAAGTTATTCAAGTTATAGAAGATAAATTGTTATAATAGAAGGAAAGAATGAAATAAGTGAGGTATGCATTATGACGAAGACGTGGGAGCAGCTTTCTGCTATACAACCCATCGGTGTAAAAATGTTGATGAATAGCATCGCAAAAGAGCGTATATCCCACGCTTACTTGTTAGAGGGAGGGAAAGGGACAGGAAAGTTTGCGACAGCAATTCAAATGGCAAAGAGTTTCCTCTGTTCTCAGCGGAATGGGGTAGAGCCTTGTCATGTATGTACAAATTGTAAGCGAATTGATTCAGGTAACCACCCAAACTTACATATTGTAAAACCAGACGGATTATCTATTAAGAAGCAGCAAATTCATGATTTACAAGAAGAGTTTTCAAAAACAGGATTAGAAGCAAATAAAAAAGTATATGTTATTGAGCACGCAGACCGTATGACAGCAAATGCGGCGAATACACTGTTAAAATTTTTAGAAGAACCAAGTAGTGATACAACAGCTATTTTACTTACTGAACAAAGTCATCAAATTTTAAATACGATTTTATCTCGTTGTCAAGTTGTTACATTTAGACCGTTACCTACGGAATCTTTAATTAGAAGATTACAGGATGAAGGTGTTACGACATCTTTATCGACACTTGCTGCACAACTCACAAATAGTTTTGATGAAGCTTTAGCTTTATGTAGTGATGAATGGTTTGCACAAGCACGAGCTTTAGTGATAAAATTATGTGAAGCGCTCGAAAAAGATAAAGCCTCTATTTTTTTTGTACAAGAAAAATGGGGAAAACACTTTGGAGAGAAAGAACAATTACAGCAAGGTTTAGATATGTTACTCCTTATTTATAAGGATTTATTATATGTTCAACTTGGAGAAGAAGATCGTCTTGTTTTTCATGAGCAGAAAGAGATGTTTGAATCTTTCTCCTACGCTCAGAAGCGCATTGTATCAGCTCTCTTTAATATATTAGAGGCAAAAAATAGAATCAACGCTAATGTAAATGCGCAGCTTGTGTTCGAACAGTTAGTGTTGCGGTTGCAGGAGGGATGACCGTTTTGTATGATGTAGTAGGTGTTCGCTTTAAGAAGGCCGGAAAGGTGTATTACTTTGATCCGAATCAGTTCGATATCTCTGAAAATGAGTTTGTAATTGTAGAAACGGTAAGAGGTATTGAATACGGAAAAGTAGTTATTACCAAAAAGCAAGTTGATGAAAACGACGTTGTATTACCGCTAAAAAAGGTTATTCGCATTGCAAATGAAAACGATCGTACCATTGTTGAAGAGAACAAACATGCTGCAAAAGAAGCATATCAAGTTTGTCAGCAAAAGGTAGTAGAACATAATCTTGATATGAAACTTGTAGATGTAGAGTATACGTTCGATCGCAATAAAATTATTTTCTACTTTACTGCGGATGGTCGGATTGATTTTCGCGAACTAGTGAAGGACTTAGCAGCAATTTTTAGGACAAGAATTGAACTAAGACAAATTGGTGTTCGTGATGAAGCGAAAATGCTTGGTGGTATTGGTCCATGTGGTCGTATGCTTTGTTGTTCTACTTTTTTAGGGGATTTTGAACCTGTATCCATTAAGATGGCAAAGGATCAAAATTTATCATTAAATCCTGCAAAAATCTCTGGTTTATGTGGTCGCTTAATGTGTTGCTTAAAATATGAGAACGATGAATATGAGGCAGCAAAGGAACAACTTCCTGATTTAGATCAACGTATACAAACCCCGCATGGTACTGGCCGTGTTATCGGATTAAATATTTTAGAAAGATTAATTCAAGTGGAACTAGTAGACAAGGAACGGATAGTAGAATATACGTTAGATGAGTTAGTGAATAAAGGGGTCGTTTCGAGTCAAACCACAGATTAATGAGGTGGGTGCTTGTGGAGAAAAAAGATATTTTTGCATCGGTTTCTAGTATGGAAGAGCAAATTGGACATTTATACAAACAGTTGGGAGAATTAAAACAACATCTTGCAGAGTTACTGGAAGAAAACCAACATATAAAAATGGAAAATGAAAATTTGCGACACCGCTTTGAAGAAGTGCAGATTAAAGAAAAACAAAAAACTCAAAAACGTAAAGAAGTGAAGCCGAAGACAGATATTGGTGAAGGCTACGATAATTTAGCAAGACTATATCAAGAAGGTTTTCATATTTGTAATCTGCATTATGGAAGTGTACGTAAAGAGGGAGATTGTTTATTCTGCCTGTCATTTTTAAATAAAAAGTGAAATTACCTTTCCAATAATAATTGGAAAGGTAATTTTTTATACATGAGAGTAGAATCGAATATGTTTTTTATTAGTAGAAGATGAAATAGGGTAGGTTAAGTGTAAGAAAAGGAGCAACATATGAATTTATATGAAGATGAACGTTTAGATTACTTATTAGCACAAGATTTGAAGATTATACAAAGCCCATCAGTATTTAATTTCTCGTTAGATGCTGTTTTACTTGCAGACTTTGCTTGGGTGCCAATTCAAAAAGGTAATTTACTTGATTTGTGTACAGGTAATGCCGTTGTGCCCCTTCTATTAAGTACAAGGACGAAAGGGAATATTACTGGTGTAGAAATTCAAGAACGCTTATATGATATGGGAATAAGAAGTGTTCAATACAATAAGTTGGAAGAAAGAATTCACTTAATACACGGGGATTTGAAAGATATGCTGGAGAAACTTGGACGTCATCAATATGATGTTGTCACATGTAATCCGCCTTATTTCCAAACACCTGCAACTTCTGAAAAAAATATGAATGAACATTTAGCAATAGCTCGTCATGAAATTATGTGTACACTAGAGGATGTTGTATCTGCAAGTAGTCAGCTAGTAAAGCAAGGCGGGAAAGTAGCATTTGTACATCGTCCAGGTCGTTTACTAGACATTGTTACATTAATGCGTAAGTATAAAATTGAACCGAAGCGTGTACGATTTGTTTATCCTAAGGCAGGAAAAGAAGCGAATACATTGTTAATTGAAGGAATTAAGGACGGAAACGCAGATTTAAAAATATTGCCACCTCTTTTTGTATATGAAGAAAATAATGAATATACAAAGGAGATTCGTTCTATTTTATATGGAGAAGAATAAGCATTGTTTTTATGTAGTGGAGTGCTCTGATGGAAGTTACTATGCTGGATATACAAATCATATAGAGAAGCGGATTGAGACCCATAATAGCGGAAAAGGGGCTAAGTATACGCGTGCTAGACTTCCTGTTGCTTTAAAATACGTAGAGTTTCATGAAGATAAGCGTACAGCTATGCAAGCAGAGTACTATTTTAAGCAATTAAATAGAAAACAAAAAGAAGAATATATGCAAAAAGGAGAACCTTATGTGGCAACAAAAAAGTTTTCAACAAAATGAAAAGGGCGTTTTATATTTAGTACCAACCCCTATTGGGAATTTAGAAGATATGACATTTCGTGCAATCCGAATTTTAAAAGAAGCGGATTTAATTGCTGCTGAAGATACGAGACAAACGAAAAAACTTTGTAATTACTTCGAAATTGAAACGCCTGTTATGAGTTACCATGAGCATAATAAGGAAGTAAGTGGGAAGAAAATATTAGATAAGTTAGACGAAGGAAAGACAGTAGCACTTGTTAGTGATGCTGGTATGCCGTGTATTTCCGATCCAGGTTACGATATTGTTGTAGAGGCTGTAGCGGAACAGTATCATGTTATCCCGCTTCCTGGGGCAAATGCAGCCCTTACAGCATTAATTGCATCAGGCCTTGAAACAAAACAGTTTTATTTCTATGGATTTTTACAAAGAAATAAAAAAGAAAGAAAAATGGAGTTAGAGAAGCTTCGTTATATACAAACTACAATGATGTTTTATGAAGCACCTCACCGTTTGGATGATACTTTAATCTCGATGCAAGAAGTATTGGGAAATAGAGAAATTGTATTGTGCCGAGAGTTAACAAAAAAATTCGAGGAATTTATTCGTGGAACAGTTGAAGAAGCAATTGAGTGGACGAAACAAAATGAAGTTCGTGGTGAGTTTTGTATTTTAGTAGCTGGTTCAACGGAAGAACCTGCTCCAGAGGAACAATGGTGGGAAACTATTTCGGTATATGACCATATTGAACATTATATAAACGAAAAAGGTATGAATTCAAAAGAGGCGATAAAAACAGTTGCTAAAGATCGAGATTTGTCGAAACGCGATGTATATCAAATCTATCATGTCGATAAAAAATAAGCTTCTCATAATTGAGAAGCTTATTTTGCTGTTTCGATATAATCTTGAAGCTCGTTTAAGATTTGCTCAGCGCCTTCTTTGCTTAAGATAATTTTACCTTCAGCTAAAGATAGGTTACCATCAGATACTTCACCAGTTACTTGGCAAGTCATGTTTGGCTTATATTTTTTTAAGATGATTTTCTCGTCATCAACATAGATTTCAAGAGCATCCTTTTCTGCAATACCTAAAGTACGGCGTAATTCAATCGGAATTACTACACGACCTAATTCATCAACTTTACGAACGATACCAGTAGATTTCATAATTCTTTTCCTCCTAAAGAAATAGTTTATAAGTTTCGAGTCTATTTTTAGATTCGTCATTTTTCGACAAAATACCCTATGGACATATGATACCAATCATTTACATTTCCGTCAATTCTTTAATTCTATATTTTTTAAAAAGATTTATAGATTTCTTACTTCTTATATATAATAGAATTTGAGTAATTTCTACTATTATTTCACTTTATTTTCAGAAAAGTTCAGAAATTATAGGTAATGACTGTATATTTTCTTGAAATATGAGTAATAGATGATAAATATAAAAATATGAAGTTGTTTTTATCCTGCATTAACGAGTAGTAAGATTCTAAATTTTAAATTCGGCTGGGCCAAAGAAGTTAAGTGGAAGTCGGATTGCTCGTAAAAGTCCGATTGGTGTGGGTTGATAATCCGTGGGAATGAACAAGATCCTCACAGATTAAAGTTTCACTTTATATATAAGTTTTTGATATACTATTTATAAATACATATGAGGTTATCCGGGAGGTCCAAAACAATGACAAAGGAAAACAAATCCTTTTATATTACTACCCCAATTTATTATCCAAGTGGAAAATTACACATTGGACATGCTTATACAACAGTAGCAGGGGATGCTATGGCACGATATAAGCGTATGCAAGGATATAATGTTCATTATTTAACAGGAACTGATGAGCATGGACAGAAGATCCAAAAGAAAGCAGAAGAATTAAATGTTACACCACAAGCATATGTGGATAACATCGTTGCAGGAATTAAAGAACTTTGGGAGAAGATGGATATCTCCTATGATGATTTTATTCGTACAACGGAAGATCGTCATAAAGATGTTGTCGAAAAAATCTTCAAGCAACTAGTAGATCAAGGTGATATTTATCTTGATGAGTATGAAGGTTGGTATTCTGTACAAGATGAGACATTCTATACAGAGCATCAATTAGTAGATCCAATTATGGAAGGTGACAAAGTAGTTGGGGGAAAAAGTCCAGACAGTGGTCATGATGTAGAACTTGTTCGTGAAGAATCATATTTCTTTAGAATGGGTAAATATGTTGACAGACTATTAAAGTTCTATGAAGAGAATCCACATTTCATTCAGCCAGAGTCTCGTAAGAATGAAATGATTAATAACTTTATTAAACCAGGCTTAGAAGATTTAGCAGTTTCTCGTACTTCATTTGAATGGGGAGTTCGTGTTCCAGGTAATCCGAAACACGTTATTTACGTATGGGTTGACGCATTATCTAACTACATTACAGCATTAGGTTATGGAACAGAAAATGAAGAGATGTATAAGAAGTTCTGGCCAGCAGATGTGCATTTAGTTGGAAAAGAAATCGTTCGTTTCCATACGATTTATTGGCCAATCATTTTAATGGCATTAGATTTACCTCTTCCGAAAAAAGTCTTTGCTCACGGTTGGATTCTAATGAAGGATGGAAAGATGAGTAAGTCAAAAGGAAACGTAGTAGATCCAGTTACATTAATCGATCGTTACGGATTAGATGCATTACGTTATTACTTACTTCGTGAAGTTCCATTTGGATCTGATGGCGTATTCACACCAGAAGGATTTGTGGAGCGTATTAATTTCGATTTAGCAAATGACTTAGGTAACCTATTAAATCGTACAGTAGCTATGATTGATAAGTACTTTAACGGAGAAATTCCTGCATTTAAAGCAAATGTAACGGAATTTGATGAAACATTAGTAACGTTTGCACAGGATACATTGAAAAAAGTGGAAGAAGCAATGGAGAACATGGAATTCTCTGTAGCTCTAAGCTCAATTTGGCAATTGATTAGCCGTACGAATAAATATATTGACGAAACACAACCGTGGGTATTAGCGAAAGATGAGAATGATCGTGAAAAGTTAGCCTCTGTAATGGCTCACTTAGCAGAAGTACTTCGTCAAACAGGTATTATGCTTATGCCATTCTTAACAGTAGCACCAAGCAAGATGTTTGCTCAGCTTGGCCTTACTGAAGAAGCACATACATCTTGGGAAAGCCTGTCTACAATTGGATGCATTCCAGCTGGAACAAAAGTAGAAAAAGGAAACCCGATTTTCCCTCGTTTAGAAATGGAAGTAGAGGTAGCGTACATTAAAGAACAAATGAAAGCCTCTGCTCCTAAAGTAGAAGAGAAAAAAGAAGAAGAACCGAAGGCAGAAGAAATTACAATTGATGATTTCTTTAAAGTAGAATTACGCGTAGCTGAAGTTCTATCTGCGGAACCTGTGAAAAAAGCAGACAAGTTGTTAAAAATTCAACTAGACTTAGGCACAGAAAAACGTCAAGTGGTTTCTGGCATTGCAAAGTTCTATTCGCCGGAAGATTTAAAAGGTAAAAAAGTTATTTGTGTAACAAACTTAAAACCTGTAAAATTACGCGGTGAATTATCACAAGGTATGATTTTAGCAGGTGAAGAGAATGGCGTATTGTCATTAGCATCAATCGACCAAAATCTACCAAACGGTACAAAAATTAAGTAATTAAGACAAGAAAAGAGATGTTTCACGTGTAACATGTGTGAAGCGTCTTTTTTCTTTTTACACCTCAATTTTTGCATTAAGATTGTAGTATTGTTATCGTTAAGTTATAAAAGAGCTTATTTGCGTAGAATAAATTTGATTTCAATATAAAAGGAGTTATGTATGATGTTGTTTGATACACATTCACATTTGAATGCAGAGCAATTTGAAGAAGACTTGCAAGAAGTGATTGTCCGAATGAAAGAAGCGGGTGTTACTTATACAGTTGTTGTTGGTTTTGATGAAGTAACGATAAAAAAGGCGATTGAATTAACTGAAGCCTATGATTTTATTTATGCTGCGGTTGGATGGCACCCTGTTGATGCAATCGACATGACAGAAGAGCATTTAACTTGGTTAGAAGAACTTGCTTCTCATCCTAAGGTCGTTGCACTTGGAGAGATGGGCTTAGATTATCACTGGGATAAGTCTCCAAAAGAAATACAGAAAGAAGTATTCCGTAAACAAATTGCATTAGCGAAAAAAGTAAAATTGCCGATTATTATACATAACCGCGATGCAACTCAAGATATTGTGGATATTCTAGAAGAAGAGAATGCAGCTGAAGTAGGAGGCATTATGCATTGCTTTAGCGGTAGCGTAGAGGTAGCGGAGCGATGTGTTGATATGAACTTTTTAATTTCGTTAGGTGGACCAGTTACATTTAAAAACGCTAAGAAACCGAAAGAAGTTGCTACGGAGATTCCATTAGAGAAATTATTAATAGAGACGGATTGTCCGTATTTAACACCGCATCCATTTCGCGGGAAACGAAATGAACCAAGTTATGTAAAACTCGTAGCAGAAGAAATTGCGAACTTAAAAGGAATTTCTTATGAGGAAGTAGCAGAAATGACAACGAAAAATGCAAAAGCTTTATTTGGCGTTGAATAAAAGAGTGGGAGAACCCATTCTTTTTTATTTTTGTGAAAAAATAGCAGGCGTGACAGAGAAGATAAGGGCGAATGAGTAAGTGGTACAATAAGGAGAGAGAACAAAGTTTTGGACATTCTACTTTTTAAAATGTAACAATGGGGAAAATAATAATGGAAAAGTCGTCATTTTTTTGTTTTACTAAGTAGAGACGAAACGAGTGTGGAGGCAAGCATGAAAATTAAAGAGATTATCGTTGTAGAAGGTAAAGATGATACAGTTGCGATTAAGCGTGCTGTTGATGCGGATACAATTGAAACGAACGGTTCAGCAATCGGTGATCATGTTATTGAACAAGTTAAATTAGCGCTGCAAAAACGAGGCGTTATTATTTTCACAGATCCGGATTATCCTGGAGAGCGTATTCGAAAAATTATTTCTGATAAGGTGCCTGGATGTAAACATGCGTTTTTACCGAAGGAAGAAGCACTTGCTAAGAGGAAAAAAGGTGTCGGAATTGAACATGCTTCTAATGAATCAATTCGCCGTGCTTTAGAGAATATACATGAAGAAATGGAAGCTTACACAAGTGAAATCAGTTGGAGCGATTTAGTCGATGCAGGTTTAGTGGGCGGAGAAATGGCAAAGAGTCGCAGAGAAAGAATGGGTAAGCTATTAAAGATTGGTTATACAAACGCAAAACAGTTACATAAACGTTTACAAATGTTTCAAGTTTCAAAAGAATCATTTGCAGAAGCGTATAAGCAAGTCATACAGGAGGAAAGAAAATGAAGGATATCGCAACGCCAAATCGTACGAAAGACATTGTTGAAAAGTATGGATTTTCATTCAAAAAAAGTTTAGGACAAAATTTTTTAATTGATACGAATGTATTAAATCGTATCGTTGATCACGCTGAAATTGGTTCAGAAAGTGGTGCAATTGAAATTGGACCAGGTATCGGTGCATTAACAGAACAATTAGCGAAGCGTGCTAAAAAAGTAGTGGCTTTTGAAATTGATCAAAGGTTATTACCGATTTTAGATGAGACGTTAGCTCCATATGGCAACGTTACTGTTATCAATAAAGATGTACTAAAGGCAGATGTACATGAGGTGTTTAGTGAGCAATTTGAAGAAGGGCAAGATGTAATGGTAGTAGCTAACTTACCATACTATATTACGACGCCAATTTTATTTAAATTGCTGGAAGAGAAATTACCGGTTCGTGGATTCGTTGTTATGATGCAAAAAGAAGTTGGGGATCGTTTAGCGGCTAAACCTGGAACGAAAGAGTATGGTTCTTTATCCATTGCTATTCAGTATTATACAGAGGTAGAAACAGTTATGACTGTACCGCGTACGGTGTTTGTACCACAACCAAATGTTGATTCTGCAATTATCCGCCTCCTAAAGCGTCCGAAACCAGTGGTAGAGGTAACAGATGAGACATTCTTCTTTGAAGTAGTACGAGCAAGTTTTGCACAGCGTCGTAAAACTTTAATGAATAATTTATCAAATAATTTAAATGGTTTCCCGAAAGATAAAGAGCTGTTGGATCGAATTTTAACAGAAGTAGGAATTGATCCGAAACGAAGAGGCGAGACGCTATCTATCGAGGAGTTTGCAACATTAAGTAATGCATTAGTTCTTCATAAGTTATCATAAGAATATAAAAGGGACAGTTCAACTTGAACTGTCCCTTTTGTCACCTTCCCCCTCTTACATTCATACTTTAAAAACAGGTAAGATGGCCTAATGAGTTTGGAGGTAGGAGAATGGCTTTACATGTTGGAGAATTAGTGGAACGATACTCTCATAATAGGGATATTCTTTTTCGTATTATAGAAATAAAAGGCGAGATAGCTATATTGTTTGGAGAGGAAATTAGATTGGTGGCAGATGCGCCACTTGAAGATTTAATTAGTATAGATCAACGAGAACATAAAAAGAGAGCGAAGCGTGAGAAAGAAACGATGGAGCGGACGTATCGTTTGTTTCAACAAGATTACGTATTAATGAAACAAAGGCATGAACACACTTCAACTGGTGGATATACAAGTGAAGTGAATTATTTTCAAATGCCAGGGCGTGTCTTGCACATAGATGGAGACCCGTTATATTTGCGCAAGTGCCTAGATTTATATAATAAAATTGGTGTTCCTGTACAAGGTATTCATTGTAAAGAAACAGAGATGCATGAAAAGGTAGTAGATTTAATAGATCATTTTCGTCCGGACATTTTAGTTATTACAGGGCACGATGCGTATACAAAATCAAAAGGAGTAAAGGGAGATTTAGCAGCATATAGGCATTCAAGGCATTTTGTACAGGCTGTTCGAGAAGTGCGAAAAAAATATCCATCGTTGGATCAACTCGTTATTTTTGCTGGGGCATGTCAATCACACTTTGAAGCATTAATTCGAGCAGGCGCTAATTTTGCTAGTTCCCCATCTAGAATTAATATTCACGCACTAGACCCTGTATATGTGGTTGGTAAAATTAGTTTTACGTCATTTATGGAAAGGGTTAATGTATGGGATGTTGTACGTAATACGATTACTGGTGAAAAGGGACTTGGCGGGATTGAAACAAGGGGGATTTTACGAACTGGATTACCTTTTCAACATTATGAAGAATAAGCAAGGTACATATGTATCTTGCTTTTTTGTATGGAAAGGATTTAAATCAGTTTGGATAAAAAGAGACAAGAACGCACAGACTACATAATGATACTTTTACAATATAGTATTTCTTCTATCTATTCGAACGCATGATGCTTTTATAATGATATTGTCTGTGAGTTGCGGTTAATAATTGGGATAGATATATCGTGTTTTAAGTGTTCAATCTAAATTACAGCGAGGTGTAACGAAGTATATGTCAAAACGTTTAGATGAAATTAAAAGCGAATTAGATCACCATCTTGGACAGAGACTGATGTTAAAGGCGAACAGTGGGAGAAGAAAAACTGTAGAACAATCAGGTGTACTTGCAGAAACGTACCGTTCTGTTTTTGTTGTACAACTGGATCAACAAGAAGATGCGTTACAACGTGTATCGTATAGCTATGCGGATGTTTTAACAGAGACAGTAGAGTTAACATTTTATGGTGAACCTCATAATGAAGTGATTTTATAATTCATGTATCGTTACATATATTCCCACAAATGAAAAGCTATATTATTTTGCATACTAATGATACCGTAGCAAAATAAGGAGGGACTCTGCATTGAGTAGACGAAGAGGTGTCATGTCAAATCAATTTAAAGAAGAGCTTGCAAAAGAGTTGGGCTTTTATGATGTTGTTCAGAAAGAAGGATGGGGCGGAATTCGTGCGAAAGATGCTGGTAACATGGTGAAACGTGCTATAGAAATTGCAGAACAGCAATTAATGAAACAAAACCAGTAGTTGTAAGATACTTTCTATGCTACGGTAGCCGAGGAGTGATTCCTCGGCTTTTTGTACTATAAAAGGTGCCATCATTTTACATAAGTAGTTTCATTCTGAATGCTTTTCGTTATAATTAGGGAAGTGTCATCGTCTTACTATAAATTTATGGTAAAATAAACGATAAAAGATTGAGTACATAGAGTGGGTGAATAGATTGAAGCTACTAGTGAAAGCACCAGCAAAGATTAATCTGTCGTTAGATGTACTGGGAAAAAGACAAGACGGATATCATGAAGTGAAAATGATTATGACAACAATTGATTTAGCGGATCGTTTAGAACTAATGGAATTAGCAGAAGACCGTATTGAAATTTTATCCCATAATCGGTATGTCCCAGACGACCAAAGAAATCTGGCTTATCAAGCAGCGAAATTATTAAAAGAGAAGTTTAATGTAAAAAAAGGTGTATCTATTACTATTGAAAAAACGATTCCAGTAGCAGCTGGATTAGCGGGTGGAAGTAGTGATGCAGCAGCAACATTACGTGGTCTTAATAAATTATGGAATTTAGGGCTTACAATTGATCAGTTAGCAGAGCTTGGCGCAGAAATTGGGTCAGACGTATCGTTTTGCGTATATGGTGGGACAGCAATTGCCACTGGAAGAGGAGAGCAGATTGAGCACATAAAAACTCCACCTTCTTGTTGGGTTATTTTAGCAAAACCCCATATTGGTGTATCTACTGCTGATGTGTATGGAAATTTAAAGTTAAATCGAGTTACACATCCAAATGTAGATAAAATGGTGGATGTCATAAATGCTGGAGACTACAAAGGGATTTGTGATACTGTCGGTAACGTTTTAGAAGATGTAACGTTTGCGATGCATCCTGAAGTTGCACGTATTAAGGCACAGATGAAGCGATTTGGGGCAGATGCTGTATTAATGAGTGGTAGTGGTCCAACTGTATTCGGTCTGGTGCACCATGATTCGCGAATGCATCGTATATATAACGGGTTAAAAGGATTTTGTGAACAAGTATACGCAGTACGTTTATTAGGAGAGCGAGAAACGCTTGAATAAAGACGTATAATACGTTATGATTTGTTTAGAATATTCGTGATTTGAGGTGAGAGTATGAAAATTAGACGAAGTACAAGATTAGTCGATATGACTTATTACTTGTTACAAAACCCTCGTCAGCTAGTTTCTCTCACTTTTTTTGCTGAAAGGTATCAATCAGCTAAATCTTCTATTAGTGAAGATTTAGTTATTATTAAGCAAACGTTTGAACAACAAGGGGTCGGCACATTGCAAACGATACCAGGAGCAGCAGGAGGAGTGAAATATATACCATATATAAGTGAAGAAGAGGCAGATCTAATTATTGGTGAGCTTTGTAGCTTATTCGAAAATCCAGATCGTATTTTGCCTGGTGGTTACTTATATATGACAGATCTTTTAAGTAATCCTCGTCATATTAATGGCGCAGGTCGTTTGTTTGCTTCTGTTTTTGCTAGGCAACCAATTGATGCAGTTATGACGGTGGCAACGAAGGGGATTCCACTTGCATATGCAGTGGCGAACTACTTAGATGTACCGGTAGTGATTGCAAGAAAAGATAATAAGGTAACAGAAGGACCCACTGTTAGTATTAACTATGTATCAGGTTCTTCTAAGCGAATTCAAACAATGACGTTAGCAAAGCGTAGTCTTCCGGAAGGATCAAATGTTTTAATTATTGATGACTTCATGAAAGCTGGCGGGACAATTCAAGGTATGATGAGTATGTTAGAAGAGTTTAAGGCTAATGTTGTTGGTATTGGTGTATTAGTAGAATCCACGGATATTGAAGAAAGACTAATTAATAACTATGTATCATTGATTCGTCTATCGGAAGTTGATGTGAAAGAAAAAGCGATTCAAGTGGAAAAGGGAAATTATTCACTGGCACCATTTGATGAAGGGCTTGTAGAGGCTGAGTAAAAAGGTAAAGCAAATAGCTTTATCTTTTTTTATTCTATTTATAAGTTACAAAATAGATGGACAAACTGCTTTTCGTGCACTATTTTTAAAGAGTAAAAATAAATAATAAAAGGGTGAAAAGTATGAAAGTTGTTCAAACAAAAAATGCACCACAAGCAATTGGACCATATTCACAAGGGATTATTGTAAATAATATGTTTTACAGTTCAGGACAAATTCCGTTAACTGCAAGTGGAGAGCTTGTAGCAGGAGACGTAACAGTACAAACAGAGCAAGTATTTCAAAATTTACAAGCAGTATTAGAAGAAGCAGGTGCTTCATTTGATACGGTAGTAAAAACAACAGTATTCTTAAAAGATATGGATGATTTTAATGCTGTTAATGAAGTATATGGATCTTATTTCTCTGCTCATAAGCCAGCTCGTTCTTGTGTACAAGTAGCAAAATTACCGAAAGATGTTTCAGTTGAAATCGAAGTAATTGCCCTAGTTAAGTAATTCTTTGTAAGCGATAACCTCTACTAATCTCTATATTCAATTACATTAAAAATTTTTATCTTAAAAATTTTTAAAAAATTAAAGGGAAAATAGAAATTTTGTGGAATTTATACAAATATATCGCTTATTTAGAAAAGGGTGGTGAACACAAGATGGAAGTGACTGACGTAAGATTACGCCGCGTAAACACAGAAGGCCGCATGAGAGCAATTGCCTCTATTACTCTAGACCATGAATTTGTTGTTCATGATATTCGTGTAATTGATGGTAATAATGGATTATTTGTAGCAATGCCAAGTAAACGTACTCCAGATGGAGAATTCCGTGACATTGCACATCCAATTAATTCTGGTACACGCTCTAAAATTCAAGATGCGGTTTTAACAGAGTATCATCGTTTAGGCGAGTTAGAAGAGGTTGAGTTTGAAGAAGCGGGTGCTTCGTAAAATTCGAATGAAAAGGGCTTTTTAGAGAAGCCCTATAATTTTGCAACAAACTCCTGTAAGCATTTACAGGGGTTTGTTTTTTTGTGTTTATACATATATTTTATTCGGAAAATTCTAAATTAATAAAAAGAAGGGTGGGAACTTCTAATTTTTTCAAAATCATTTTAAATAGTATAGCTTATTTCTTAAAAAAGATACTAAAGAGTAAAACATCTTATAAGAATTATGGTAAAATTTAATAGTTAAAATGTGTTTCTTGAAATATATGATGATTTAGGATAATATCGTTAATGGATAAATAGGTTGCGATGGAGGGTCTATATGTCAAACAGATTTGCAGTGATTCTAGCGGCAGGTAAAGGCACACGTATGAAGTCTAAACTATACAAGGTGCTTCATCCTGTATGTGGAAAACCTATGGTACAACATGTTGTCGATCAAGTATCTCAATTAGGATTGCAGAAACTTGTAACAGTCGTAGGACATGGTGCTGAAATGGTACAAGAACAGCTAGGAAACGTAAGTGAGTTTGCATTACAAGCAGAACAACTTGGCACAGCACATGCTGTAGATCAAGCTGCAAGTGTACTTGCAAACGAAGAAGGAACAACTTTAGTTATTTGTGGTGATACACCGCTAATAACTGCTGAAACGATGGAAGCATTACTTCAGCAACATAAAGAAGCAGGGGCAATGGCAACGGTATTAACAGCTTACATAGAAGAACCTGCTGGATATGGTCGTATCGTTCGTAATGAGAATGGTCACGTTGAAAAGATTGTTGAGCATAAGGATGCAAATGAGAAAGAATTAGCTATTAAAGAAATCAATACAGGTACGTATTGTTTTGATAATAAAGCTTTATTCGCTTCACTTTCTAAAGTTTCAAATGATAACGTACAAGGTGAATATTACCTGCCAGATGTTATTGAAATTTTAAAAAATGAAGGTCATATTGTATCAGCTTATCAAACAGAGCACTTCGATGAAACGTTAGGTGTTAACGACAGAGTCGCTCTATCGCAAGCGGAAATTATTATGAAAAACCGTATCAACCGAAAGAACATGGTAAATGGTGTTACTATTATTGATCCAAGTAACACGTATATTTCTGCTGATGCAATTATCGGTAGTGATACAGTTCTTCATCCAGGAACAATTATTGAGGGGAACACTGTAATTGGTTCTGATTGTGAGATTGGACCGCATACAGTAATTCGCGATAGTGAAATTGGAGATCGTACGACAATTCGTCAATCTACTGTACATGATAGTAAGCTTGGTACAGAAGTATCGGTTGGCCCATTTGCACATATTCGCCCAGATTCAGTTATTGGAGATGAAGTACGCGTTGGAAACTTCGTGGAAATCAAAAAAACTGTTTTTGGTAATAGAAGTAAAGCTTCACACTTAAGTTATATCGGGGATGCACAAGTTGGAGAAGACGTGAATCTTGGTTGTGGTTCAATTACGGTGAACTATGACGGTAAGAATAAATTCAAAACTGTGATTGGTAACGGGGTATTTATTGGATGTAATTCAAACCTTGTGGCTCCTGTAACAGTTGAAGACGGTGCTTATGTGGCAGCAGGCTCTACAATTACAGAGAATGTTCCATCAAAAGCATTGTCTGTAGCACGTGCACGTCAAGTTAACAAAGAAGACTATGTTGATCAATTGCTGAATAAGAAAAAATCATAATGTGGAGGGTTAATCTAGATGTCGACTCAATATCTAAATTCTAATTTGAAAGTATTCTCTTTAAACTCTAATAAGGAACTTGCTGAGCAAATTGCAAAGCATATTGGAGTAGGACTAGGAAAATGTTCTGTTGATCGTTTTAGTGATGGAGAAGTTCAAATTAACATTGAAGAAAGTATCCGTGGTTGCGATGTATTCATTATTCAATCTACAAGCTTCCCAGTAAACGAACATATCATGGAATTACTTATTATGATCGATGCATTAAAGCGTGCATCTGCAAAAACAATTAATATTGTTATTCCTTACTATGGTTATGCGCGTCAAGACCGTAAAGCGCGTTCTCGTGAACCAATTACATCGAAACTTGTAGCAAACTTGCTTGAAACAGCAGGTGCAACTCGTGTAATCACTCTAGATTTACATGCTCCACAAATTCAAGGGTTCTTTGATATCCCAATCGACCACCTAATGGGTGTACCGATTCTTTCAGATTACTTTGAAACAAAAGGTCTTAAAGATATCGTAATCGTGTCACCTGACCACGGTGGAGTAACTCGTGCTAGAAAAATGGCAGATCGCCTAAAAGCACCAATCGCTATTATTGATAAGCGTCGTCCTCGTCCGAACGTATCTGAGGTAATGAACATTATCGGTAATATTGAAGGTAAAACAGCAATTTTAATTGATGACATCATTGATACAGCTGGTACAATTACATTAGCAGCAAACGCTCTTGTTGAGAACGGTGCTTCTGAAGTATATGCTTGCTGTACACACCCAGTATTATCTGGTCCAGCAATTGAGCGTATCCAAAACTCAAATATTAAAGAGTTAGTTGTAACGAACTCTATCGTATTACCAGAAGAGAAGAAAATCGACAAAGTACATGAACTTTCAGTTGCTCCACTAATCGGAGAAGCAATCATTCGTGTATACGAAGAAGAATCTGTAAGTGTATTATTCAATTAATTGGATAGAATGAGACGTAACCAAGATTGGTTACGTCTTTTCGTATCGAAAAAAGAAAGTAGTGGTACAAGAATGAAATTGATAGTAGGACTTGGGAACCCAGGTAGAGAATATGAATTAACAAGGCATAATATTGGATTTATGGCGATTGATGAACTTGCAAAGCGTTGGAATATTTCTTTGAACGAACAAAAATTTAAAGGAGTATTTGGTGCAGGATTTGTTAATGGAGAAAAAGTAATCTTATTAAAGCCACTTACATATATGAATTTATCTGGGGAAAGTATTCGTCCGTTAATGGATTACTATAAAATTGATGTAGAGGACTTCGTTGTTCTGTACGATGATTTAGACATCCCTGTAGGTAAATTACGTCTTCGTATGAAAGGCAGTGCGGGTGGACATAATGGTGTGAAATCAACAATTTCACATTTAGGAACACAAGAGTTTCAACGTATCCGCATGGGGATCGATCGTCCGAAAAATGGAATGAAGGTAGTAGATTACGTATTAGGACGTTTTACATCAGAAGAGATTCCTGATGTAAATCATTCTATTGAAAAAGCAGCAGATGCATGTGAAGAATGGTTAAATAAACCTTTTCTTCAAATTATGAATACTTTCAATAGTTAAGGGTACGATTGGGAATATTTTATTTTATTTTTACCCATACTAGCAGTAATTGGATTTTTAGGAGGCTAGTATGGAAGGGTATTATTATTGCAGACATTGCGGGAGTAATGTAGGCTCCGTTACCGCAGAAAAAGTATATAGCGACGTTTTATTTCAACTAACAGAGCAAGAAGTAGTAGAAATGATTCATTTTCATGAGAATGGAAATATATATATAAAAACGATTTGTGAATTGTGTCAAGAAACGCTCGCATCTTATCCTGAGTATTATGAATATGAAAAATTTCTGCAATAAAATGTTGTCGCTTTGGCATGTCCAAAGCATTTTTCTGTTTTCTTTTTCCGAAATATTTGCATAAAATATAGTGGCTTGCTCTTTTATGTTGAGAGGGGTTTTGAAAATGATAGGTTTATTAGAGCAATTTTATAAAAATGAAGAGATCCAATCGGTCATTAATGGATTAGAAGATGGTTTAAAAGAGCAACTTGTATCAGGTATGGCAACCTCTTCTCGTTCGTTATTAATGGCGGCCTTATATAAAAAAACAAAAAAATCACAACTTATTGTGACGCATAATTTATATCAAGCACAAAAAGTACATGAAGATTTAGTGGCGTTACTTGGTGAAAAAGATGTATGGCTATATCCAGTAAATGAATTGATAGCATCAGAACTTGGTGTTGCAAGCCCAGAATTGAAGGCGCAACGTATTGAAGTGTTAAATCGCTTAGCTGCAGGAGAGCACGGGATTATTGTAGCACCAGTTGCAGGACTACGCAGATTTTTACCAATGAAAGAGTTGTGGAAGCAAAGGCAAATCGAAATCAGTCTAGGGCAAGAGATTGATTTAGATACATTTTTGCATACTTTACATCATATCGGCTATGAGCGTAAGTCTATGGTAGAAGCTCCTGGAGAATTTAGTTTGCGTGGGGGAATATTAGATATATATCCACTAACTGAAGAGTTACCATTTCGTATTGAATTTTTCGATACAGAAGTCGATTCTATTCGATTATTTGATGTGGATGAACAGCGCTCTCAAGATAAAAAAGAAAGTGTTAGATTTGGTCCAGCAACAGAGTTTTTATTTTCGCAGGAAGAATTGAAATCAGGAATTAAGCATCTTGAAGAAGGTCTGACTAAGACGATGCAAAAACTTTCTGATGATAAGTTGAAGACTACAGTGCTTGAGACGGTAAGTCATGAAATTGAGATGTTAAAAAACGGGCAAAGTATAGAACAGATGTTTAAATATTTATCTATTTTCTATAACGAACCTGCTAGTCTGATAGATTATTTACCAGAAGATGGTGTTGTTATTTTAGATGAGATTTCACGTATTCAAGAAACAGCATCACATCTTGAAACGGAAGAGGCGGAATGGTATATATCCCTTCTCGGTGAGGGAACAATTATTCAAGATTTATCTTTCTCTCATTCGTTTGAAGAATTTCTTCATCATAAAAAAAGAAGTTTTGTATATTTAACGTTATTCTTACGTCATATAGCACATACACATCCGCAAAACATTGTGAATGTGACATGTAAAACAATGCAAGATTTCCATGGGCAGATGCAGTTGTTGAAAACTGAAATTGATAGATGGAACGAAGGGCATTTTACGACTGTTGTGTTAGGTATAGATGATGAACGTGTGAAAAAACTACAACATATTTTAAGTGATTATGATATTGAGGCAGATATTGTAGAAGGCACAGATATATTATTGCCTGGAAGGTTACAAATTGCTGTAGGTGATTTACATGCAGGATTTGAAATGCCGATGCAAAAGCTTGTTGTCATTACTGAAAAAGAGCTTTTTCATAAGAAAGTTAAAAAATCACAACGTAAGCAAAAGTTATCGAATGCTGAACGTATTAAAAGTTATTCGGAATTAAAAGTTGGGGATTATGTAGTTCATGTAAATCATGGTATAGGTAAATTCTTAGGTATTGAAACATTAGAGATTAACGGTGTTCATAAAGATTATTTGAATATTAAATATCAAGGTAATGATAAGTTATACGTTCCAATTGAACAAATTGACCAAGTGCAAAAATATGTAGGATCTGAGGGTAAGGATCCGAAAGTTTATAAACTGGGTGGAAATGATTGGAAGAAGGTCAAAACGAAAGTTGAAAAATCTGTACAAGACATTGCGGATGACCTAATTAAACTATATGCTGAGCGCGAAGCTTCAAAGGGTTATGCATATACACCGGATACGGCAGAACAACAAGAATTCGAGTCCTCTTTCCCGTATCAAGAGACAGAGGATCAATTACGTTCTATTGAAGAGATTAAAAAGGATATGGAACGCGGACGTCCGATGGATAGGCTTCTTTGTGGTGATGTAGGATATGGAAAGACGGAAGTAGCTATTCGTGCGGCGTTTAAAGCAATTATGGATGAAAAACAAGTTGCAATTTTAGTGCCGACAACGATCCTTGCACAACAACACTATGAAACAATTCGAGAGCGTTTTCAAGATTATCCAATCAATATAGGATTATTAAGTAGATTCCGTACGAGAAAGCAGCAAAATGAAACAATTAAAGGTTTAAAAGATGGCACAGTAGATATTGTAATCGGAACGCACCGTATTTTATCTAAAGATGTTACTTATAAAGATTTAGGTCTTCTTATTATTGATGAAGAACAAAGATTTGGTGTAACGCATAAAGAAAAAATTAAACAACTAAAAGCAAATGTTGACGTATTAACACTAACGGCAACTCCGATTCCGCGTACGCTCCATATGTCTATGCTTGGTGTGCGTGATTTATCTGTTATTGAGACGCCGCCGGAAAATCGTTTCCCGGTTCAAACATATGTAGTAGAGTATAATCCAGCATTAATGCGAGAAGCGATAGAACGGGAGCTTGCAAGAGGTGGTCAAGTTTACTTCCTATATAATCGTGTAGAGGATATCGAACGAAAAGCAGATGAAATTTCGATGTTAGTTCCAGATGCGCGTGTAACTTATGCACATGGGAAAATGAACGAGAGTGAATTAGAGTCTGTTATGCTATCGTTTTTAGAAGGACAGCATGATGTTCTTGTAAGTACAACGATTATTGAGACGGGTGTAGATATTCCAAATGTAAATACATTAATTGTATTTGATGCAGATCGTATGGGATTATCGCAGTTGTATCAGCTTCGTGGGCGTGTTGGACGTTCTAATCGTGTTGCATATGCTTACTTTGCATACAAACGGGATAAAGTGTTATCGGAAGTTGCGGAGAAGCGCCTGCAAGCCATTAAGGAGTTCACAGAGCTTGGATCTGGTTTCAAAATTGCGATGCGAGATTTATCAATTCGTGGTGCTGGTAACTTGTTAGGAGCCGAACAACATGGATTTATTGATTCTGTCGGATTTGATTTATATTCTCAAATGTTAAAAGATGCAATTGAACAGCGTAGAGGAACAGACGGAGTTGAAAATACAGTTAATGTTGAAATTGATTTAGAAGTAGATGCATATTTACCGGATGCTTATATTTCTGATAGTAAACAAAAAATTATGATGTATAAACAGTTTAGAGGTGTTTCTGCAATTGAGGATATTGAAGAGTTGCAGGAAGAGATGATAGATAGATTTGGTGATTACCCGCAAGAAGTTGGTTACTTATTACAAATCGCAAATATTAAAGTATTAGCAATGAAAGAACAAATTGAATTAATTAAGCAAAATAAATTTGAAGTAACAATTCTGTTCTCAGAACAAGCGAGTCAAAACATTGATGGCGGAAAATTATTCATGCTTGGAAATAGTTTTGGACGAATGATCGGTCTAGGAATGGAAGGATCACAATTGAAAATCGTCATGAAAACAAATGGCTTAGAGACATCGAAGTGGTTAACAATTGCTGAAAATTTATTAAAAGGCTTGCCAGATGTAAAAAAAGAAGTCATAAATGCCTAATATTAGATAAAAAAATGCAATTCGACGTGCATAGAAGAACTAATGTGTAAAATACTATGTCTAACAGTTGGTGATTTTTACATGAACAGGTAAATTCACCACTTTGATCATCAGTAGAAAGTGAGGCAGCATTAGAATGAAAGCAACTGGAATCGTACGTCGAATTGATGATTTAGGTAGGGTAGTAATCCCGAAGGAAATTCGTAGAACTTTACGTATTCGAGAAGGGGACCCACTAGAAATATTTGTAGATCGCGATGGAGAAGTAATTTTAAAGAAATATTCTCCAATTAGCGAGCTAGGTGATTTTGCAAAAGAATATGCAGATGCTTTATATGATAGCTTAGGACATAATGTGCTTGTATGTGATCGAGATTCTATTATCGCAGTATCAGGTGTATCAAAAAAAGAATACTTAAATAAAAGCGTTGGCGATCTAATTGAAAAAACGATGGAAGAAAGAAAGTCTGTTATTATGACGGACGAAAGTGATATTTCCATTATTGATGGTGTAACAGAAAAGGTTCATTCTTATACAGTTGGGCCGATTGTTGCAAATGGAGACCCAATTGGGGCTGTCATTATTTTTTCAAAAGAAGCGATTATAAGCGAAATAGAGCACAAGGCGGTCAATACTGCTGCCAGTTTCTTAGCGAAACAAATGGAACAGTAAAGGTGTATGGTTTTAGAAGTAGCAATCTTTCCTAATTATGATATTTCTTCTTGAGAAATCAATTATTTGGAGATATATGTATATTGAATGAAGGTAGCGCTTTGCTACCTTTTTTCATTGAATATTTCTAGCGTTGCACGAACGTATTCTTACTTGTGTAGGTAAGGAAGCTTGTCCTTTTCTTTATGATATAATACGAGGGGTGAGAATAGAAAAAGGAGTTTTCTTGCATGGAATCGAAGAAGTATCAAGCCTTTTGGCGTGGGGCTATTATATTAACAATCGCAAGTTTTGTTACAAAGGTATTAAGCGCCTTTTACCGTATTCCATATCAAAATATAGCGGGTGACGTTGGTTTTTATATTTACCAACAAATTTATCCATTTTATGGATTTTGTTTAATTTTAGCTACTTATGGGTTCCCTATTATAATTTCAAAAATGGTTGCGGAACGATTAGAGCGAGGGAAAAAACAAGAAGCAGAGGAAATTATTTGTGTATCTTTTTGGTTTTTATTAGGTATTGGTTTCATAGGATTTTTTACATTGTTCTTTGGTGCCGAAGCAATTGCGATAGCTATGGGCGATATACACTTAGATAAGCTATTACGCGTTATTTCCTTTTCATTCATATTGATGCCGTTTTTATCTGTAGCAAGAGGATATTTCCAGGGATTCAATAATATGATGCCAACAGCTGTTTCGCAAGTGATAGAACAAACGATTCGTGTTTCTATTATTGTATTTTTATCTCTATTCCTAATTGCTCACGAATTTGATTTATATACAGTTGGTGCAGGTGCTATGCTCGGTTCAATCGCAGGTGGATTGATTGGGATTATCGTACTTATACTTTATATGCGTCATGACTTTCGTTCTATATTCTTCAAAAGTGTAAAGAGGATTAAAGGGAAAAAGAAGATTATAAAAATCCTGTTTTGGCAGGGGTTAGCGATTTGTGTTAGTAACTTAGTGCTTATTTTTATACAAATGGCTGATTCTATTTCTTTCTATTCTCTACTTATTGGAGCGGGAGAGCCAGCTGAAAGTGCAAAGGTGTTAAAAGGTGTTTATGACAGAAGTATCCCGCTTATGCAATTAGGTACTGTCGTGACAACTTCCTTCTCGTTGTCGCTTATTCCAATTATTACAGCAGCGAAGGAAAGAGGAGATCTTACCTTTATTCGAGAAAAGGTAAGGTTAGCGATGAAAATAACATTTGTTATCGGGTTTGCAGCAGCCATTGGATTAACTTGTATTATCCAACCTACGAATATTATGTTGTTTGAAAATAGTGATGGGTCAGATGTTTTATCTATTTTATCTTTATCTATTCTATTTAGTTCATTGTCGATTACAACTGCTTCTATTTTGCAAGGGTTAGGACAAACATTAAAACCAGCAATATTCGTTATATTTGGCGGTTGTTTAAAGTTAGCTTTAAATTATATATTAATGCCATATTTTAGTGTGAAGGGAGCTGCAATTGCGACGCTAGTTGCGTTAATTGTAATTTCTATACTAAATAGTGTATTACTTATGCGAGCTGTATCCGAATCGCTTATCGACAAACGGAATATGTTAGGTGTAGTTATTAGTGGTATCGGTATGGGATTTGTACTAATAATGTTTATGCGTGTATTGCAAATGTCTGGATTAGTGATGGATACAAGTCATAGAGGTGTTGCAACACTTGAGGCGTTGTTAGGTGTAGCCATCGGCGGATTGGCATATATGTTTTTCATTTTAAAATTACGTGTATTTACAAAAGCGGAAATAGGAACCGTTATGAAAAAAGAGAAAAAAGAAGGTTCATTGAAGAAGAGTGGATAGAGGTGGCAGGTTGTGAGTGGAATCATTACTATTTTAGGATTAGGTGCTGGTGAATTAGATCAGTTAACGATGGGTGTATATCGAAAAATAAAAGAAGCAGATCACATGTTTGTTAGAACGAAGGAACATCCCGTTATAGAAGAGTTGGAGAAAGAAGGTATACAATATACTGCCTTTGACAATGTATATGAAGCACATGATACATTTGAAATTGTATATGAAACAATTGCGAATACATTGTTAGAACAAGCTGAAGATACAGAAATCATCTATGCTGTTCCAGGGCATCCGCTTGTAGCGGAAAGAACGGTTCAGCTACTATTGGAAAAAAGTGAAGTAGCGAATGTTGAAGTGCGAATTGAAGGTGGGCAAAGTTTCCTTGATCCTATGTTTGCAAGTCTTAAGATTGATCCGATTGAAGGGTTCCAATTAATTGACGCCACATCATTTGAAAGAGGACAATTAGAATTACGTCAACACTTAATCTTTTGCCAAGTATATGACGCATTCGTTGCATCAGATGTGAAATTAACATTAATGGAGATGCTGCCAGATGATTATGAAGTGTATATCGTAACAGCTGCGGGGACTTCATTTGAGCAAGTGAAAAAGGTGCCGTTGTACATGTTAGATCATGAAACGGAGTTGAATAACTTAACGAGTGTATATGTACCACCAGTTCAGGAACGTGCGTCCTTATATCAACAGTTTGATGTACTTCGAGAAATTATTGCAGACCTTCGTGGTCCAAATGGTTGTCCGTGGGATAAAAAGCAAACACATCAATCTTTAAAGAAGTATTTAATTGAGGAAGCGTATGAAGTGTTAGAAGCAATTGATGAAGAGGATGATGATCACTTAGTAGAAGAACTGGGTGATGTATTATTACAAGTTATGCTTCATGCCCAAATCGGAGAGGACGAAGGTTGGTTCTCTATAGATGATATTATTCGAACTTTATCTGAGAAAATGGTTCGTCGTCATCCGCATGTATTTGGGAATACGGATGTAAATAATGCCGATGAAGTAATTGCCAATTGGGAAGAAATTAAAAAACAAGAAAAAGGGTTTGTAAAAGAATCTGTTTTAAATGGAGTTCCAAAAAGTTTGCCGCAGTTACTACGCGCTTATGAAATCCAGAAAAAAGCTGGTAAGGTTGGTTTCGATTGGGTGGATGTACAGCCGATGATAGAGAAAGCCTTAGAAGAATGGCAAGAGTTCCAACAAGAAGTCGCAAACATGGATGAGGCGAAGATGTTAAGTGAATTTGGCGATTTACTATTTGCGTTTGTTAATATAGCTCGTCATTATAAAATAGATCCAGAAGAAGCGTTACGTTCAACAAATGAGAAATTCGTCAGTCGTTTTTTATACATGGAAGCAAAGGTAGCTGAAATGAATAAAGAGATGCAAGATTTATCATTAGAGCAGTTAGATGTTTTCTGGGAAGAGGCAAAACAAACAGAGCGTTAATAGGGGGATTTAATATGCGTCTAGATAAGTTTTTAAAAGTATCACGTTTAATTAAAAGAAGAACATTGGCGAAAGAAGTAGCTGATCAAGGAAGAATATCCATTAACGGTCAAGTGGCAAAAGCGAGTTCGGATGTGAAAGTAGCTGATGAATTAACAATTCGTTTTGGTCAAAAAATAGTAACTGTAAAAATAAATGAATTGAAAGAAACGACTAAAAAAGAAGATGCAGCAAATATGTATAGCTTAGTTCGTGAAGAAAAAGTAAAGGCCGAAGAAGGCTTGTTCTAAAATCGATTATCCCTTCATACATTACTATTAGCTAGTATAAATGTATGGGGGGATTTACGTGAATAATGGTTACTCACCTATGTCTTCTAATCAACAAAATGTTTCTGTAGAGCATGATATTATTATGCGTGGCAGACGTGTAATTGATATTACCGGTGTAAAGCAGGTAGAGAGTTTTGATAGCGAAGAGTTTTTACTTGAGACTGTAATGGGCTTTTTAACAATTCGTGGTCAAAATTTGCAAATGAAAAATTTAGATGTAGAAAAAGGTGTTGTATCGATTAAAGGGAAAGTTCATGAGATGCTGTATATTGATGAGAATCAAGGGGAGAAAACTAAAGGCTTCTTTAGTAAGTTGTTTAAATGAGTCTAACAATTCAGTTGTATACGATGCTCTCAATGATCGGAATGGGTGCTTGGATTGGAGCGTCTTTAGATACATACCAACGATTTTTAAAACGTCAAGAACGTAAGCGTTGGATTGTATTTATACATGATATACTATTTTGGATTGTCCAAGCATTATTCGTTTTTTACGTATTGCTTCTTGTAAATGAAGCTGAACTACGTATATATGTATTTTTAGCATTATTATGTGGTTTTGCGGCATATCAAAGCATGTTGAAAGCAATATACATGAGACTATTAAATTTTCTCATCTATATTTTTGTGCAAACAACACACTTTTTTGTTCAAATTATACAGCTACTCATGATAAAACCTGTTATTATTATAGCGCAGCTATTTATTGCATTTATATTATTCTTATTTCGTATACTGCTTTCAATTGGACATGTGTTATGGAAAATGGTGATTTGGATATTACTTTTCATATGGAAAGTTTTTTTCTGGCCTGTTCGATTTATTGCTTCGCTCATATGGAAACTTCTCCCTAATCGTGTTAAACTTTTTATAATGAAGCATGTAGGGTTCCTGCAATATATAGCAAAATTGAAGGGACATATCTTCCAATTATGGGAGCGTATAAAAAAGAAGTTAGGGGGACCTCGGAAATGAGGGAACTGAGACAAAGAACAATCGAAAAACAGAGTCCAAATCCTGTTAAAGAGCATATAATACAAACGGATGAGAACAGGAAGCGACTTTATCGCCGTTTAGCGGTTTTTCTTGTCTTTGCTTTTACAATTATTGCGAGTATTAGTGTAACGTTTTATCAACAAAACAGTTCCATTAAAGCAAAAGAAGCAAAAGTTAAGGACATGAAAAAAGAACTGGATTCATTAACGAACAAAGAAAAGAGTCTAAAAGACGAAGTTCAAAAGTTAAATGATGAAGAGTACGTATTAAAGATTGCTAGAAGGGATTATTTCTTCTCTGGAAAAGGGGAGATAATTTTTCCTGTTTCTAAGTAGAGTATGTCTTATTGACACTATATTTTAGGATTATATATAATAAAGTAAAATTTGACTTTTTAACCACTAAGGAGGAGCATTTTTTTTATGTCAATCGAGGTAGGCAGCAAGTTACAGGGTAAAGTAACAGGTATTACAAATTTTGGGGCTTTTGTGGAGCTGCCAGAAGGCTTAACGGGTCTTGTTCATATTAGTGAAGTTGCTGATAATTATGTGAAAGATATTAACGATCACTTAAAAGTGGGCGACCAAGTAGAAGTAAAAGTTATTAACGTTGAAAAAGATGGTAAGATCGGTCTATCTATTAAAAAAGCGAAAGAGCGTGAAAAAACAGAAGGAGATCGTCCACGTGGTGAATACCAACGCGGTGGTGATCAACAACGTTCTGGACGTCCACAACGTAATCGTTCTTTCAACAGAGATAACCGTGGTGGCGGTAACGACCGCGCTCCAAAAGAAACATTCGAGCAAAAGATGGCACGTTTCTTAAAGGACAGTGAAGATCGTTTAACTTCTTTAAAGCGTAACACTGAATCTAAACGTGGTGGCCGTGGCGCACGTCGCGGATAATAAGAACGTTTAATTCTTAGAATATAGAGAGGTGCCCAGGGCGATTGCTCAGGGTGCTTTTTTATATGTGAAAATATATTTTTAAAAAAGTTTTCAAGATGTGTTGACTTTAAATTATATCTGAGGTAAGATACTAATTGTCCGTTAAATAAGACGACATGGCGGTGTAGCTCAGCTGGCTAGAGCGTACGGTTCATACCCGTGAGGTCGGGGGTTCGATCCCCTCCGCCGCTATATTTAATTTAACGGCCCGTTGGTCAAGTGGTTAAGACACCGCCCTTTCACGGCGGTAACACGGGTTCGAATCCCGTACGGGTCATCTAAAAAGATCATGCAAATGCGCATGATCTTTTTTTGTTAAATAAATTAAGACATACAACACTTCTACAAAATCACCCTATATTTTCTGAATGTTCGATTAAAATATTAAAAATAAAATACATACTGTGTATATATGTAGAGTTATTTCGAATAAAAAGTCGAACGATTATAAAAGTGAAAACTGTTGTTTTGACAAAAATCCCAATAATCATCTTTTATAATGACAGTAATTAAACTATGCAGGTGGTGTTAAAAATATGCCTAAAGCAGGAAGGAATACTATGAATACAAGTGCATTGGCAATGAATGAAGGTCAGCTTGGAGGAGTAAAGTGGACGAGTAAGTTGCGAATGAAGTTTGAGCAAGTTTTCTTTAGATGGGGATTTATTATTGTTGTTATTGGTTTTCTTTTGGGACGAGCATATATATTAACAAACATTTTACCGTTTGCACTGCCGTTTTTTGCAGCTGTTTATGTTATGAAGCGGGATAAAATGCCGCTCGCGTTCTTGGCTCTAATGGGGGGCGCACTTTCAGTTTCGATAGATAATTTATTCTTTACCTTTGCATCTATTTTTACTTTCTTCATTTATAATATCTTCTTTAGTCGGTTTACACGTAAAACTGTTGGACTTGTACCATTCCAAGTATTTATCTCCGCATTAACTGCACATTTAGTTGTCGTATATTTTGCACAACAAACTGTTACCATGTACGATTTACTCGTTAGTACGATTGAGGCAGGGCTTAGCTTCGTATTAACTATGATATTTTTACAAAGTGTCCCGCTTTTAGTAGAAAGAAAAGGGAAACAACAAGCGTTAGAGACAGAAGAAATTGTTTGTTTAATTATATTACTAGCATCTGTTTTAACTGGTACAACAGATTGGTTCATATATGACGCTTCTATTCAACATATTTTTACTAGGTATTTAGTGCTTGTGTTTGCGTTTATCGCAGGAGCGGCTACAGGATCTACAGTAGGGGTCGTCACTGGGTTAATATTAAGCTTAGCAAATGTCTCTAGTTTGTCCCAACTTAGTCTGCTTGCTTTTTCTGGATTGCTTGGTGGTTTGTTAAAAGAAGGGAAACGCTTAGGTGTTAGTTTAGGTTTATTAATTGGGACAAGCTTGATTACGCTATATGTAGACAAGCAAACAAACATTGTGACAACTTTAATTGAATCTGGTGTGGCGATTGCTTTCTTTTTATTAACACCGAAACTTGTTATGGATCGTATTGCTAAATTTATGCCAGGTACACAGGAGCATTCGCAAGATCAACAACAGTATTTAAGAAGGATGCGTGATGTTACAGCGAATAAAATCAATCAATTTGCCAATGTATTTGCTGCTTTATCTAATAGCTTTTCTGTATATGGATATGTGGAGGAGGAAGATAAAGAGACGGAGGCAGATTTGTTTTTAAGTACAATTACTGCAAAAACATGTCAAACATGTTTTAAAAAGGACCAATGCTGGGTAGTTAATTTCGATAAAACGTACGATTATATGAAACAAATAATGAGCGAAACAGAAGAAGGAACTCTGCAGCATAATCGGAAGTTAGTTCGTGAATGGGACAAGCATTGTGTGAGAGGAAAGAAAGTGACGGATTTAGTAGCAGGTGAATTAGATCACTTCTATGAGGGACAAAAATTACGAAAACAAATGAAAGAAAATCGTAGAATAGTAGCAGAGCAATTGTTAGGTGTATCAAAAGTTATGGAGGATTTTGCCAAGGAGATACAAAGGGAAAGAGAAAATCATCAAGTACAGGAAGAGCAGATTCTGCAAGCATTTCGTGATTTTGGTGTAGAAATAGAGCATGTTGATATTTATTGTTTAGATAGAGGAAGTATTGATATTGAAATGTTGATTCCAGTTGCATCTAATGAACATGGAGAGTGTGAAAAATTAGTTGCACCAATGCTTTCTGATATCCTGAAGGAAAACATAGTTGTGAAACATGAAGAAAAATCTTCTTATCCGAACGGCCACAGTTTAATATCATTTGGTTCAGCAAAAACGTATTCCCTTGATACCGGCTTGGCCACAGCCGCGAAAGGCGGTGGGTTTGTTTCGGGTGATTCTTATGCAATGATGGATTTAAGTGTTGGGAAATATGCCCTTGCAATTAGTGATGGCATGGGAAATGGGCAAAGAGCTCATATGGAGAGTAAAGAAACAGTGAAATTATTACAAAAAATACTTCAGTCAGGCATTGATGAGGAGATAGCGATTAAATCTATTAACTCTATTCTTTCTTTAAGAACAACAGAAGAGATGTTTACGACATTAGACTTAGCTATGGTAGATTTGCGGGATGCGAGTGCGAAGTTTTTAAAGATTGGATCGACGCCGAGTTTTGTTAAACGCGCAAATAATATTTTGAAAATTGAAGCAAGTAATTTACCAATGGGAATTATTGAGGATGTTGAAGTTGATGTAGTGGGTGAGCAATTAAAAACAGGTGATATTCTTATTATGATGAGTGATGGGATTTTTGAGGGCGCGCAGCATGTGGAGAATCATGAATTATGGATGAAGCGGAAAATTAAAGAATTACAAACTGAAGATCCGCAAGAAATTGCTGATATCATTATGGAAGAGGTGATTCGATCTGGCGATGGTTATATAAATGATGATATGACTATTGTAGTAGCGAAAGTGAAGAAAAATATGCCGAAGTGGGCTACCATTCCAATTGTAGGAATGCAAGCGCAATAAAGTGAAACTTGAAATATGATGTTTCTTTCTAAAAACCTAGGTGGATGCCTAGGTTTTTTGCTTTAAAAGATAATATTATTATTTTTGTGAATATGTACGAATGATGTAAGATAAAAATGTAATTTTTGTATATCTTTTTTTTGCACAATGTTTGTAAAAGTTGTACCATTATAAACAAGGTAACTAACGTTGCTGTTCTTGTTTAATGAAAGGTGATTACGAAGTTGAAAGATACATTTGTTGAAAAGGTAGATGACTTTGTAAAGCAGCATGATGTATTAAAGGAACGCTCAACAATTGTTGTGGGTGTTTCTGGTGGTCCTGACTCTGTGGCTCTTCTATATTATTTGTTAGAAAAAAGAGCAGCAAAACAGTTTGAGATTGTAGTGGCGCATGTGGATCATATGTTTCGAGGTGATGAATCTCATGAGGACCTACAGTTTGTGCAAGACCTTTGTAAAGAGCTAGGAGTTATTTGCGAAACGATAAGGATTAATGTGTCGCAATATCAACAGCAATACGGGATGAATGCACAAGTTGCTGCTAGAGAATGCAGATATGCATTTTTGGAAAGAATAATGAAGAAATATGATGCGAGGTATGTAGCTCTTGGACATCATGGTGATGATCAAGTAGAGACAATTTTAATGCGCCTTGTACGAGGGAGTACTCCGAAAGGATATGCAGGCATTGCAGTGAAGCGTCCTTTTCATAATGGGTATTTAATTAGGCCGTTACTTGGAGTAACGAAGGAAGAGATTGTTGATTACTGTCATAAGTTAAAAATAATTCCTCGTATAGATCCAAGTAATAAAAAGGAAGTATATACAAGGAATCGATTACGTAAATATGTTCTTCCTCATTTGAAAGAAGAAAATCCACAAGTGCATGAGAAATTCCAAAAATTTAGCATGCAGATGCAAGAGGATGAGGCGTATTTGCAGGAATTAGCTTTTGAGAAAATGAATAAAGTAATTACAAAAAAAAGTGATAAACAAATTAGCTTATCAATTCCTGCCTTTGAATCCATGTCTATGCCTTTACAAAGAAGAGGGATTCAACTAATATTAAACTATCTTTATGAATATAAGATTCCATCTTCTCTTTCCTCTATACATATTGACAAAGTGATTGAGTTTTTTAAGCGGACACAACCTTCGGGTTCACTTGATTTCCCAGGTGATTTAAAAATTGTTCGCGCATACGAGGAGTGCAGCTTTGGATTTAAACAAGAAATTGTTTCCCCTTTTTTACAAGATTTATCAGTGCCCGGGACAATTACGCTATCGAACGGGGATAAGCTTGTAACAGAGGTGAGCGAAGATATACCAAGTAACATGAATGAAACAGTTTTTGTTGCTAAGTATAATGATATATCATATCCACTTCGTGTTCGTTCTAGAGAAAATGGAGATCGCATGTCAATACAAGGTATGAATGGCACCAAAAAGATAAAAGCTATTTTTATCGAAGCGAAAGTACCAAGAGAAAAAAGAGAAGAATGGCCGGTCGTTTGTGATGCAAGAGGGAATGTTATTTGGTTACCCTTGTTGAAGCGATCTGCATTTGCTATCTCGAAAGAGACAGCAAAGAAGGATAAATATATGATTATTCACTACAAAAGCAAGGAGTCTTCCGGGAGGATAATGAAATGATGAATCAAGATATCGAAAAAGTATTAATTTCTGAAGAGCAAATACAAGAAAAGGTGCTCGAATTAGGCGCGATTATTGCAGAGGATTATAAAAACACAGTACCTCTTGCGATTGGTGTACTAAAGGGTGCAATGCCATTCATGGCAGATTTATTAAAGAGAACAGATACATATCTTGAAATGGATTTTATGGCTGTATCTAGTTACGGTCACTCAACTGTTTCAACAGGCGAAGTGAAAATTTTAAAAGACCTTGATACTTCTGTAGAAGGTCGCGATATTTTAATCGTTGAAGATATTATTGATAGTGGTCTTACGCTAAGCTACTTAGTAGACCTATTTAAATATCGTAAAGCGAAGTCTGTAAAAATTGTTACGTTATTAGATAAACCAACAGGCCGTAAGGTAGATTTGAAAGCGGATTATGTTGGATTTACTGTACCGCATGAATTTGTTGTAGGGTATGGATTAGATTATAAAGAGCAGTACCGTAATCTTCCTTATGTAGGAGTACTAAAACCAAGCGTTTACTCAAATTAATTAAATACAGGCGTCACAATTGTATAGGAAAGTTTTTCTATGTTACGATTTACTATAGTGTTTATGCCGTGAGAGGAGGTTAGGAATGAATCGTATCTTCCGTAATACCATCTTTTATTTACTGATATTCCTAGTAGTAATTGGAATCGTGAGCTATTTTAATGGTTCGACACAAAAAACGACATCAGTTAGCTACGATAAATTCATTACTAAACTAGAAAAAGGTGAAGTTCGTAATGTGCAACTTCAACCGAAAAATGGTGTGTTTGAGGTAAAAGGACAATTTAACAACTCTAGCCAAGGAGAACAATTTGTTACTTACGCACCAAATACTGAGGAATTACAAAAGAAAATTAATGACAAAGCGCAAGGTGCTGAAGTTAAGTATCAACCAGCAGAAGAAACAAGTGCTTGGGTAACATTCTTTACTTCTATCATTCCGTTTGTTATTATCTTCATTTTATTCTTCTTCTTGTTAAACCAAGCTCAGGGCGGCGGTAGCCGTGTTATGAACTTCGGGAAAAGTAAGGCGAAGTTATATAATGACGAAAAGAAAAAGGTTCGTTTCAGAGATGTTGCTGGGGCGGATGAAGAGAAACAAGAGCTTGTTGAGGTAGTTGAATTCTTGAAAGATCCTCGTAAGTTCGCTGAAGTTGGTGCCCGTATTCCGAAGGGTGTTCTATTAGTTGGACCTCCAGGTACAGGTAAAACTTTATTAGCACGTGCTGTTGCAGGTGAGGCAGGCGTTCCGTTCTTCTCTATCAGTGGTTCTGACTTCGTAGAGATGTTCGTCGGTGTCGGTGCATCACGTGTACGTGATTTATTCGAAAATGCAAAGAAAAATGCTCCTTGTATCATTTTCATTGATGAAATTGATGCAGTAGGACGTCAACGTGGTGCGGGTCTTGGTGGTGGCCATGATGAGCGCGAGCAAACGTTGAACCAATTACTTGTTGAAATGGATGGCTTCGGTGCAAACGAAGGTATTATTATCATCGCTGCGACAAACCGTCCTGATATTCTTGACCCAGCATTATTACGTCCAGGTCGTTTTGACCGTCAAATTACAGTAGATCGTCCAGATGTAAATGGCCGTGAAGCTGTACTGAAAGTACATGCTCGTAATAAACCGCTTGATGAGAATATCAACTTAAGAGCAATTGCAACTCGTACACCGGGATTCTCTGGTGCCGATCTTGAAAACTTATTAAACGAAGCTGCGTTAGTAGCTGCGCGTCAAGATAAGAAGAAAATTGATATGAGTGACATTGATGAAGCAACGGATCGTGTTATTGCAGGTCCGGCTAAGAAAAGTCGTGTTATCTCTGAAAAAGAACGTAATATCGTTGCTTTCCATGAAGCAGGCCATACTGTAATTGGTGTTGTTCTTGATGAAGCAGATGTCGTTCATAAAGTAACAATTGTCCCTCGTGGTCAAGCTGGTGGATATGCAGTAATGCTTCCGAAAGAAGATCGTTACTTCATGACAAAGCCAGAGTTACTTGATAAAATTACTGGTTTACTTGGTGGTCGAGTAGCCGAGGAGATTGTATTTGGTGAAGTGAGTACAGGTGCTCACAACGACTTCCAACGTGCGACTGGCATTGCAAGACGTATGGTAACGGAATTTGGTATGAGTGATAAGCTTGGACCAATGCAATTTGGTAGCTCACAAGGTGGTCAAGTGTTCTTAGGAAGAGACTTCCATTCAGAACAAAACTACAGTGATGCAATTGCACACGACATCGATGTGGAAATGCAAACGATTATGAAAGAATGTTATGCTCGTGCAAAAGACATTCTTACTGAAAATCGTGATAAGTTAGATCTTATTGCAAAAACGTTACTTGAAGTAGAAACGTTAGATGCTGAGCAAATCAATCATTTATGTGATTATGGCAGATTGCCAGAACGTCCAACATCTTCAGCTGATGTGAAAGTAAACATCAACATGAAGAAGGATGATGAAGAATCAGAAGATAAGTAAGAAATGAAGGAGTGACGGTGGTCACTCCTTTTTTTTTATTTGTGTAACGAAATGAAGTAGAAAAAGAATTTAAATAAATCTGGTATTAAAAATTGAAATAGGGAGTAATCTTTTTGTAAAATGATGAGGACAGAAAAGCTGATTATATAAGTATGTGTGATATGATGTTTTTATAAGTTTTATACATACTGCACAAATATAGATTAAATAAGATAAGTGGTGAGAATATGATTTTTGTATTGGATGTAGGGAACACAAATGCTGTACTGGGCGTGTTTGAAGAGGGGGAACTTCGTCAACATTGGCGCATGGAAACAGATCGTCATAAGACAGAAGATGAATATGGAATGCTTGTAAAACAGTTGCTTGAGCATGAGGGTCTTTCGTTTGAAGATGTGAAAGGTATTATCGTGTCTTCAGTCGTACCACCAATTATGTTTGCTTTAGAGCGCATGTGTGAAAAGTATTTTAAAATTAAGCCGCTTGTAGTAGGCCCTGGAATAAAAACGGGGCTAAATATTAAATATGAAAATCCACGTGAAGTAGGTGCGGATCGAATCGTAAATGCAGTAGCAGGAATTCACTTATATGGAAGTCCGCTTATTATTGTCGATTTTGGTACGGCTACTACATATTGTTATATTAACGAAGAAAAGCATTATATGGGTGGCGTTATTACACCGGGAATTATGATTTCAGCAGAGGCTTTATATAGTAGAGCGGCAAAACTTCCTCGTATTGAAATTACAAAACCAAGCAGTGTTGTTGGGAAGAATACGGTAAGTGCGATGCAATCTGGTATTCTTTATGGTTATGTTGGACAAGTGGAAGGTATTGTTAAGCGCATGAAAGAGGAAGCTAAACAAGAACCAAAAGTTATTGCAACAGGTGGATTAGCGAAATTAATTTCAGAAGAATCGAATGTAATTGATGTTGTAGATCCATTCTTAACATTAAAAGGTTTGTATATGTTATATGAGCGTAATGCAAATTTACAGCATGAGAAAGGTGAATAAATAAATATGAAAGATTATTTAGTAAAAGCGTTAGCGTTTGATGGTGAAGTGCGTGCGTATAGTGTACGTACTACAAATACGGTAAGTGAGGCGCAAAGACGTCATGATACATGGAGAACAGCTTCAGCAGCACTTGGTCGTTCTTTAACTGCAGGTACAATGATGGGTGCAATGTTAAAAGGTGACCAAAAGCTAACGATTAAGGTAGAAGGTAATGGCCCGATTGGTCCGATCTTAGTAGATGCTCATGCAAATGGGGATGTGCGTGGTTATGTAACGAATCCACATGTTGACTTTGAAGGAACAGAACAAGGGAAATTACGTGTATATCAGGCGGTAGGTACTGAAGGATTTGTAACGGTAATTAAAGATATTGGTATGCGTGAGCCGTTTATTGGTCAATCTCCAATTGTTTCAGGAGAATTAGGAGAAGACTTCACGTATTATTTTGCAGTTTCTGAGCAGACGCCTTCTTCTGTAGGTGTTGGTGTCCTTGTAAATGGAGATGATAGCATATTAGCAGCGGGTGGATTTATTCTTCAAATTATGCCAGGTGCACAGGAAGAAACAATTTCATTCATTGAAGAGCGTTTACAGAAGATTCCTCCTGTATCAACATTGATCGAACAAGGGCTTTCTCCAGAAGAGTTACTGTATGCAGTCCTTGGAGAAGATAAGGTAAAAGTATTAGAAACGATGGATGTTCAATTTAATTGCACATGCTCTCGCGAACGTATCGAGAGTGTGTTAATTAGTTTAGGTAAAACGGAGTTAGAGCAAGTTCGTGAAGAAGAAGAAGAAACAGAAGTTCATTGTCATTTCTGTAATGAGCGATACAAGTTCTCTAAAGAAGATATTACAAATTTAATTGAGAATTTGTAATAAGGGAATTCGCCCTCTAAATACATTGACAAACAGGGAATTTTCTGACAAAATCTAAATATAGATAAAACCAATAAAAATACTCGGTGTTAGGAGTGACAGGAATGCGAGTGGCACAATCAGTTTCAGAATTAATCGGGAAAACGCCGATCGTTAAGTTGAACCGCATCGTAGAATCAGACAGCGCAGATATATACTTAAAATTAGAATTTATGAATCCAGGGAGCAGCGTTAAAGATCGTATCGCATTAGCTATGATTGAAGATGCTGAGAAAAAAGGATTATTAAAAGAAGGCGATACAATCATTGAACCGACAAGTGGTAACACGGGAATTGGTTTAGCGATGGTAGCGGCTGCTAAAGGATATAAGGCAATTTTAGTAATGCCAGAAACAATGAGTATTGAACGTCGTAATTTATTACGTGCTTACGGTGCGGAATTAGTATTGACTCCAGGGCCTGAAGGAATGGGTGGAGCAATTCGTAAAGCGACTGAATTAGCAAAAGAGAATGGTTACTTTATACCACAACAGTTCAAAAACCAATCGAATCCAGAAATTCACCGTTTAACAACAGGTCCAGAAATTGTTGAACAAATGGGCGACCAATTAGATGCGTTTATTGCAGGTATTGGTACGGGTGGAACGATTACTGGTGCTGGTGAAGTGCTGAAGGAAGCGTATAAAGATATTAAAATTTATGCAGTAGAACCTGCGGATTCACCAGTATTATCCGGTGGGAAACCAGGTCCGCATAAAATCCAAGGAATTGGGGCTGGATTTATCCCAGAGACATTGGATGTAGAAGTATATGATGAAATTGTTCAAGTGAAAACGGAGCAAGCGTTTGAATATGCAAGAAGAGTGGCAAAAGAGGAAGGTATTCTAGTTGGTATCTCTTCTGGAGCAGTTATTTATGCAGCAACAGAAATTGCGAAAAAGTTAGGCAAAGGGAAAAAGGTACTTGTTATTATCCCAAGTAACGGTGAACGTTATTTAAGTACACCACTTTATCAATTTGAGTCTTAATTATATGTGATTGAAAAAGCATCCTTGAAAAAGGATGCTTTTTCTTTTTGGATTGGAAATAGGAAAAGAGTGAATGACTAGAAAACTTCATGTAAAATAAGAGGTAGTATAATTAATTTATTTTCACTAGCCCTCGAGTATAATCATTCTCCATATACATAACACATGTAGTTTGAAATGATTAATCTAAGAGGGTGGGATAAAAGAAGACGGGGTGTTGATATGCAACGAAGAAAATCTTTAGCGCTTTCTATTCCATATCAGTTAGATTTCTTTAAGCAATATAAATTTCTTTCTAAGGATAAACCGCAACATATTTTGTTAGAGAGTGGGCGTGGCGGTCGTTATAACATTGTGGGGTTAAACCCGGTAGCGGTAATCCGAGGGAAGGGTGAAACGTTACATATAAGTGAAAGTGGTAAGGAAACAATAAAGCAAGGAAACCCATTAGATTTAATGCAGGAATATATGGGGCGATGGAAAACGGATTATAATCCGGAATACCCGCCTTTTCAAGGTGGTGCAATTGGTTATTTTAGTTATGATTGCATCCGTTATATTGAAAAACTTCCTTCTCTTGCGGAGGATGATATTAATATACCTGATATATTCTTTTTATTATTTGATGATGTGTTTGTGTATGATCAAGAAGAAAAAGTATTATGGATTATTACACATTATGCAGATAAGCATGAAGAGGCAAAAGAACGATTAAATGAATGGAAGGTTCTTTGGACGACAGAAGCGCCAGAAGTGACTATGCCGTTTGCGTGCCCTGAAAAGAAAAGTGAAGCAGTTGCTTTTACTGAAGAAGGTTTTATGAAGGCAGTTGAATGTATTCAAGAATATATTGGTGCTGGTGATGTGTTCCAAGTGAACTTGTCAACAAGACAAGAAAGAACGTTACAAACACACCCATTAGAAATTTATACAAGTCTTCGCGAAATTAATCCATCTCCATATATGGGTTACTTGGAGCTTGGGGATTTTCAAATTGTTAGTGGATCGCCGGAGTTGCTAATTAAGAAACAAGGAACTGAAGTAAGTACAAGACCAATTGCTGGAACGAGATCTAGAGGGGCGAATGAGCAAGAGGATGAAGAGTTGGCAAGAGAATTAATTGAGAATGAAAAGGAACGAGCAGAGCATGTCATGCTTGTAGATTTAGAGCGAAATGATTTAGGGCGTGTTTGTAAATATGGAACTGTAGAAGTAGATGAATTTATGGTAATTGAGAAATACTCACACGTTATGCATATTGTTTCTAATGTGCGTGGTGAGGTGGAAGAAGATAAAGATGCTTTTGATTTAGTGAAGGCTGTATTCCCTGGGGGGACAATTACTGGTGCCCCGAAAATACGTACGATGGAAATTATTGAAGAACTAGAACCTGTTCGCCGAGGGATTTATACAGGTTCAATTGGTTGGATTGGTTATTCTGGAGATACAGAATTGAATATTGTGATTAGGACACTTCTTGCTAAAGATGGAAAAGCACATGTACAAGCGGGAGCGGGAATTGTAATTGATTCAAATCCGGAAAATGAATATAAAGAGTCGTTAAAAAAGGCGATTGCTTTATGGCGTGCAAAAGAACGTAGCGAAGAAACGGTTAGGTGAGAGAAATGATATTAATGATTGATAATTATGATTCTTTTACATTTAATTTAGTGCAGTTTCTTGGAGAACTTGGACAAGAGCTTGTTGTTAAACGTAACGATGAAGTGACTATTTCAGATATTGAGAATATGAAACCAGACTTTTTAATGATTTCACCAGGTCCATGTAGTCCGAATGAGGCAGGGATTAGTATGGAGGTTATTCGATACTTTGCTGGAAAGATTCCGATTTTTGGGGTTTGTCTAGGGCATCAATCTATTGCGCAAGTGTTTGGTGGAGAGGTTGTCCGTGCAGAGCGATTAATGCATGGGAAAACATCGCTTATGCATCATGATGAGAAGACGATTTTTTCGGATATCCCTAATCCATTTACTGCGACGCGCTATCATTCCCTTATTGTTAAGAAAGAGACATTACCGGAGTGCTTAGAGGTAACATCTTGGACGGAAGAAGGGGAAATTATGGCGCTCCGTCATACAACATTACCGATTGAAGGTGTACAGTTCCATCCGGAATCTATTATGACTTCTCACGGAAAAGAGTTGTTGCAGAATTTCATTCGTAAATATAGTCCAAGTGTGACATCATGTTAATTTACGTAAATGGTCAGTATGTAGAAGCGAGTGAAGCGAGAATTTCGCCGTATGACCACGGTTATTTATATGGACTTGGAGTTTTCGAGACGTTTCGTATTTATAATGGTCATCCTTTCTTATTGGATGATCATTATGACCGTTTAATAGATGCGCTGGATACGTTGCAAATTAAATGGTCGATAACGAAAGATGAAGTAATACTTATTTTGAAGAATTTACTCGTTAAGAATAAATTAGAGCATGCGTATGTCCGTTTTAATGTATCGGCGGGTATAGATGAAATTGGATTGCAAACAGAAATGTATGAAGAGCCGTCTATTATTGTTTTTATAAAACCTTTAGCGGCCCCGGGAGATGTAGTGGAAAAAGAAGGGGTTGTCTTAAATCAAGTGAGAAATACACCAGAGGGTGCATCTCGCTTGAAGTCTCACCATTATTTAAATAACATTTTGGGGAAACGCGAAATAGGCAATGTTGTGAATAAGGAAGGTATTTTCCTTACTGAAACAGGTTATGTTGCAGAGGGCATTGTTTCGAATCTCTTTTTTGTAAAAGGTGATATTTTATATACACCTTCTTTAAAAACGGGGATTTTAAATGGTATCACTCGTGCGTTTATTATAAAGGTTGCTGAAAAGATGGGTATAGAAGTAAAGGAAGGTCTCTTTACAAAAGATGAATTACTTTCAGCTGATGAAGTCTTCGTAACAAACTCGATTCAAGAAATTGTTCCGCTTAATCGTATAGAGGGGCGAGATTTCCCGGGTAAAGTAGGTGTGGTTACAAAAAGGTTTATGGATCTTTATGAAATGCAGAGAGAGAAATTGTGGAGCAGAAATGAATTACGAAGAGGAGATGTGTAGTTTGAAGTGGGATTATGATTTGCGCTGCGGCGAATATACATTGAACTTAAATGAAAAAACGTTAATTATGGGGATTTTAAATGTAACACCAGATTCGTTTTCTGATGGTGGGAGTTACAACGAGGTAGATGCTGCAGTGCGCCATGCGAAAGAAATGCGAGAAGAAGGTGCTCATATTATTGATATTGGTGGCGAATCTACTCGTCCGGGCTTTGCTAAAGTATCGGTGGAAGAAGAAATAAAACGAGTTGTTCCAATGATTCAGGCTGTTTCAAAAGAGGTGAAATTGCCTATTTCTATCGACACGTATAAAGCGGAAGTTGCAAAACAAGCAATTGAAGCTGGTGCTCATATTATTAATGATATTTGGGGAGCGAAGGCGGAACCAAAAATCGCTGAAGTTGCAGCTCATTACGATGTACCTATTATCTTAATGCATAATCGCGATAATATGAATTATCGTAATTTAATGGCTGATATGATTGCTGACTTATATGACAGTATTAAAATTGCTAAAGATGCTGGCGTGCGAGATGAGAATATCATTTTAGACCCAGGTATCGGTTTTGCTAAAACGCCTGAACAAAATTTAGAAGCGATGCGTAATTTAGAACAGTTAAACGTACTAGGTTATCCAGTTCTCTTAGGTACTTCGAGAAAGTCCTTTATTGGGCATGTGCTAGATTTACCGGTAGAAGAACGTCTTGAGGGGACGGGAGCTACCGTTTGTCTTGGTATTGAAAAGGGTTGTGAGTTTGTTCGTGTTCATGATGTGAAGGAAATGGCGCGTATGGCTAAGATGATGGATGCGATGATTGGTAAGGGGGGAAAGTAATTGGATAAAATTTATATTCATGATATGGAGTTTTACGGTTATCATGGTGTATTCCCAGAGGAAAATAAATTGGGCCAGAGATTTAAAGTGGACTTAACGGTGGAATTGGATTTGAAACAAGCAGGAGAAAGTGATGACTTAGAGCATTCTGTTAATTATGGAGAGCTTTTCGAATTATGTAGGAAAGTTGTAGAAGATAGAACATATAAGCTTGTAGAGAGTATTGCTGAAAATATTGCTACAGATATATTGAAACAATATGAGAGTATTTCAAGATGTACGATAAAGGTAATTAAACCAGATCCGCCGATACCGGGACATTATCGTGCTGTAGCGGTAGAAATTACGAGAGAACGTCCATGAATAATATAGCTTACATTGCATTAGGTTCAAATATTGGAGAACGTTATACGTATTTAACTGAAGCGATTCAGTTTCTGAATAAAAATCCTTATATCAAAGTTGAGGATGTTTCGTCTGTATATGAGACGGAACCGGTTGGCTATACTGACCAGAGTTGCTTTTTAAATTTAGTTATAAAAATTTCTACCAATTTATCACCGCAAGAATTATTGAAAGTAACGCAAAAAGTAGAAAATGATCTAGGAAGAAAAAGGGAAATTAGGTGGGGACCTAGGACTATCGACCTTGACATTTTACTATATAATCAAGAAAATATTGAAGCAGAGAATCTTATTGTTCCGCATCCGCGGATGTTCGAAAGAGCTTTTGTTATCGTTCCGTTGTTAGAGATTAATCAAGATATAAAACAAAACATTTCACGTTCACAAGTAGAAGAAATGAAAAGGCGAGAGGGAGTAACGGTATGGAAGCAGAAAAATGGGGAAGACGCATTCGTGCTTTTCGAAAACTAAAAGGTTATACGCAAGAAGGTTTTGCAAAAGAATTAGGGGTATCTGTATCTGTTTTAGGTGAAGTTGAGCGAGGGAATCGATCGCCTTCCCAAGACTTTGTAGTGGAAGTTGCTAAAGCATTGAAGGTCTCGATAGATGAGCTAATGCCAAAGTGACCATGAAGGAAGGAGTAAATCGAGTGTTAAAAATCGCAAATATTGAGATGAAAAATCCGGTTGTATTAGCACCGATGGCGGGAGTGTGTAACTCTGCATTCCGTTTGACAGTAAAAGAATTCGGTGCAGGCCTAGTTTGTGCTGAAATGGTAAGTGATAAGGCGATACTACTGAACAATAAAAGAACATTAGATATGCTATATATTGATGAGAGAGAAAAGCCATTAAGTTTACAAATTTTTGGTGGCGAGAAAGAAACTCTTGTAGATGCTGCGAAATACGTAGATCAATATACGACAGCAGACATCATTGATATTAATATGGGGTGCCCAGTACCAAAAATCGTTAAGTGTGATGCAGGAGCAAAGTGGCTTTTAGACCCAAATAAAATATATGAAATGGTAGCGGCAGTTGTAGATGCTGTAGAAAAACCAGTTACAGTTAAAATGCGTATTGGTTGGGATGAGGATCATATTTTCGCAATCGAGAATGCGAAGGCTGTTGAGCGTGCTGGTGGACAAGCGGTAGCGGTTCATGGGCGCACACGAGTACAAATGTATGAAGGAAAAGCGGATTGGGATATTATTAAACAAGTAAAGCAAGCTGTAAATATCCCGGTTATCGGAAATGGTGATGTCGCAACGCCACAAGATGCAAAGCGTATGCTTGATGAAATCGGTGTAGATGGTGTTATGATTGGCCGCGCTGCCCTTGGAGATCCATGGATGATTTATCGTACGGTAAAGTATTTAGAGACGGGTGAATTAATGCCAGAACCGACAGTACGTGAGAAAATTGACGTATGTATGTTGCATCTAGATCGTCTGATCGATTTAAAGAATGAAAATGTCGCTGTAAGAGAGATGAGAAAGCACGCAGCTTGGTATTTAAAGGGCATTCGTGGTAATGCAACTGTACGTAATGGTATCAATGCTTGTAATACGCGTGAAGACTTAGCGAATGTATTAGGTACATTTGTAGAAGAAGTAGAAGCGAAACAACAAACAATTCACGTTGGTTAATAATAGGGAGGGAAGATTGACATTCTTCTATACACTTCCTATAATTACGTGAAAGAAAGAAGAACTGCCAGTTAGTTGCTGGCAGTTTTTCTAGTTGAGTAGAAAATGCTATACTGTATATATTGTAAAAATTAATAGAGCTGGAGTGATATCAATACCATGGATAACATGAACCACGAAGAATTAAACGACCAATTGCTTGTTCGTCGTGAAAAGCTACATAACTTACGTGAGCAAGGGATCGATCCGTTCGGTAAACGTTTTGAACGTACAAATGCAACAAATGAATTATTAAGTCTATATGGAGAGTTCTCTAAAGAAGAATTAGAGGAGAAAGAAATCTCTGTTTCTATCGCTGGTCGTATTATGACAAAACGCGGTAAAGGAAAAGCTGGATTTGCACATATTCAAGATTTACATGGACAAGTTCAAATTTACGTTCGTAAAGATGCTGTTGGAGATGAAGAGTACGAATTATTTAAAACAGCAGATTTAGGTGACTTAGTAGGTATTGAAGGTAAAATTTTCAAAACGAACGTTGGAGAACTTTCGGTGAAAGCAACGAGCTTTACGCTATTAACGAAATCTCTTCGTCCATTACCGGATAAATATCATGGATTAAAAGATGTTGAACAACGCTACCGTCAACGTTACTTAGACTTAATTACAAGTATGGAAAGCCGTGAAACATTTGTTACTCGCAGTAAAATCATTCGTGAAATGAGAAGATACTTAGATGACAATGGTTATCTTGAAGTGGAAACACCTATGATGCACGCAATTGCAGGTGGAGCTTCTGCGCGTCCTTTCATCACGCACCATAATGCGTTAGATATGGAATTATATATGCGTATCGCAATTGAACTTCATTTAAAACGCCTTATTGTGGGTGGATTAGAAAAAGTTTATGAAATCGGCCGTGTATTCCGTAACGAGGGTGTATCAACTCGTCATAATCCCGAGTTTACGATGATTGAATTATATGAAGCGTATGCTGATTATAAAGATATTATGAAATTAACAGAAAATATGGTTGCTCATATCGCGAAGCAAGTACTAGGTACAACAACAATCCAGTATGGTGATTATGAAATTAATCTAGAACCAGAATGGACACGTCTTCATATGGTAGATGCAATTAAAGAACATTCTGGAGCAGATTTCTGGAATCCGATGAGTGTAGAAGAAGCGCGTGAACTTGCAAAAGAACATAATGTAGAAATTAAGGATACAATGGAAGTTGGTCATATTATTAATGAATTCTTCGAGCAAAAAGTAGAAGATAAATTAATCCAACCAACATTTATTTACGGTCATCCGGTAGAAATTTCGCCACTTGCGAAAAAGAATGACGAAGATCCACGATTCACAGATCGTTTCGAATTATTTATTGTTGCACGTGAACATGCAAATGCATTCACTGAATTAAATGATCCAATCGATCAGAAAGAACGTTTTGAAGCACAATTAAAAGAACGCGAACAAGGTAATGATGAAGCTCACATGATGGATGATGATTATATTGAAGCTCTTGAGTATGGTATGCCTCCTACAGGTGGACTAGGAATTGGTATTGATCGTCTTGTTATGTTATTAACGAATGCACCATCTATTCGTGACGTACTATTATTCCCTGCTATGCGTCATAAACAAGACTAAGCTTTGGAGATTTCTCCAAAGCTTTTTTTATTTGAGTATGAACGTGGGGCATTAGATGCCGATGTTGGGAGAAATTATATTTATATAGAAGAAAAGTGCTGTTTTTATACTTTTTTACTAAGTTAAAAATTTTATTAGAAAAACTATTGCATTTTAATAATCAAACTGGTATATTTATATTCGTTGCCACGAAAGGTAACAAGCAAAACAAACGAAAAACAACTTATTGAAAAAAGTTGTTGACGAAAATATAACGAAATGTTATATTAATAAAGTCGCTTCTGAGCGACGAAGCAGTTCTTTGAAAACTGAACGAAACAAACAACGTGAAACGTCAATTTTTATTTTAGATGCTAGACAAACTAACTTTAT
>NZ_JAQFUY010000033.1:0-47053 GCF_027716745.1 Bacillus cereus group sp. Bc010
CCCAAACAACGATTTAGCCGTTCATAATGGGGAATTTCATTTCGTTGAAATTGGGGAAATTTGAATCGTTGTTGACACTCCTTATTGCTTATGACTATATACTATAAGATTTTTTTTTGATTGCGTTTACTTGTTTTTACTTTTTTGAATAATCTAAAGGTAAATTTCTTTCTAATCAAAAAAATAGGAAGTAACATAATAAAATAAATTATGTTACTTCCTATACAAAAAACTTTTTATAATAGCTACATATTTCAAATATTATATATAATGCTTCTTGATCCTTATACTTCTCAACTCTATAAAAAAAACTATTAACTTTTTTCAACATAAGAACATCATTATTTTTCATGTGCTTATATTCTTCTCTTGCCTGCAACAGCTTTAGCAAATCTCCAAATTTTTTCTGTTTAAATGCTAATAGACATCTATCTCTCCATTGCTTATACTCTTGCATAACCATCATTTCTTTTTCGTCTTGCATCCTTCTATTGTCTGTTATAAATCCCTCAATAAATTCCATTATATTATCACTATTGGAATAACTAATTAATTCTCGTAAATTTTTCACTACTGATTTTTTTTGATTTTGCTCTAACATTAAAAAATAATTTTTAAATTCGCTTAATACATCCCCGACTAGTAACTTACTATAGGTAGAATTCCATAAAATATTTTGTAGGTATATAAAGAAAACCTCTTCTTCCTCTATTCCAATTTTCGGGAAACAAATTGTATTGAGTCTCCATAAATCACTTGATATCCTTAAAATTTCTTTTTTATCATAACTATACATTGCTTTTTTCAATTCGTATTTCATGCTATTTATTTCTGCATAAAATGTTTCATTCAAACTCTTACTGAATTTCTTATAAAACTTATATCTCCTGAATTCAGGAAGCCCCTTAACCTTTTCTAATATCTTATCGATTTCTGTTTCTTCATTATTAATAATATCTAATAACCTGTCTGCATTAGATTTCCACAGTTGATATATAATCCCTCTAAAGTATATCAGTAAATCATTAAACTCTATCTCCTGATTCTCCAACCATTGTTGTTTCCATAAAGCAGAATTTAATTTTTTTTCACCCTTTTTTATATGCTTGAAATATTTATCATAATGGATATTTAGAACTTCATCTATATACAATGGTATTTGTTCATTACATGCGTTCATCCATGCTTCATAACTAGCTTCATCGACATGAATGTACTTTAAAAATTTAAAGAAATCCCTATCATTTTCATATATATTTAATAAAAATAAATATATTATGCCTGTATACACCCTAAATTTCTTTTTTTCTATATCTTTTATATATAAATTATATATTTTTCTTTCTTGATTATTTAATTTGATATTTGCCAATTCTATTTCATTTCTAAAAAAATTATATATTTTATCAATCCTTTCCTTTATTACTTTGTGTTTCATCTCCTTATCATTTCTTTCTTTATTAATTATTTTTAATAAATCTGCTACTATCATTAACTGTTCTTTATACATTATCTACACCTTTATATTCATATAAAATGTGGGCAAGTGGGCTATCTTCCAACTGTTTTCCATTTAACTAATACATCTAGTTTGTCTAATATCCTTTTAATTTTTCATTTGGCTTTTACAAATTTTTCACAATATCTAATTAAGGAACATAGTTAACCTCATAATTTATTTCTGTATCTCTGTTTGATTTATTACCTATCCCTACTAAAAAAATTCTTATAAATTAATTTTTCATGCTTCAATTAAAAAATTTATAATAAACAAATACAAAAGTAACACCCCATTTAGTATAAACTAAATGGGGTCTGTAATTCTTTATGATTATACTTCCTATAAGAATAGCTAGTATAATCAATTTTCAATTTCAACAATATATATTCCAGTAGATTAGGAAAATTAGTTTAAATTAATACTTTACCTACTTTTTAATTCGAGCACTCCTTTTCTTCATAGTTAAAACTTTAATCTCTTTTAACAGAAGATTATCTTTATCAGGAGATACCGCCTCCGTAATTAGCTGGTCTATAAGAACAATTACACTTTTATCACCTTTAACTAACTTTTTACCTAGTATAGCTAGTTGTGTATAGTGGGTCTTTGATAATTGAGGAATTGGGACCTTTTTTAAATGTGTTGCTTCTAATTTTAATGCCCCACCTCCCATTACAGTTCCTACTAGCTCACACACTAATAAAAACCAACTACTATTTAACAAAGCAACTAATCCATATTTATCAATTTCTGCTTCGTTTGAAAGCCAAATAGATGAAAAGTTGGCATCAATGATAATAGGTGGCTCTGCATTAAGCATAAATCTAGGTGTTTGATTGATTATTCTGGGAACAAATATATCTGGTTGATGTCTTCTTGCCATTTTTCGAAGCATATACCAGTAATTAATTGTATTTGGATCGTTATTCTTCATTTTAGTTATATTCGTTTTGACTGCCGATAAATTTGGAATATATTTAGGTTCAGCTTCTGAACCAACATTTGTTGTTTCTACTTCATCTATAAAATTAGCCAATTCATCATTCATTATCTGTTTATTTATACCTAATTCTTTTATCTTTTCAAAGTCTTTGGGGTGTATTGCTTCATTAAGAAGCAATACCCTTCCAGTAATTTCAGTAGAACTAATTATAAAATCAGAAGGAAGTTCTACTTGTTTTCTAACTACCGGTGCCAGCAACGCTGAAGGTACTTTAATAGTACTTTTCTTGAAAATTTTATCCACTTTAACTACGGAAAACTCTTCAACTTGCTTTATATAATCAACATAAAAGAACTTGTTTGCTCCAGTCCTTAATCCTTGACCTATTTTCACCCCCATATCCTCTAAGTTAATAAACTTTAAAGGAGAAGTTTCAACTATTTTCTTTAGGGATATTGGAAATATATTTATATTTTGTTTTCCCTCGTTTTTAGGCACGTAGGTACCCTCAGTATTTTTAAACCAACTAAATTTTTTTGAATTTACAGCTAGATTTTCGAGTGTATCAGATATTTCTACAACTTGACAAACATCCTCTTTCACATATTTATCTAAATTATATTGAATTTCATTTTTAAATATCAATTCCTTATTTTCACCTTGAGGAATTAAATTACCAATTAGACTTCGCTCATCACCATACTCTTTTCTTACAGCAATATGTACATACTGTTTTCCCCTATAATAGTTAAAGAGATCAGGGACTCTTGACCTTCTCTTAGCAATTATTAGATTAGTCTTAATCTGAGCTTCTTTAAACCAACACCTATCAACATCTTCGATGACATACTCTAATTCAAAATATTTCAGTAATAAGTATTGAATAGGATAAGAATAATCTCGACTTAACCATGATTCAGGTACAACCATTGCTAACCTTCCATTAATTTTGGTTAACATACAACAAAGAATCCAAGAAGGGACAGCTAAATCAGATAAGCCTGAATAACCCTTTATAATTTCTGTAAATATTTTTTTATCTTCTTTATCTAAATGTTTCATTTCCTTGATAAGATCTAATAAAGATTTTCTTACCTCTTCTGCACTTGGATAATCTTGATCATCAGTATTTTTACTTATTGTTTGATAACGGACATAAGGTGGATTTGTAATGACCAAATCGAACTGTAAAAAAGGTAATTTTCTAATAATATCAGTGGAGAGGGCATTTGCAATGTATAAGTAATGTGAATCAATAAATCTATTGTGGTTTTCAAGATTTTTCTTTGCAGCATTTATTGCAACAGCATCTATATCAATACCATATAACTCAGCTTGGTTATTAACTAAACTAGCCGCAACTAGCATATCTGCCTTGCCACACATTGGATCAATAATCGAGCTATACACCGGAGACACTGCAAATGCCGAAAGAAGTTTGGACAACTTTTCCCCACTGAAATACTGACCTAATCTTTTCTTCTTATTTAATTCAGAGATAACTTCATCCTTATTCTTTATATGCAACGTAATCACCTTCAAAAATTATATGACTTAGGGAGTTTAATTTATTATAGAAATCACCTGCATCTATAGAAACAATAATTTCTCTTTCTAAACAATAGTTTATAAATCTTGAAAATAGCCTTTCAGCTGTCACTTTTTCATTTCTATTTTGAGCCTCTGTTAACAATTCAAAAATAAGTTCATTTATATCAATTTCATTAGTAAAGGATTGGGCGATATCATCGCTCTTTTCCAATAACAATAACGGGTCACCTTTAACAGTAACATTTGAAGAGACTTGTTTAAAACTTCCCTGTAATTTATCGAGTACACTCGATAAAACAATTTTTAATCCTGCTTTATTATATGCATTTTGTAAAGCTCTCCATACCCCTGCTTTTGCAGAATGGAATACTACTGTAGCACAGCCATCATCCATCAGTACTCTAGAAATTTCAGTAAATACTTTTGTCATTAATTCTTCATATTCATTGATACCTTTTCTCTGTGAAGAACTAATAATAATTTCTTCCTTAATATTAGTCTTATTTTCAAGCCAAATCTCATTTAAAAAATTGAGCTCAGAATAAGGTATATAGTCACCAAAAGGTGGATCAGTAAAAACATACTTTACTGAATTGCTCTCAACTTCACTCAAATTAGTACTACTTTTGTTTAGCACTTCTACTATACTTTCACTGTTGTTAATAGTTGAGAATGCTTTATAAAAAGTATTAATTTTTCTGTTAAGACCTAAAAGTATATTTTTTTCTACTGGCAAGTTACTTATATAGAGAACGCCAGATTGGGCACCAGTTAATACGAAATCTTTTTGATTTTTCTTAAGTACTACCCTAGTCATCAGTGTACTGTGAGACGAATTATAACTTAATACTAGCAACTTTAAAGATTCTTGGATTTCTTTTGGCGCATTTTTTATTTCATTCATTAGTTCTGAAATTATATGAAGGTTCCTTTTTGTATAAAAATGATGGGCATGAGTAATCCCAAAATGGTAACCCGATCTATATAAATCCCCCCATTTTATACCTTCTATAGGGATTTTTGAATTAAAATCACCTTTTTCTATTTCATATAATAAATACTTATCTGATTCATTAGAATCCCTTACCCATTTCTTTTTCCCCGTTTGTCCGTATACTCTTTTAATTACTCTTTTCTTTCTTAAGATTTTTCTATTTAAAACTTTATCAAAGTATTCTTCAGTTGCTCTTTTCACATTATTTATACTTATTGAGTGCTGGCAATTAGAGCAAATAAAAGTATCCGACATTGCAAGAGGATCGAAACTTACTGTACTATCCCAATAACTTGATTCTGTTCCGCAATTATTACAAATAAGAACTTCACTCCAAATAGCATGTCTTAGGATTCCCTGATTTCCATCCGGATCCTCTATTTTATACATCCATCCAAGTTTATTATCAACTGTTTGAATCAGCTTTTTTGCCTCTTCCAAAAACATTTCAGGACTGGGGGGATTACACATATTCTTACCTACAAAAGACCCTAGCGAACTAAGCTCATATATGTACGCTTTTCTCGGCCCCCATTTAACTGATGCTCCCATTACATTTGCAATCTCCATGACTTCAGGGGTTGGATTAGAGCATAAATGGGTTGCCAATCCTGTTGTCCCACTCCCACCAAATGTATCCACTATGACATCTCCTGGTTCTGTGTGGGATGCTATAAATACAGCAATAACCTCTGGGGATATCTTAGTTGGATATGAAAAAGCGTTATATAAATTCCCACTTCGCTTTGAGGGAAAAGCTGTTTTGTATATTTTTTCAAAATTAGAATTTTTCATCAATATCATCCTATCCTTTTTACGAACTACCGTTCTATAATAATACAAGAAAAACTGTTATTTGTTTAGAATATCTTATCAATCATTTTAGTGTATAATATTGGTAAACTAATGTCACACTTTAGGAGAACATAGATGTCAAACAATCTAACTACCCAACTTGAAGTAGGAATTGTAAATGAAACACTAAGTTTAATTAGATCTATTATTTCCACTAACACACTTAACGAAAGAGCTCGAAAAGAATTGTTAATTCAATATTTACCTCGAATCTTTCCTCAGGAACATCACCGTTCCAAACTTATGTCATTTGCAGTTGGTGCCGAATCATATGTTCCAACTGCACCTTCTCAAGCAAGTGAATCCGCTCGAGGATTTATTGATACTCTAAATGGAAAAATGATTTTAGAGTTCAAAAGGGATTTATTAAATCGAAAATCACTTGAGGAAGCTCAACTAGAGTTAAAGCGATATGTAGCTAGCTTATGGACACAAGGTGGAACCAACTCTTCCTTTGCCTGTATTTCAACTGACGTTATAAATTGGAGAGTTTACCGCCCAGTTCCTACAATCACGCCTACAGATAATCAATATACCGCAGATATGGTCAACTTAGAGTTAGTTGAACAGCTAAGTGTTAATCAAGCAAATGAATCTAATGCACAACATCTAACTATATTTTTAGAAAGAATCTTACTTGATGAAAATTTACTAACTCTTACTGCAGATAACATTCAAAGAGACTTTGGGTTAAACAGTAATTTATTTGCAGTAGTTTACCCACAATTATTAAAAATAGTTCAAGATTCGTCACATGAATCTGAAGTCAAATTAGCATTAGACCTTTGGAAAAAGCAGCATGATTATAATGCTATTTCAGAAACAACGTTAAATATTGAACTATACACAAAACAGGTATATTTACTTATCCTATCAAGGTTAATGGTTGCAACCAGTTACCAAAAGACATTAAATAATAACGACCAAATGATTAAAAGTATCCTAAATGGAGAGTTTTTCCGTAATGTTGCAAAAATAAATAACCTTGTTGATTACGATTACTATGGTTGGATTGCCAATGAGCAGTGGATTAATAACTTCTTCCCAGTCGCAAGGCATCTTTTTCATCATTTAAAGATGTATGACTTTGCAACTGTTACTGAAGAAAATATGATTCAACTAATCTACGATGAAATGTTACCAGATGAACAAAGAGGCGTATTAGGTCAAAAAAGCACCCCAACCCATCTAGCAAACGCAGTAGTAGAAAAAATGTTTGAAAATATAAATGATAACTTTAAGTATTTAGACCCTGCATGTGGTTGTGGGAACTTCATTCGGGCAGCCTTAACACGAACTCGTGAATATTATAATAATAGAGAGTTTACTAATGAAGAAAAATTAGTATTAATCACCGATGCTGTAACAGGTATCGATATTGATCCCACTGCAGTAATCCTTTCCAAAGCAGTTTGGGCAATGACCCTAGCAGATTTAATAAGAGAATCTGAGAGACCTGTCGATATTCCTATCTATCATGCAGATTCCTTATTCATTGCAAAAGATGAAACTACCGCTGATGGTGATGAAGTTACCGGGAATCCTGTCATTTCTTTTGATGAAGTGAAAATTGAAATTCCTAATCTTTTACTCAGCCACTCTAAAGAATTTGATTTATTTATCAATTGGTGTAACAGAAAAGCACATCACATTTCAAAAATATACGAGCAATCTAATCAATTTACAAAATTAGAAAGCAACAATTCAAGAAGTATATTACCAAATATACTAAACGACAACTTCTTAAACCAATTAGATGGGCCTGACTTAGAGCTATTAGTGGAAGCTACTTCTAATTTAGTTAATGAGATGGCACGTCGAATTATAGAACAGCAAGACGGTCTTTGGGCCTTTATCCTTAGAAATAGTTATAGACCTAGTTTAATTGCAGGGCAATTTGATGTTATCGCTACAAATCCCCCATGGTTAACAATAAGTAATCTTCCTAATGTACCATACAAAGAACAATTGGAGAAACAGGCACGGTATTTTGGGATAAAACCACCTGGGGACAGCTTCTTACATTCAGAGATTTCAACAACATTTGCTTTGCACAATGTAAAACATTTCCTTAAAGAGGATGGAAAGGTGGCATTTGTCGTTTCAAGAAGCATTGCTGACGGAGATAATCATGCACCTTTTAGGAAATTTAGTTTCAAGGAAGCTGTTCCATTTTGCATTGATGAAGTTTGGGATTTAAAAGAAATAGAAAACCTATTCAATTTACCAAGTTGTGTGATATTCGGAAAAAGATCTCAAGTAACTAACTCAATCCATAACAATATTCCAGCAAGGTTTTATAAAGAAGACATGCATCACTATGAGGTAGGGAACCTAGCACTTTGTACTTTAGCAGATAAAAATGCATGGCTTCGTGTAGAGAATAGTGGATACACCGTTCATGGATCAAATTATTATACTCCACAGTTTAAGCAAGGTGCAGATTTGATGCCTCGTACAGCATTATTTATTGATTTAGTTAGTAATAATCCAGCAAGTAATATGGTTCATGTTCAGACATCAGCTATAGAATTGGCTAACAGGGATAATAAAAAGCTTAAAGGTATAGTATTTGAAGATTTCGTAAATAGAAAATACTTATTCTCAACTGTTACATCTAACACTGTCTTACCTTTTGTAATTCTAGAGGATTACTTACCTAAAGTATTACTACCAATTGAGATTGTTGACAACGCACCTAGAATGTTAACCTCTGAAGAATTAATTGATCTTGGCCATGACTCTATAGCAAGTTGGTTCGAAAAAATTGATAACTACAATGTACTTACTCAAAGCATATACCAAAAGCTCAATTTGCGTGGTAAAATAACACAGCAATCTTATATTAACAAAGAATTTCTTGTCCACTGTGGGGCTGGTGGTAGTATACCTTGTGCTGCTATTCAACGTAATCATAAGGATAGCCCGTATCCATTTATAGCAGATCAAACAACCTACGTTTACGGTACAGATAGTGAAGAAGAAGCACTATATTTAATAGGGATGATTAATTCTACTTATGTAAATGAAATTATAAGACCATTTCAAGCTAGGGGACTCTTTGGTGAAAGACACATACATAAGTTAATTTACAAGGTTATACCCAAATTTAATCAAGCCAATCCTTTACATCAACAAATAGTTGATTTATCTAGAAATCTCGAAAATAATGCAAAACAACTTATTAATTTAGAAACAACCTTTCATAATTTCTCTAGACCTATCAGAAATAGAAGAAACTCATTAAGAGCAGCTCTTAATGTTGAAAATATAACAAACCTTAATAGTGCTGTAGAATCAGCCTTAAATGAATAAAAGCCGCTAAGCGGCTTTTATTCATTTAATCTTAATTATTAGTAAGGATACACAATAAAGTTTACCGTTACTTATGATAAGGTTCCCCACGATTAATACGAAATGCTCTATACACTTGCTCAAGCAATACTAATCGCATTAATTGATGTGGTAGTGTCATCTTTGAAAAAGAAAGAGATTCATTTGAACGTTTCATTACTTCTGAACTTAGTCCAAGTGATCCACCAATTACAAAGGCAACTTTACTCTTCCCATATGTAGCAAGACGATCTAAGCTTACTGCAAATTCTTCTGATGATTTTTGCTTTCCTTCTATCGCTAACGCAATGACATGCGTATCATCAGAAATTTTATCTAGTATACGTATACCTTCTTTTTCTTTTACAATTAACATTTCTGCTTCACTTAAATTTTCTGGTGCCTTTTCATCTGGCAATTCAATTACTTCTACTTTTGCGTATGCAGATAATCGTTTTAAGTATTCTGCTATACCTTGTTTTAAATATTTTTCTTTTAATTTCCCAATTGAAATAATCGAGATATTCACACGTATTCCCCACCTTACAAACATGTTATCCACATAACTTATCCACATATCCACAATTGTTACCCACATATTGTGTGAGAATCTGTGTTCGATACAACATATGTCGCCTCATTTTGACAAAATTCACATGTTTTTTTCTCTTTTTCTGAGTTATCCACATTGTTAATAACCGGTGGCACTTCACACTCATCCACAATAATATCTAAAGCTAATTCAACATGTTCTAAACAACAAGGTAAGTTCATATTCTTCACCTCACTTTTCTACAATAGAAAACAGGAGGTAGGCCCTCCTGTTTTTAATACTTTTGAATGCCTAGTTTAACCGTTGTTGTTGCTCGTTTTGTACCACGATAAAACGTAAGAGTCATTTTATCATTAATTTTTTTATCATATAAGGCCGTACGGAATCCGATAATATCGCGAACTGGTTTCCCATCTACTGCTACAATCACATCGTGTTCTCGCAAACCAGCATCTGTACCTGGCGAAGGACTTTTCACATCTAAAATGCAAACTCCCTCTGTTACATTGCCTGGTAAATGCAATGTTTTTGACCAATAGTAGTTTGGAATTTCATTTAATGATCTCAGTTCAATTCCAACATACGGTCTTCTTACTTTTCCGTACTTCTCTAATTCATTCATAATTGGAACAGCTCTAGTAACAGGAATAGCTAGCCCAATTCCTTCTACTTCTTTTGCCGCAATTTTCATTGAGTTAATACCAATTAATTGACCCGCTGCATTTACAAGCGCACCACCACTATTACCTGGATTGATTGCTGCGTCTGTTTGCAACACTTCTACTTGCCAATCATAATGTCCATCTTGATCTAAATCTACAGGGACAATACGCTCATTAGCTGAAATAATACCTTGTGTGACAGTTCCAGAAAATTGGAGCCCAAGTGGGTTTCCAATTGCAATGACTGGTTCTCCTCTACGAACAGTATTAGAATCGCCAATCTCAATTACTTTTTTCACATGCTTTGCATCTATCTCTAGTACAGCCAAATCTGTGACTACATCGGTTCCTAATACCTTTCCTGGAACCTTCTTACCGTCACTTAAACTTACTTCAATACGATTTGCTCCAGCAACAACATGATTATTCGTTACAATATAAGCTTGACCATCTGTCTTCTTATAAATTACACCTGATCCCGTACCTGCTTCTGAATCTGCCTCTGAAAAATTATCTCGTTGAATATTAATAACTCCAACAACAGCTTCAGACGCACGATCAACAGCATCCACAAAACTAATCTGTTTAATGCCTTGAGCTTCCGCCATATTACTTCCACTTGCTTCAGCTTGCGGAAACGCGTCCGTATCATTTGAAAATAAAGGAGCTCCAAATGCAAATAACGAAGCTCCTACAATTGTTCCTGCTATGCTAGAAATAACAATACCTTTATGCTTCTTTTTCCTTGCACGTTTCATACGATAATTTTCTCCATCAATAAAGGACATATTTGTTCACCCATCTTCCTGAAAACAACTATATTCACCTTTATTGTTTACTAAAATGGAGAATTATACGTATTGAATTTTTGTAGGCATTTTTGGATCTGTATCGTGGATTTCAAAAGCTTCTCCCACTCCAAATCCCTTTTCCTCTAATACTTGTGATACTGACATACGCGCCAATTCTTTCATGTTATTATCTAAACTTAAATGGGCTAAATAAATATGCTTTGTCTCATCTGTAATTACATCCGCCATCGCTAATGCAGCATCTTCATTACAAACGTGCCCCACATCGCTTAAAATACGTCGCTTAATACTCCATGGATAGCGTCCCATACGAAGCATTTCCACGTCATGATTGCTTTCAAACACGAAAGCATTAGCCCCCTTAATAACACCTTTCATACGGTCACTCACGTATCCTGTATCTGTAATAAGAGCTAACTTTCTATTATTGTTATGAAAAGCATAGAACATCGGCTCTGCCGCGTCATGTGAAACTCCAAATGACTCGACCTCAATATCACCGAATGTTTTTACATCACCAACTGAGAAAATAAACTTTTGCTCAGTTGGGATATTTCCTATTAAGTGTTCCATTGCATTCCATGTTTTCTCATTTGCATAAACAGGTAAATCATATTTACGTGCCAATACACCTAATCCTTTAATATGATCACTATGTTCATGTGTTACAAGAATACCCGATACATCGTTTATATTTAATTCTGCCTGTTTAAATAAAGCCTCAGTTGCTTTACCACTTAAACCTGCATCGACAAGTAACTTCTTTTCATCTGTTCCTACATATAGCATATTCCCTGTACTTCCACTTGCAAGTACGCTAAAATGCAATCCCATTCTTTCTCACTCCAGTATGTTCATCAACCACTTGATTTTCCTTTTCCCCTAATTCCATAACTTGTCCTTCAATTGCATTTACAAAGAAGTCCTGCTTCTGCTCCGTCTTTAAGTTCCACGTTGGAGCAAGTACTTGGTTATTAGAAGTAGATGCGGTAAGGTTTGCATAACCAATTTGCGCTTCTTTTACATGTGTATTACCATGAATTTTATTTTTTAAATACAGATTTTCTAAAGCAGTTTGGGCAGTAATAATTTCTTGCTGTTTCGTTTTTTCACTTTCGCCCATTTCTTTTAAACCTGTTAGCATCGTCTGCGTGTACGACACAAGTTCATTTTTTTCATTTAATTCCACAACAATCATTGCCTGATCGTTATAGAAAATAGGCTTATCTTTATATTTTTGGAAGAAGTAAATTTTAGAGTCTTTCATCGCCCCAAACTCATACTTTTGTCCATCTAATACATAGTTCTTCAAAAAATCATTATACTTATCTTTGGATAAAGATTTTGTATTTAAAAAGGGCTCTTTTAGCTTACTTTCTATCTTGTACATATTTTGTATATGCGCCGTTTGATTTTTTAAAGACTGTACGTCTTCTTCTTTAAATGTCTTGTTTTCAGCCCTAATAAATGACTCTTTTTTCGGTTCTTTAGGAAAATTACCCATAGTAATTTTGTTTGCTTTTAATTCTTGATCTATCTTTGTTTCTGCAATAAGCTCCAATTGATTACTATCTTGCTTTTGAATGAATTGAAAAATGAGAAAGAGGTCCAAAACAAAAAAGGTCACAATAAATATGGTTTTAATCCGATCCCAATCCATTTAGTCCTCCCTCATTCCACTCATATATTTTTTGTTTGCCAGCTTCATCTTCAACAAACTTTACATACCAAATTGGCTGTAGTCGCGCTACTTGCCCATCTAGTGATAATTTGTATCCAATCCCAATATCTTTAATAGATCTTTTATCTACCGCGGCATTATTTTCTAAGGATGCTATTACAACATGACCTGACGGAAGAGTAACCTTCTGCTCTATACCTTTCGTATTTAAAGAAAGCAACGGTCTTTCATATTCCATTACTTCTTCCGATCCCCATACTTGTCTCAATTCAGCTAATCCATCTGTATTGAATACGGGATATCCATCTTCCTGTAAGCGGAATACTGTCTGTCCTTTATTCATATAGTCCAAACGATATGAATCCAAACTCCCACTGTGACCATTTACAAAATCAAAACTTTTTTGTAAAAGCATTAAATTATCTGGCTTTTTCTCACTTAAAACAGAAGAATTTTTATACTTTAGCATATGCTGATCGTTTTCAATCTCCATAGACCTAATACCATCTGTAAATATTTCTTTCGATCTCTCGATAATAGGGCTTAAATAACGTGGATCACTAAAAAGAGCATTCTTAAATGTATCAACCGCCAAATTAGATGAAATATATGTTATATTACTTAATTCTGTCGTTCCATCTGGTAAAAATAACTTTTTCATATCATTAATTTGATAGTCAAAATAAGGTTTCGCTGATACTATAAATTGATTTTGTGCATTTACAATATCTTTTAAATACACACCACTTAATTTTGCTTCATATATTCTAGAGTTATCACCATCAGAAACAAAATTAATTTTAATTTCTTGATCCCTACTTCTAGAAGGATCAAGAATAATTCGATTAAAGTGTTTAGGCTTAGCTATACTTTTTTCTTTCATACTAAACATAGATTTAACTGCATCAAATGGGATGTTGGTAGGGAAAATAAGTTCAATTTTCCCTTCACCATGAACATAAGAAAGGAAGTCAGCCTTAGCAATCGATATCTCTTTGAACTCATGTAATTCCCCTGCTTCCAAAGTTCTATAGATTGATTCTATATCTCCCTCTCTTTTGCTCCCGTAATGATTTTTATCTTTATGCACGATGATAGAAGTAGGACGGACAACATCAGCGATTTTAGTTTGAGTATTTCCCTCATTCCCCTGTACAAATTTTGCATTTTGCATAGATGTGGAATCTGGCACATACGTCCATAAGTTAAAAGTAAGAAATAGACTAATTACAACTAAATTAATTAAAACTATCGTTTTAACATTCTCCATACTCATTCCCATTCGTCCTCTTCATCTGCTGCCATAGGCAATGTGAAATAAATCGTTGTCCCTTTTCCTTCCTCACTCTTTGCCCAAATCGAGCCACCATGTGCCTCAATCATTTCTTTCGCAATCGCTAATCCAAGTCCTGTACCGCCCATTTGTCTTGAACGTGCTTTATCTACGCGATAAAAACGTTCAAAGATTTTATCAACGTTTTCTTTCGGAATACCCATTCCTTGGTCACTTACACTAATCTCTAATAATTCTCCACGATCACGTAAACGATATGTTACGGTTCCACCTTCTGGCGAATACTTTAATGCATTCGAAATAATGTTATACAATACTTGCGTAATTTTATCCGTATCCATATCAATAAATCGAGATTTTTTAGAGAAAGATCGTTTGAAGCTTACGTTTTGCTCTTTAGACATTTCAAAACGATCAATAATGTTATTAAAGAAGTCAGTAAAGTCGACCCATTCTTTCATTAAACGATGTTCTGTACTATCGAGTTTAGATAGTTGCAATAACGCATTTACAAGTCTAATCATTCTTTCTGTTTCTTCTTGTGTAACTGTTAAAAATTGTGGTGCAATATTTGGATCTTGCCATGCACCGTCTGTAAGTGCCTCTAAGTAACTGCGCATTGTCGTTAATGGCGTTCTTAATTCATGAGAGACGTTTGCTACAAACTCGCGGCGTTCTCTTTCTATACGCTCCTGCTCAGTCACATCATATAATACGGCAATTAAACCATTTGCTTTCCCTGTCTCTTTTTGAATAACAGAGAAACTAGCGCGTAAAATATATGGCTCATTTCTCGTACTAAAATCTAATAAAACAGAATCCGGCTCTTCGTATAAATGATCGAGCGTAAATTCTTCTTGTATTCCCAATACTTCTAAAACAGATTGATCGAGCGCCGTTTCACGCGAAACATTTAGCATCTTTTCCGCAGGATCATTTAATAAAATAATGTCCCCTTTTCGGTCAGTAGCAATTACTCCATCTGTCATATGTGATAATACGGATGACAATTTGCGTCTTTCACTTTCTGTTGAAGAACGAGCTTGTTGTAATTTTTTTGATAAATTATTGAAAGATAATGCTAATTGTCCAATTTCATCATGGCTATGCACTTTTACTTTTCTTGAATAGTTTCCTTTTGCCATTTCAATTGCTTGTCTTCGCATATCAGAGATTGGTCTCGTAATCGTTTGAGCTAACAAAATTCCAAGTACAGCTGTTACGAGTAATGCAATAACGGTTCCAGTCGCAAAGATTTGATTAATATCCTTCATCTGCTTATAAACATCTTCCATGGATGCAACAACGTAAATAGCACCAAGTGCATCTTTGTTGTTATCATCCATAATAGGAGTAATCATAACTTGTACACGGTGACCTGTACGACCATCCTTCTCAATTTTCACTTCTGGTTTTTTTTGTACCAATACCCGCTGAACAGCTATATCAGTTGACGTTCTATTTACCTTGTTTTGCTTTGACTCATCTGAAATAGCGAGCAGCTTTCTATTCGCATCAAATACACTTACCTCTTGAATATCCTTCTTTCGATCAGAGGCAAATTTTCGAATGGAAGTTTTAATCGTTTCACCTGTTGATTCTGTCTCTGCTTTTGTATAACTTTTTTTAAACTCTTGTTTCAAGTTATACGATAATAAGTTCGTTTGTTGCGTTAAAGAATCTCTAAAACCTTGTACAAGACTCTTTTCTAACTCTCTTACGAAATATACCCCAATAACTTGCATAGCTATCAATATTAATAGCATATATATGAGTACAAATTTTAAATGAATAGATTGAAAAAAACCGACTTTCTTCATATACTATTCCTGCTCTGGGTCACGCAAGTAATACCCTACTCCACGTCTAGTGACAATTAATGTAGGATGACTTGGATTATCTTCAATTTTTTCACGTAGACGACGTACTGTTACATCCACTGTACGTACATCTCCAAAATAGTCATAACCCCAAACTGTTTGCAATAAATGTTCACGTGTCATAACTTGTCCTAAATGTTTTGCTAAATAATGTAATAGCTCAAATTCACGGTGTGTAAGCTCAATATTTTCCTCACGTTTCGTTACACTATACGCATTTGGATTGATAACAATTGGTCCAATAACCATTTCCGTATTTTCTTCTTTTTCTGCCGCACCACCTTGCTGATGGCGACGTAAATTCGCCTTCACGCGAGCAAGTAATTCCCTCGTACTAAATGGCTTCGTTACATAATCATCTGCCCCAAGCTCAAGTCCTAATACTTTATCGATTTCAGAGTCCTTCGCTGTAAGCATAATAATCGGCATTTCTGAGCTTTTACGTATTTCACGGCAAACCTCTAAGCCATCCTTACCTGGTAGCATAATATCTAATAAAACCATATCTGGTTGTTCTTCAGTTGCTTTTTCAATTGCTTCATCACCATCATGCGCCATTACAATTTCAAAACCTTCTTTTTCTAGGTTGAACTTCAAAATATCTGCAATCGGCTTTTCATCATCAACTACTAAAATTTTCTTTCCCATCATCGTTTATTTCCTCCTTATAAAGTGAAGCTTTAATCAGCCCTCACCAATTGGGCTTTTACGGGCAGCCCTCCCTCCACCTAGCTTCTTTGCTTTCGCTGAATTTTAAGGTGGAGGCCTTACTGCCCATTAAATAGCGGGGTAAAAATATGGTCAATATCCCTAAACACATTGATGTCTACATAGTATGTCCCTATATGACCGCATCTTTTGCTTAAGTACTTTCTCCTCTATTCTCACAGACTCATGTATGATCCACTTTTACACGGAATCCTATACGATCTATAGAAAAACCTCTAGCTTCAACTGCTAGAGGCTCCTCATTCTATTTTAAAATAACTACTCAATTTTGTAAAATTACACAAATAAAAAGGATATTAAGTGGGCCCACTTAATATCCTGAGAGTGGCTCGGGACGGAATCGAACCGCCGACACGAGGATTTTCAGTCCTCTGCTCTACCGACTGAGCTACCGAGCCAAAACTATATATAAAACCACTAATGGTGGTATAAACAAAAGTGGCGGTCCCGACCGGGGTCGAACCGGCGATCTCCTGCGTGACAGGCAGGCATGTTAACCACTACACCACGGGACCAAAAATGAACATAAAAAAACATGACCCGTACGGGATTCGAACCCGTGTTACCGCCGTGAAAGGGCGGTGTCTTAACCACTTGACCAACGGGCCACGAAAAATAAAATGGTGAGCCATGAAGGACTCGAACCTTCGACCCTCTGATTAAAAGTCAGATGCTCTACCAACTGAGCTAATGGCTCATACTCACCAACGTCATATTTTCGTGACGACAAGATGTATCATAACATGTTTTATTTATTTTTTGCAATACCTTTTTTATTTTTTTATAAAAAATAAGAAAAAACTCATGCGGACATGAGTTTTTTCTTAAAAATATCAATTAAGCTTCGTATACGTTACGAACGATATTCGTTTGGTTACGATCTGGTCCAACTGAGAACATAGATAATTGAATTCCTGTTAACTCAGAAACACGTTCTACGTATTTTCTTGCATTCTCAGGAAGCTCGTCTAATGATCTTACACCAGTAATATCTTCTGTCCAACCTGGAAGCTCTTCGTATACAGGCTCACATTTCGCTAAAATGTTTAAGTTTGCTGGAACTTCATCGATAACTTCGCCATTGTATTTGTAAGCAACACAAATTTTAAGAGTTGGAATACCAGTTAGAACGTCGATAGAGTTTAATGATAAATCTGTTAAACCACTAACACGACGCGCATGTCTTACAACAACGCTATCAAACCAACCTACGCGGCGTGGACGACCAGTTGTCGTTCCATACTCACGACCAACTTCACGAATTTGATGACCAATTTCGTCATGAAGCTCCGTAGGGAATGGACCATCACCTACGCGGCTTGTATATGCTTTACATACACCTACAACGCGAGTAACTTTTGCAGGACCAACTCCAGTTCCAACTGTTACACCACCAGCAATTGGGTTAGAAGATGTAACAAACGGATACGTACCGTGGTCGATATCAAGCATAACACCTTGTGCACCTTCAAATAATACACGGTGATTATTATCTAATGCATCATTTAATACAACAGACGTATCACACACATATTGCGCGATTTGTTGTCCGTACTCGAAGTACTCTTCGAAGATTTCTTCTACACTGAAACCTTCTGTATCGTACATTTTTTCAAACAAACGATTTTTTTGTGCTAAATTGCGCTCAAGCTTCTCTTTAAATGCTTCACGGTCTAAAAGATCAGCCATACGAATACCAATACGAGCAGCTTTGTCCATATATGCAGGACCGATACCTTTTTTCGTTGTACCGATTTTGTTATCACCTTTACTTGCTTCTTCTAACTCATCTTGTTTTAAGTGATAAGGCAAAATAACGTGCGCACGGTTACTTACGCGTAAATTATCAGTACTTACACCACGATCGTGTAAGTATTTTAACTCTTCAAGTAATGCTTTCGGATCTACTACTAAGCCGTTTCCGATTACACAAATTTTCTCTTTATAGAAAATACCAGATGGAATTAAGTGTAATTTATATTTAACTCCGCCAAAAACAATTGTATGTCCTGCGTTATTTCCACCTTGATATCTTGCAACTACTTCCGCATGCTCAGAAAGAAAATCAGTGATTTTACCTTTTCCTTCGTCGCCCCATTGTGTTCCTACAACTACTACTGAAGACATTATTAAAGCACCTCCGCAATTTTCAAACGATCTATTCAAACAATATAATTGTACCAAAACCGAAAAAGAAGTCAACCAAAAAACGAACATTTTTTTACCAAAAAACTTTTTCGTTCGTAAGAATTATATTTTCACACTATGAAAGCCTTATCTTTTCTATAAAAAAAAAGAAACACATCTTATTATAAGAAATGCGTTTCTTTTTTATACTATCGTTATGCCGGCGGCGCATGTCCATCTTCGAAGCGACGTTCTAAGTTAACGAACTTATTGAACTCTTTAACGAATGCGAGCTCTACTGAGCCTACTGGACCATTACGCTGCTTTGCAATAATAATTTCAATCGTATTTTTATTTTCCGTTTCTCGGTCATAGTAATCTTCACGATATAGAAAGGCTACGATATCGGCATCCTGCTCGATACTTCCCGATTCACGAATATCAGACATCATCGGACGTTTATCTTGACGAGATTCTACACCACGAGATAACTGTGACAAGGCAATAACAGGAACTTGTAATTCACGCGCAATCCCTTTTAGTGTACGAGAAATCTCAGATACTTCCTGCTGACGGTTCTCTCCTGATTTCCCACTTCCTTGAATAAGCTGTAAGTAGTCAATCAAGATCATACCAAGACCCTGTTCCTGTTTTAATCTACGACATTTTGCTCGAATCTCATTTACTTTAATCCCCGGCGTATCATCAATATAAATACCAGCATTAGAAAGGCTACCCATTGCCATCGTTAATTTCGCCCAATCATCAGAAGTTAACGATCCGGTACGAAGTCTTTGTGCATCAATATTCCCTTCTGCACAAAGCATACGCATAACAAGCTGATCAGCACCCATCTCTAGACTAAAAATCGCTACATTTTCATCCGTTTTCGTCGCTACGTTTTGTGCGATATTTAATGAAAATGCCGTTTTACCTACCGACGGACGTGCCGCCACGATGATTAAATCATTTCGTTGGAACCCTGCCGTCATCTTATCTAATTCAGTAAATCCAGTCGGTATCCCGGTCACTTCACCTTTTTGATTATGCAAAAGTTCGATTTTATCGTAAGCATCTACAAGAACGTCTTTAATATTTTGGAATGCTTTCGCATTCGTCTGATGAGATACTTCTAATATTTTTTTCTCAGCCTCATTTAAAAGACCATCCACATCATCTTCTCTCTCATATCCATCAGACACAATATGAGTCGCCGTTCGAATTAAACGACGTAACAGTGCTTTTTCAGCGATGATTCTTGCATAATACTCTACGTTAGCAGCAGTCGGAACAACTTCTGCTAATTCTGCTAAGTAAGAAACCCCACCAACTTCTTCTAGTAATCCTTGATCAGCCATCGCTGACGTCATCATTACTAAGTCAATTGGCTCCCCCTTATCAGATAGCCCAAGCATGACTTCAAAAATCTTTTGATGTTTCGTTCGATAAAATGAGTCAGGTACCAACAGTTCCGATGCTGAAGTTAATGCATCCTGATCAATCAATATAGCACCTAAGACTGCCTGCTCAGCTTCTATATTATGCGGAGGGGTACGATCAGCCATTACATCACTCATACGCAATCCTCCTTGCTTAACTTAGTTTTATTGTTCACTAACATGAACTTTTACTGTTGCTGTTACTTGCGGATGCAATTTCACAGTAACGTTTGTATAGCCTAACGCACGAATTGCATCATCCATTTCAAATTTACGCTTATCAAGTTTAATATTGTGAGATTTTTGCATTGCATCTACGATTTGTTTACTTGTGATTGAACCGAATAGACGGCCGCCTTCTCCAGATTTAGCCTTTAATTCTACAGTTAATTTCTCTAACGTTTCTTTTAATTGTTTTGCATTTTCAAGCTCTGCTGCTGCATCTTTTTCTTCTTTGCGCTTTTGAGCTTCTAAAGTTTTCATACTGCTATTTGTCGCTTCAGCAGCTAATCCTTGTTTTAGTAAGAAGTTATTTGCATAACCATCTGGTACGTTTTTTACTTCCCCTTTTTTCCCTTTACCTTTTACGTCTTTTAGAAAAATTACTTTCATGATTGTGTGCCTCCCTGTAAATAGTCATCAATAACAAATCGAAGCTTCTCCTCAGCTTCATCTACTGTAACATTTTTCATTTGTGTGGCTGCATTCGTTAAATGCCCGCCACCACCTAAGTTTTCCATAATTAGCTGCACATTCACTTCACCTAAAGACCTGCCGCTAATTCCAATGAAATTCTCGCCACGTTTTGCAATAACAAACGATGCAATAATTCCTGTCATTGTTAATAATGTGTCCGCTGATTGCGCAATAAGCACTTGATCGTAGTAATCATCGCTATCAACTTTTGCAATCGCAATTCCATTTGTATAAATGTACGCATTTTTAATAGCTTTTGCAACCCGTAAATACTGATTCATATCTTCTTTTAAAAGCTCTTGTACAAGTACAGTATCTGCACCGTGTGAGCGTAAATAAGAAGCCGCATCAAACGTACGAGCACCTGTCCGGAATGTAAAGCTTTTCGTATCAACAATAATACCTGCTAATAATGCTGTTGCTTCTAACATTGTCATTTTTAAATTTTTCGGTTGGTATTCAAGTAATTCCGTAACAAGCTCTGCCGTAGAAGAAGCATATGGCTCCATGTAAACAAGCAACGGATCCTCAATAAAGTCTTCTCCTCGGCGATGATGGTCAATCACAACTACATTTTCAATTTTGCGTAACAGCTTTTCTTCCATCACCATTGAAGGTTTATGCGTATCAACAACAACAAGTAAGGAATCATCATTTGCAAATTCCATCGCTTGTTCTGGTGTAATAAAGTGAGACCATAACTCTTCATTTTGTTTCACTTTATCCATTAAACGCTTAATTCCCTTATCAGAATCATTTTCATCGAGCACAATATATCCTTTGCGCTCATTTAATTGCGCTACCTTTAAAATACCAATCGCAGCACCAATTGCGTCCATATCAGGAGCCCTATGCCCCATTATAATGACATTGCTACTTTCTAATACTAAATCCTTTAATGCATGCGAAATCACTCTGGCACGTACACGAGTACGTTTTTCCACCGGATTTGTCTTACCACCATAAAACTTAACTTTACCTGTCGCTTGTTTAATAGCTACTTGATCTCCACCACGCCCAAGCGCAAGATCTAAACCTGATTGAGCCATTGCCCCAAGCTCGGATAAAGGTAAATCACCGGATCCAACACCTACACTTAATGTAAGTGGTATATTCCTTTTAGATGTTTCTTCACGTACTTGATCTAAAATGCTAAATTTCCCTTTCTCCATCTGCGCTAAAATACTTTCATTTAACACAACGAAGAATCTTTCTGAAGATGCACGTTTTAAATATGCCCCATACTTAACGGCCCACTCATTTAGTCTTGATGTTACAAGACTTGTTATATTCGTACGTAATTGATCATCCAACCCTTGTGTAACTTCATCATAATTATCTAAATAAATGACAGCTAAAACAGTACGTTGATCCTCGTACATCTTTTCAATCTCTGTTTGTTCTGTTACATCAAAGAAATAAATTAACTTTTCTTCTTTCCTTACAAAGACACGAAACTTTCGATTATTTAAAGAGACTATATCATCGGACGTTTCTCCCTTAATAAAAAGAAGTAACGTTTCTGATACATCATAAAGGTGCCATCCAGCTAATGCATGCTGCCCCAGACATGAAGATAAATAAGGATTTGCCCAATCAATCCCATAATCCTTATTGTATAACAAAATACCAATTGGCATCTGGTTAAATGCCTCATTACTCACTTTCTTTACCCTTGTAATCATATCTGTCGTATGTTTTTCAAAATTCTTTTGGAAAGTAAGTTCAAATCGTACAACAACAAAAAGGACGATACAAAAAATAAAGAAGGAGACTATCCCCATTAGTAAATGAAAATAACAGAGAATTGAAATGAGCACAAACACAAAAAATGCCAATACGTAAACAGGATATAAAAACCACTGTTTCTTATAAAATTCAGGCATGTATACAACTCCTATAAAGTAAAACTAACTCACCTTCCAGTTAGTAATACAGATTAAAATAGTATAAGGAATATTATTTTATCCTCCTATTTTAGAACGCAATGAAATCCCTAAATCAATTATACCTAAGATTGTCACAAGAGGAAACAGCATCGGGATAAACATGCAGGCGATAAAACTAATAATAGGAACCCCTTTCGTAAAACCTTTGCTATGCGCTAGAAAAGTGATAAACGTCAGGCCTTGCAGCACTAGTAATAAAGCAAATATGACATATAGGTTAGAAAATACCATATGTAAATATGATGTCGGTTCTACTTTTATAAAAGTTGATAGCAAAATAAATATAACGTAATACCAAACAATACTCTTTGGTAATTGTATATCTTTGAACTTAGGCCAAGGTATAACATCATGCTTTAGCTTTTTTAAAGCACTACCTGATATTATTATGGTAATCCAAGAAAGACATACAGAAACCATCACAAGTATACTCGGGAATACCGCTTGTAATATATCATTCATTTGTACAAATAACTCTTTTTGCTCTTTACTAATCGGCATACCAGCAACACTTGCTATCTTTTCACTTTGCACTACGCTTTTATTAAACATATTTTGTATTTGCTTTATAAAATCTATGTTAAAAAACTTTATACTGGCAACATAAATGAGCATAATACTGATTAAGTATGCAAGTGAACCGGTTATTAAAATCTCCAATGGCTTTCTTTGTTTTTTATACATGCACCCTAAAACAATACCCATCAACCCAAATACGACCGTCTTTACTAGACCTATCGGCTGACTTACAAAAACAACAATTAAAAATGCAGCCGTAAAAATTACAAATGCATTCGATAATTTATATCTTATCGTTAACAATATAAATGGCAACGGCAATGCAAACGTTACAACTGTACCTAAAATCGGAACATACATAGATATAAACAATAACATTACATATATAGCCAACAACGCGGCTCCTTCAGTAATAAATCTCGCTTGCCTCACATTTTAACCTCTCTTTCAAAAAAGAAAAGCATAGCAAAATGCACAGTAGAGTCCGACTCTACTGTGCATTTCATACGCTATTATTCACCAACATATGGTAAAAGTGCCATTTGACGAGCACGTTTAATTGCAACTGTAAGTTTGCGTTGGTATTTTGCGCTTGTTCCTGTTACACGACGAGGTAAAATTTTACCACGCTCAGAAACGAAACGTTTTAATAAATCAACATCTTTATAATCGATGCGAGTGATGCCGTTAGCTGTGAAGAAACACACCTTACGACGTTTCGCACGTCCACCTTTGCGTCCTGCCATGTCTATTTCCCTCCATTCTTTGTTAAAACTAACAAATTTACTGTATTAGAACGGTAAATCGTCGTCGGAAATGTCGATCGGTTGACCTACATTTGAAAATGGATCGTCATTCTTCGTAAATCCAGAGTTACCTTGGTTACCTGAATTACTAGATTGACCAAATGGGTTAGAGCCTTGGTTACCGAAACCAGCTCCTGATGGTTGCTGATTAAATGAACCGCGTTGCTCCCCACCGCCATTACGCGGCTCTAAAAATTGTACGCTTTCCGCAAGAACTTCTGTTACGTATACACGTTTACCATCTTGTCCCTCGTAATTACGAGTTTGAAGACGTCCATCTACGCCTGCTAAGCTACCTTTTTTCAAATAATTTGCTACGTTTTCTGCTTGTTTACGCCATATTACACAATTAATAAAGTCAGCTTCACGCTCACCTTGTTGATTGGCAAATGCGCGATTCACAGCTAACGTAAAAGTAGCTACTGCAACACCATTGGGCGTGTAACGTAAGTCAGGGTCCTTAGTTAAACGACCAACGAGGATAACACGATTCATCAATCGAACCACTCTCCCTTATATATCAATTATTTTTCTTCTTCTTTAACAACGATATGACGAAGGATGTCTTCGTTGATCTTAGCTAAACGGTCGAATTCGTTAATCGCTTCTGCGTTAGATTTCACGTTTAAGATCATGTAGAAACCTTCACGTAAGTCGTTGATTTCGTAAGCTAAACGACGCTTACCCCACTCTTTCGTGTTAATGATTTCTGCACCATTGTTTGTTAAAACACCTGCAAAACGTTCAACTAAAGCTTTTTGAGCTTCTTCTTCAACGCCAGGACGAATGATGTACATAATTTCGTACTTTCTCATTACACTTTCACCTCCTTTTGGTCTAAACGGCCCATAATGGGCAAGGAGCAATTAATTTATAGTAATTACTCACGAGTTTAGATTATATCATAGTAAGTTAGATGAATCAACTCACCCATACATAAAAAACTTGGCAAACATATAATATATTTGCCAAGCTCATATCTTTATTTTTCCTAGGAAATATTAAATTAAACGTTAAAACGGAAGTGCATAACATCTCCGTCTTTTACGATATACTCTTTTCCTTCTAAACGAACTTTACCAGCTTCTTTTGCAGCTGTCATAGAACCATTTGTCATTAAGTCTTCGTAAGAAACTGTTTCTGCACGAATAAATCCACGCTCAAAGTCTGTATGAATTACACCAGCACATTGTGGTGCTTTCATACCTTGTTTGAATGTCCATGCACGTACTTCTTGTACACCAGCTGTGAAGTAAGTAGCAAGTCCTAATAAATCATATGCAGCACGAATTAATTGATCTAAACCAGATTCTTCAATACCTAGTTCTTCAAGGAATACTTTTTTCTCTTCCTCGTCTAGCTCGGCGATTTCTGATTCGATTTTTGCACATACAACGATTACTTGAGAGTTTTCATTCGCAGCAAATTCTTTTACCATTTGTACATATTTGTTTTCAGAAGGATCGATTACATCGTCCTCGCTTACGTTTGCTACATATAACATTTCTTTCGTTGTCAGTAAATGAAGGCCTTTAACAATCTTCATTTGTTCTTCTGTAAATTCAACAGTACGAGCCGGTTTTCCCTCTTCAAAAGCTTCTTTTAAACGAACTAAAATTTCATGCTCATATACTGCTTCTTTATCTTTTTGTCTTGCTAATTTCGCAACACGTTCGATACGTTTATCAACAGATTCTAAATCGGCTAAGATTAGTTCTAGGTTGATTGTTTCAATATCATCAATTGGATCTACTTTCCCTGAAACGTGCGTAATATTTTCGTCTTCAAAACAACGAACAACTTGGCAAATTGCATCTACTTGGCGAATGTGAGATAAGAATTTATTTCCTAAACCTTCGCCTTTACTAGCACCTTTTACGATACCTGCAATATCAGTAAACTCAAATACAGTCGGAACAGTTTTTTTCGGTTCTACTAATTCCGTTAATTTATTTAAACGCTCATCTGGTACTTCTACAATTCCTACGTTTGGATCAATTGTACAGAATGGATAGTTTGCAGATTCTGCTCCTGCTTGTGTAATTGCATTAAATAAAGTGGACTTCCCTACGTTAGGTAATCCAACAATCCCAGCCGTTAATCCCATATTTTTCACTCCTATGTCTCAATCTTTCATCATTATAGATAGTAACGAAAAAAATGACAAGTTTCCTCCAAACGAAAAAAAGTAACAGCTACCCACTGCAACTGTTACTTTCTCTCTATTCTTCGTGCTTCACAAGTATTTTTTTTACCTTACGATCAAACTCTCTTCGAGGAATCATTACTGAATGGTCACATCCCTCGCACTTAATGCGGATATCCATTCCCATACGAATAATCTTCCAACGATTCTCACCACATGGGTGGGCTTTCTTCATTTCCACAACATCATACAAGTTATACTGCTTTTGCTCCATTCTCCAAACCCCTCTCCATACTAAATTGCTTTTTCACTCACTAATTCTTCACGATTATATAAAACCATACGTGGATATGGAATTTCAATACCATGTAGATCTAGACGATTTTTAATTTCTTTACGAAGTGCTCTTGCAATAACTGCATGTTGCATTGGCTCTACTTCAGCAATAACACGTAATATCACTTCTGAAGCAGCTAATGTTTGTACACCTAACAATTGCGGTGTTGTTACCATTTTTTCGTACTTTGCAGGTAATTCTTGTAATAAGTCTTCAATGACTTGCTCTGCTTTCGCTATGTCAGCCTCATACGAAATAGATACATCAACAAATGCTACACTATTACTAACTGAATAGTTCGTAACTTGAATGATACTTCCATTTGGTAAAGTATGAATTTCACCTGTCCAACTTTTTACTTTTGTTGTACGAAGTCCAATCTCTAAAACGACTCCTTCAAACTGACCAATTTTTACGTAGTCACCGACTGAAAATTGATCTTCTAGCAAGATAAATAACCCTGTAATAACATCTTTCACTAAACTTTGAGCACCAAATCCGACTGCCAAACCAATTACCCCTGCACCGGCTAATAAACCTGATGCATTAATATCAAACACACCTAAAATCGCAATTAACATAATAAACATAACAACGTATGCCACAATATTTTCAAGTAACTTCGCTACTGTAACTGTACGACGTTCTGAAATTTGAATTGGCGAACGACTTCCCATACGAAACGCATTCCGTACAACCGCTCTTGCAATTCGTACTACAATTGCACCAATTGTTAAAATGATACATATTTTTAATGTCGCAATTCCAATATGAGCCCAACGATCAGCATCTAGTAAATACTGTTTCGTAGCATTAAACCACTTCGTTAATAAATCCATGTACCTCTACCTCTCCAGCCAAAATTTCTTTTTAATTATCCTTCTTATTGTATCAGAAGTCTCCTAATTGCTGAAAAAATTTTATGACTTTAATTCCATTTGTTAACCTACATACAGGTATAAAATGGAACGAATATATATATACTAGTACTATTATTTCCGTTCTCACTTAAATTTTACAGCAAGTACGCACTTATAGTTTTCCATTTCACTCACCATATAACATATTTTGAAAATTTATTAAAAGGATGGGTGCTTCATGAATATTGGAAGTTTTCGCTTACCTTTTTTCGAAAAAGAAACTCAAAATGTTATGCACCAAGATTTAGAAGCCTCCGAGACAATTAGTAACTTCTTACTTTCCCATATCCCTATTAAAAACCATATACCAATTATTCTCGTTTGTATCGGAACAGATCGTTCTACAGGCGATGCACTCGGGCCATTAGTCGGTACGAAACTAGAACAAGTAGGAATTACAAACTTCCAAGTGTTCGGCACACTGGATGAACCAGTACATGCGCTAAACTTAGAAGAAAAAATTCAGAATATACAGAAAGATAATCCTGCTTCATTTATAATTGCGGTTGATGCTTGTTTAGGAAAATCTCAAAGTATCGGTTCCATCACTACCGGAATGGGACCTAGTAAACCCGGAGCTGCGATGAATAAGAAATTACCAGCAGTTGGTGACTTACATATTCATGGCATCGTAAATCTGAACGGTTTTATGGAGTTTTTCGTCCTGCAAAATACAAGATTAAGTTTAGTCATGAAAATGGCTGACGTAATTGCACAAAGCATAAAAGAAACAGACCAAAAATTATCTGTATTAAAAAAAGCAAACCATCTATAAATAATAAGATGGTTTGCTTTTTAGTTTTGCTGCGCTAATAATTCTAAAATACGATTTAAATCTTCTTTATTGAAAAATTCAATTTCGATTTTACCTTTTTCCTTTTTTGTTTCTTTAATTTTTACCTCTGTGCCAAACTTTTCTCTTAAGAACGTTTCGCGTTCTACGAAAAATATATTTCTCTCTTTTTTTACTTGTTTTGTTTCACGTGAAACGCGTTGATTAATCTCCTGAACAATTTTCTCTAATTGACGAACATTTAACCCTTCTTTTTCAATTCGTTTCAGTAAAGATTTCAACTGCTCTTCATCTTTTATCGTAAGTAAAGTTCTCCCATGAGCCATTGAAAGTTGACCATTTGCAATCATATCTTGCACAAAAGAAGGGAGGCTTAATAATCGCGTATAGTTTGCAATGTAAGGTCTACTCTTACCAAGACGTTTTGCTAATTGTTCTTGCGTCACATTTAGCTCATTCATTAACATTTGATATGCCATTGCTTCTTCCATTGGATTTAAATCTTCTCGTTGTAAGTTTTCAAGCAATGCAAACTCCATCATTTGCTGCTCATTTAATTGTCTTACAACGGCAGGTACTTTTTCGAGTCCCGCCTCTTTAGCAGCACGATATCTTCTTTCACCTGCAACAATTTCATATCCTTTAATACTCTTTCTAGCAATTAATGGTTGTAATATGCCGTGCTCTTTAATAGAGGCCGATAATTCCTGAATCGCCTCTTTATTAAAGTGTTTACGTGGTTGATATGGATTCGGTCTTAATTCAGTTATCGTAATCTCCTGAATTGTCTCTTCTTCTTTCACATCTAAATCAGGAAAAAACACATTGATTCCTCTTCCTAATCCTTTAGCCACCTGCAATCACTTCCTCTGCTAAATCTATATATACTTCTGCCCCTCTTGATTTAGCGTCATACTGCATAATTGGTTTCCCATGACTTGGTGCTTCACTCAAACGAACATTACGAGGGATAATCGAACGGTATACTTTATCTCTAAAGTATTTTTTCACTTCATCTATAACCTGAATCCCTAAATTTGTACGGGCATCTAACATTGTTAGCAATACGCCTTGAATTGCTAGATTTTTATTTAAGTGCTTTTGCACAAGTCGAACTGTATTTAATAGCTGACTTAACCCTTCTAGTGCGTAATATTCGCATTGAACAGGAATAATAACAGAATCTGCTGCAGTTAATGCATTAATCGTTAATAACCCTAAGGACGGGGGACAGTCGATAATAATATAATCATATTCATCACGAACTGGCTGTAATGCCCTTTGCAAACGTACTTCCCGGGAAATAGTCGGTACCAATTCAATTTCAGCACCTGCTAATTGAATTGTAGCGGGTAGAACATCTAAGTTTTCAGTTGCGGTTTTCTGTATAACCCCTTGAACATCTGCATCTTCCACAAGAACATTGTAAATACATTGATCTAATTCGGATTTTTCAATTCCCACACCCGTCGTTGCATTTCCTTGAGCATCAATATCTACAAGAAGGACCTTTTTACCTACTTGTGCCAATCCAGCCCCTAAATTAACAGATGTTGTTGTTTTTCCAACGCCACCCTTTTGATTGGCTATAGCAATGATTTTTCCCATGATGTCACCTACTTTCAACCTTTCTATCTTATTCTAGTAACAATTACGTTTATTGTAACATGAAATAAAAGTTTTTCTTTTACGTCCTTATTAAACTTCAAAATTTATTTGTAAACTCCTTCTTCATCTAACAAGAAAATATAGTAAAAGAGACCTATCCAATAGGATCAGGTCTCTAACACGCCATTATTATTTTTTCTTCGGAATTTGAATTGTAATTTGATAGTACTCGTCAAACTCTTCTTCCTCAGAATTAACATTTAAACCACTGTCAGCAACCATTTGTAATGACTGCCTAATTGTATTCATGGCAATTCTCGTATCTCGACTTACTGCTTTTTGCTTTGCCTTACGCTTCGGTTTTGCTTCCTCTAGTAATTTCGCAATTCGTTCCTCTGTTTGCTTTACATTCAGTTGTTTCTCCACAATTTCCTGTAAAACCTTCAGTTGTAATTCCTCATTCTTTAAAGGGATGAGCGCACGGGCATGGCGTTCTGTAATACTTTTTTCTAATAACGCATTTTTTATTTCTTCAGGCAACTTTAACAATCGCAACTTATTTGCGATTGTGGATTGTCCTTTTCCGAGTCTTTGTGCCAATGCTTCTTGCGTTAAATTATGTAACTCAATTAGCTTTTGATATGCCACAGCTTCCTCGATTGCTGTTAGTTCCTCACGTTGCAAATTTTCAATTAAAGCCACAGAAGCTGTTTCTGTATCATTTAAGTTTTTTATAATTGCAGGAACCTTTTCCCACCCTAACTTTGTTGCTGCACGGAAACGCCTTTCTCCAGCAATAATCTCGTACTTATCATCCTCATATTGCCTCACAACAATTGGCTGAATAAGTCCGTGTGTACGAATCGTTAATGCTAGTTCCTCAATACGCGCATCATCAAAAACTGTTCGTGGTTGATAACGGTTAGGGGTGATATTTACTATCGGAATTTCTTGTATTTCTTCATATACCTTTTTATCTATTTCTTCATGGCTTTCGTCTTGTAATTCGAATTCGCTCTCTTTATCTCCAAAGCCAAATAAACGAGAAAACGTATTTTTCATACATATTCCACCACCTTTAGGCCTATTGACTATTCTCCATAAAATGTTTCCTATGAAACATTTACGTTTTCATTTATATAATTTAATCTTACGTCTAATAAGATTTATTTTTCAATAGGTAATTTATTGGGTGTTCCCGGTTTGCGTGGATATTTCTTTGGTGTCTTGCGCTTTTTCTCGATTAATAAAATATTACGTTCACTTTCTTCAAACGGTAATTGGAACGTAGACATTTCTTTTAAATCCCCGCCTAGCACCTCTAAAGCATACTTGCCATTTTCAATTTCTTCGTTTGCTGCAGCACCTTTCATTGCAATGAATGTTCCCCCAACTTTTACAAGTGGTAAACATAGCTCACTTAATACTGAAAGACGCGCGACTGCACGTGCCATTACAATGTCGTACGCTTCACGTACACCTTCTTTTTTTCCAAATGTTTCAGCACGATCATGACAAAACGCGACGTCACTCAATTCCAACTTTTGTGCTAAATGATTTAAGAAATTAATACGTTTTTGCAATGAGTCTACAATCGTCACTTTTAAATGCGGGAAACAGATTTTTAAAGGAATACTTGGGAATCCAGCTCCTGCGCCAACATCACAAATTGAGAATGGTTTTGAAAAATCGTAATAAAAAGCAGCTGTAATAGAATCAAAAAAGTGTTTTAAATATACTTCCTCTTTTTCCGTAATAGCCGTTAAGTTCATTTTTTCATTCCACTCTACTAATGTTTCGAAGTAGATTTTGAACTGCTCTAACTGTCTAGAAGAGAGGGTGATACCCTTCTCTTCTAGCATAGATTGAAATTGTTCTATGTTCATCTAACAATATCTCCTTACTATTTATTGGTTCGATACTCGCGCAATTTTTCCTTGTTCAATATACACAAGTAAAATGGAAATGTCCGCTGGATTTACGCCCGATATACGTGAAGCCTGCCCCACTGAAAGTGGACGAACATCTTTCAATTTCTGTCTAGCTTCTGATGCAAGGCTAGAAATCGCATCATAATCAATATCGACAGGAATTTTTTTGCTTTCCATCTTCTTCATACGCTCTACTTGCTGTAAAGATTTTTCGATATATCCTTCGTACTTAATCTGAATTTCAACTTGTTCTGTAACTTCATCACTTAATTCTACTTCACTTGGTACTAAAAGATGGATATGCTCATATGTCATCTCTGGACGACGTAATAAGTCACTTGCACGTATTCCATCTTTCAATTCACTTCCACCAATATTGCGAATTAATTCTTGAACTTCAGGACGTGGTTTAATAATAATGCTACTTAAACGTTCCTTTTCCTGTTCAATTTTTAATTTTTTATTTGTAAATCGCTCATAGCGTTCTTCTTTAATTAATCCAATTTCATGACCAATTTCAGTTAAACGAAGATCCGCATTATCATGGCGTAATAATAGACGATACTCTGCACGAGACGTTAATAAACGATATGGTTCATTCGTCCCTTTCGTTACAAGATCATCAATTAAGACACCAATATAAGCATCCTCACGACCTAAAATAACTTCTTTTTTACCTAAAGAACGACATGCTGCATTAATTCCGGCCATAAGCCCTTGTCCTGCCGCCTCTTCGTAACCAGAAGTTCCGTTAATTTGTCCTGCTGTATATAAATTTTTAATTTTTTTCGTTTCAAGTGTTGGCCATAGTTGCGTTGGCACAATTGCATCATATTCAATTGCATAACCTGTACGCATCATTTCAACATTTTCTAGACCAGGGATTGTTCTAAGCATATCACGCTGTACGTCTTCTGGTAAGCTTGTGGATAAACCTTGTACGTACACTTCTTGTGTGTTACGTCCTTCTGGCTCTAAGAAAATTTGATGACGTGGTTTATCATTAAACCTTACTACCTTGTCTTCAATCGAAGGACAATATCTAGGACCTGTTCCCTTAATCATACCAGAATACATAGCTGAGCGATGTAGGTTTTCATCTATTAAACGATGTGTTTCCGTACTCGTATACGTTAACCAACATGGAATTTGATCCATAATAAACTTTGTCGTTTCAAAAGAGAAAGCTCGTGGCTTATCATCACCTGGCTGAATTTCTGTTTTACTGTAATCAATCGTATTACTATTTACGCGCGGAGGTGTACCTGTTTTAAATCTAACAAGATCAAATCCAAGCTCCTCTAAATGTTCCGATAAAGTAATAGATGGTTGTTGATTATTTGGACCACTCGAATATTTTAAATCTCCCATAATAATCTCACCACGTAAAAACGTTCCAGTCGTAATTACGACTGTCTTTGCTGTATATTCAGCACCAGCTTGCGTAATTACCCCTTTACATTCGCCGTCTTCAACGATTAAACGCTCTACCATTCCTTGGAACAACGTTAAGTTTGGTGTTTCTTCAATTGTTTTCTTTAATTCATGCTGGTAAGAGAACTTATCTGCTTGTGCTCGAAGTGCACGTACAGCTGGCCCTTTACCTGTATTTAACATACGCATTTGAATATGCGTTTTATCAATGTTGCGTCCCATTTCTCCGCCTAATGCATCAATTTCACGAACAACAATCCCTTTTGCTGGTCCACCAACAGAAGGGTTACATGGCATAAACGCTACCATATCTAAGTTAATTGTTAACATTAATGTTTTGGAGCCCATTCGTGCTGCCGCAAGACCAGCTTCACATCCTGCATGACCTGCACCGATTACTATGACATCGTATGAACCGGCATTGTATCCCATTGTTTATTCCTCCTAATAATCTCTATCTTTCTGAAACATCACTATATTATTTTCCTAAACAAAATTGAGAGAACAACTGGTCAATTAAGCTTTCATGAACGGTGTCACCAGTAATTTCACCAAGTATTTCCCACGTTCTTGTTAAATCAATCTGCACCATATCAATTGGAACACCATTTTCTATCGCCTCAATTGCATCTCCAATTGTTTTTCCTGCTTGTGTTAATAATCCAATATGTCTCGCGTTAGAAACATATGTTACATCTGCAGAATCAATTGTTCCTTCAAAGAATAAATCAGCGATTGCCGTTTCAAGCTCATCTATCCCCTGTTCCTCAATTAACGACGTTGTAATAATACGATTCCCCGCTGCCAATTCTATAACACGTTCCATATCAATTGCTTGCGGTAAATCTGTCTTATTTACAATAACAATGAAATCTTTTCCTTGTACGGCACGGAATAGATCTTCATCCTCATTCGTTAAAGCTTCGCTATAATTAACGACAACTAACACTAAATCAGCTTGACTCATCATTTCTTTTGAACGCTCTACACCAATTCGTTCAACAACATCTTCTGTTTCACGAATTCCGGCTGTATCTATAAGTTTAAGTGGTACACCACGCACATTAACGTACTCTTCAATAACATCACGAGTTGTTCCTGCAATATCAGTTACAATTGCCTTTTTCTCCTGAACGAGACTATTTAATAGCGATGATTTCCCAACATTAGGTCTACCGATGATTGCAGTAGCAATACCTTCACGTAAAATCTTTCCTTGCTTCGATGTTTCTAATATTTTTGCAATTTCAGCACGAACATGTGTAGCTTTCTCAATTAAAATATTATGTGTCATTTCTTCCACGTCATCATATTCCGGGTAATCTATGTTTACCTCAACATGAGCTAACGTTTCTAATATGTCCTGACGCAAACGGCCGATTAATTTAGATAATCGACCTTCCATTTGATTAATTGCTACATTCATTGCACGATCTGTTTTTGCACGGATTAAGTCCATAACAGCTTCTGCTTGTGATAAATCAATACGGCCATTTAAAAAAGCACGTTTTGTAAATTCACCAGGTTCCGCCAATCGTACTCCTTGCGCTAAAATAAGCTGCAATACTTTATTTACTGAAACAAGTCCACCATGACAGTTAATTTCTACTATATTTTCACGTGTAAAAGTCCTTGGTGCACGCATAATGGACACCATTACTTCTTCAATAACCTGATTTGTATCTAAATCAACAATATGACCATAATGAATTGTATGAGAAGGAACCTCTGTTAAATCCTTCCCTTTAAAAATACGATTAACTTTTTCAACCGCATCATCCCCACTTACTCGAACAATGGCAATTGCACCCTCTCCAAGCGCTGTGGAAATCGCGGCAATTGTATCAAATTCCATGTCCTTTCACCTCACTTGCTTATTTATCTCTATTTCAACATGATTATTTTCTTCACTAAATTATTAGAATACCATAACGAACCTATCTACAAAAGAATAATAACTCATTTTATTATGTCCTCATGTAAAAAACACTAAACTTATTCACAGTGGATAAGTTTAGTGTTTTTAGTTATCCACACCTATTTTCCCCTCAAAAAAACCGGCACTCAATTGAGTAACCGGTCACTTGGAAGATATTACAACATGTCGATGTGGTTCTTTTCCTTCAGAAGTTGTAATGATATTTTGATGATTAGATAATGCTTGGTGGATAATCTTTCGTTCAAAAGATGGCATAGGCTCCAACACAACTCTTTTTTTCGTACTTACTACTTGTTTTGCTAATCGATAAGAAAGTGCTTCTAACGTAGCTTTTCTTTTACTACGATAATTTTCCACATCTAGTGTGATACCAATGTACTGCTTCGTATTACGATTCGCCACAAGTTTTGTTAAATACTGTAAAGAATTCAAGGTGTTTCCTCTCTTTCCAATCAAAACACCTACATTTTCGCCGTAAATTGTAAATTCAACTTCGCGTCCTTTTACAATTTTACTAATCTCAGCTTCCACACCCATATCGTGAATAACATTTTTTAAATATTCTTCACATTCTTGAATTGGATCTTTCTTCAATACAACTTCTACTACTGCAGGTCGGTTTCCAAATAAACCTAAGAACCCTCTCTTACCCTCATCGATAATATTTATATCTACTCGGTCTTTTGAAGCATTTAATTGTCTTAAAGCATCCTCTACTGCCAGCTCGACTGTATGACCTTTAGCAGTGATTATACTCACTTGCCTGATCCCTCAGCCTTACTAGCCTTAATTTCTGGTCCTTTGATAAAATACATTTGAGCAATACCAAAGATATTACCAACAACCCAGTAAAGTGATAATGCAGCCGGGAAGTTAATTGCAAAGATTAAAATCATGATAGGCATAAGCCAAATCATCATTGCCATTTGCGGATTTTGGCCAGCAGTTCCTGCCATTGCAAGCTTTTGCTGAATAAATGTCGTAATTGCCGCAACAATCGGTAAGATATAGTACGGATCTGCATGTCCCAAATCAAACCATAAGAAACTATGCTGCTTAATTTCAGCCGTTCTCATAATCGCATGATAAAAAGCGAATAGAATTGGCATTTGAATGAAGATTGGTAAACAACCGGCTAATGGATTTACACCATTTTTTTGATATAACTGCATCATTTCCTGTTGTAATTTTTGCTGTGTCGCTTGATCTTTAGAACTATATTTCTCTTTTAACTTCACCATTTCTGGTTGTAACGATTGCATTGCTTTCGTACTCTTCGTTTGTTTAATCATTAACGGTAATAATGCAAAACGAATAATAAGAGTTGTAACAACGATTGCTAAACCGTAATTACTACCAAATAAGTTGGCAAAATACGTAATTAACTGAGAAAGCGGGTATACGAAATATTCATTCCAAATTCCAGTACTTTTCGGTGTAATCGGCTGATTGACTTCACTACAGCCAGTAGCAATTGCCATTAATGCAATAACCATGGCTAGTAAACCTATTTTCTTTTTCAAAGCCTGCTCCTCCTTGTTTCGGTATGTATATAGTGTAATTCATTTCCTTACGCTACTTTTTTATTCTTTTCATACCAGAGCGTTTAAAGACATGAATTAAGCTTTTCTTCAATTCTTCATATGTCATCTCTGCACAAGGCTTCCTTGCTATTATAACAAAATCTTTTCCAGAATCTATCTCATCTTTTAATTCTGTGATCGACTGGCGAATCATACGTTTAATTCGATTACGCACTACTGCATTTCCTATTTTCTTGCTGACAGATAGGCCAATACGAAAGTTTGGCTGTTCTTCTTTATCTAGTTGATAGACAACAAATTGACGATTTGCATTCGATTTTCCTTTTTGAAAAACCGTCTGGAATTCATCATTCTTTTTTATACGATGTTTTTTCTTCATATCAATTGACACTCCTGTAGTTCATCAGCGGAAATTCACTATTATTAGAAAAAAAGACCACTGAACGATCAGTGGTCTACGCAGATAATACTTTTCTTCCTTTACGACGACGAGCTGCTAGCACTTTACGTCCGTTCGCTGTGCTCATACGGCTGCGGAAACCATGTACTTTGCTGCGCTTACGTTTATTTGGTTGGTAAGTTCTTTTCATTATATGACACCTCCCTGAGGAATATCTGTTAAAGACAGTCTTATAAATTATAGTTAATCAACTAGGAAAATGTCAATGGTTCTAGAAATTTTCATCAAATATTCATTTTGAACCTATTCACATACTTTTTCACAGACGCTATATTTCCTTGTGGATAAATAATTTTTCTTGTTTTTTATATCCACAAACTCTTTTCGTACTTTTACACAGTATATCGTGTTGTGGACAAGTTTATTCCACAAGGTATTGATTTTGTGGATAACTTTCTTAATTTCATTGCTATAGCTACTTTTTTTTGATATTATAGTTGTGTTTTCACTTTGAATAAGTTTTCCACATCTTTATCTTATCCACAATTTGTGTATAACATGTGGACAGTTTTAATCACATGTGGGTAAATGATTATCCACATTCGCTTTTTTTGTCGAAAACCCTATCTCATATACAAACGACGTTTTTAGGTTTTAAAATACGTTTCGTATAAATATACATTTTATATTTATTTAGGTTGTACATTTGTTGCGCAACCTTATTCTTTTACCATCTTAGTAAAGGAGGGACACCTTTGGAAAACATCTCTGATTTATGGAACAGCGCCTTAAAAGAACTAGAAAAAAAGGTCAGTAAACCAAGTTATGAAACATGGTTAAAATCAACGACCGCACATAATTTAAAGAAAGATGTATTAACAATTACGGCTCCAAATGAATTCGCCCGCGATTGGCTAGAATCTCATTATTCAGAGCTAATTTCAGAAACACTTTATGATTTAACAGGGGCAAAATTAGCTATTCGCTTTATTATTCCCCAAAGTCAAGCTGAAGAGGAGATTGATCTTCCTCCTTCTAAACCGAATTCAGCACAAGATGATTCTAATCATTTACCACAGAGTATGCTAAATCCAAAATATACGTTTGATACGTTTGTTATTGGCTCTGGTAACCGTTTTGCTCACGCTGCTTCATTGGCCGTAGCCGAAGCGCCAGCTAAAGCATATAATCCCCTCTTTATTTATGGGGGAGTTGGACTTGGAAAGACCCATTTAATGCATGCAATTGGTCATTATGTAATTGAACATAACCCAAATGCCAAGGTTGTATATTTATCATCAGAAAAATTTACAAATGAATTCATTAATTCTATTCGTGATAATAAAGCTGTCGATTTTCGTAATAAATACCGCAATGTAGATGTTTTATTGATAGATGATATTCAATTTTTAGCGGGAAAAGAACAAACTCAAGAAGAGTTTTTCCATACATTCAATGCATTACACGAAGAAAGTAAACAAATTGTAATTTCCAGTGATCGGCCACCAAAAGAAATTCCAACTTTAGAAGATCGTCTTCGTTCTCGCTTTGAATGGGGACTCATTACGGATATTACGCCACCAGATTTAGAAACGCGGATTGCAATTTTGCGCAAAAAGGCAAAGGCTGAAGGACTTGATATACCAAATGAGGTCATGCTTTATATTGCAAATCAAATCGATTCAAATATTCGTGAACTAGAAGGTGCACTCATCCGAGTTGTAGCTTATTCATCTTTAATTAACAAAGATATTAATGCTGATTTAGCTGCCGAAGCACTTAAAGATATTATTCCAAATTCTAAACCAAAAATTATCTCCATTTATGATATTCAAAAAGCTGTCGGAGATGTTTATCAAGTAAAATTGGAAGATTTCAAGGCGAAAAAGCGAACGAAATCAGTTGCCTTTCCTCGCCAAATTGCAATGTATTTATCACGTGAACTGACAGACTCCTCCTTACCTAAAATAGGTGAGGAATTCGGTGGACGTGATCATACAACAGTTATCCATGCTCATGAAAAAATTTCTAAGCTACTTAAGACGGATACGCAATTACAAAAGCAAGTTGAAGAAATTAACGATATTTTAAAGTAGTAGCTGAATAGTGTGAATAACTTTCCTTGTTTTACGCACAGTCTATCCACATGTAGATAGACTGTTTTTACATCCTTCAACGGGGTTATCCACATATCCACAAGCCCTATTACTATTACTACTATTTTTTTATCTTTATTAATTAAATAAAATCTTATACTTACCGGAGGTTTTTCTTTATGCGTTTTACAATACAAAAAGACTATCTTGTAAGAAGTGTACAAGATGTAATGAAGGCTGTTTCTTCTCGTACAACAATTCCGATCCTTACGGGGATTAAAGTTGTCGCTACGGAAGAAGGAGTTACATTAACAGGAAGCGATGCTGATATTTCAATTGAATCTTTCATTCCAGTTGAAGAGAATGGAAAAGAAATCGTAGAAGTGAAACAATCAGGAAGTATTGTTTTACAGGCTAAATATTTTAGTGAAATTGTAAAGAAATTACCTAAAGAAACTGTAGAAATTTCTGTGGAAAATCATTTGATGACAAAAATAACTTCTGGAAAATCAGAGTTTAATTTAAATGGTTTAGATTCTGCAGAATATCCATTGTTACCACAAATTGAAGAACATCATGTTTTTAAGATTCCAACGGATTTACTTAAACATATGATTAGACAAACTGTATTTGCAGTTTCCACTTCTGAAACAAGACCAATCTTGACAGGTGTAAACTGGAAGGTATATAACAGCGAACTAACTGGCATTGCTACAGATAGTCACAGACTAGCTCTTCGAAAAGCAAAAATCGAAGGCATTGCAGATGAGTTCCAAGCAAATGTTGTTATTCCAGGAAAAAGTTTAAATGAATTAAGTAAAATTCTAGATGAGTCTGAAGAAATGGTAGATATCGTTATTACGGAGTATCAAGTATTATTCCGTACAAAACATTTATTATTCTTCTCAAGATTGTTAGAAGGAAATTACCCTGATACAACTCGCTTAATTCCAGCGGAGAGCAAAACAGATATTTTTGTAAATACAAAAGAATTTTTACAAGCAATTGATCGTGCATCTCTTTTAGCAAGAGATGGTCGTAATAATGTTGTAAAATTATCAACTTTAGAGCAGGCAATGCTAGAAATTTCCTCGAATTCACCAGAAATCGGAAAAGTAGTAGAAGAAGTTCAATGTGAAAAAGTAGATGGGGAAGGGTTAAAAATATCTTTTAGTGCAAAATATATGATGGATGCACTAAAAGCATTAGATAGTACTGAAATTAAGATTAGCTTTACTGGAGCAATGAGACCATTCTTAATTCGTACAGTAAATGATGAATCCATTATTCAATTAATTTTACCGGTTCGTACTTACTAAGTAAGAAATAAGGGTTGCTAGTTTTCAGATGCTAGTAGCCCTTATTTGATTTTTGGGTATTACTTTCCTAATGCTAGTTTATTTAGTACAATGAAAGAATGAACACTTTCAGAAAGTGAGCGATTTTATGAAACGTATTAAAATTTCAACAGAGTATATTACACTAGGGCAATTTTTAAAGTTAGCCGATGTAATTGATACAGGTGGCGCTGTAAAATGGTTTTTACAAGAATATGAAGTGTACGTGAATCAAGAACTTGAAAATAGAAGAGGTCGCAAACTATATGCGAACGATATTATTGAAATTCCAGGAAGCGGAAGTTTCCAAGTTCAGTCATAAAGGGGGAGCCCTTTGTTTATTTCAGAAATACAATTAAAAAACTATCGCAATTATGAAAAGTTAGAGCTTTCCTTTGAAGATAAGGTAAATGTAATTATCGGCGAGAATGCGCAAGGGAAAACGAATTTGATGGAAGCTATTTATGTTTTAGCGATGGCGAAATCTCATAGAACCTCTAATGATCGCGAGCTTATCCGTTGGGATGAAGATTTCGGTCAAATTAAAGGAAAGCTACAAAAGAGAAATAGTTCTTTGTCTTTGGAATTAAATATCTCGAAAAAAGGTAAAAAGGCAAAATTAAATCAACTTGAACAACAAAAATTGAGTCAATATATTGGCGTGATGAATGTTGTCATGTTTGCCCCAGAAGATTTAAATCTTGTAAAAGGAAGCCCTCAAGTAAGAAGACGCTTTTTAGATATGGAATTAGGCCAAATAGCTCCGGTCTATTTGTATGAACTGAGTCAATATCAAAAGGTGCTCACACAACGAAATCACTTGCTAAAAAAGATGCAAGGGAATAGTAAGAATGAGGAAACGATGTTGGATGTATTTACACTTCAACTTATTGAGCATGGTACAAAAATTTTGCAAAAACGCTTTGAATTTTTGCATTTACTACAAGAATGGGCAGCTCCAATTCATCGTGGTATAAGCCGTGGGTTAGAAGAATTAGAAATTGTCTATAAACCGAGTGTAGATGTATCAGAATCAATGGATTTGTCGAAAATAAAAGAAGTATACTATGAAAGTTTTCAATCCGTGAAACAACGTGAAATTTTCCGTGGTACGACTTTAATTGGTCCTCATCGTGATGATTTACAATTCTTCGTTAATAGTAAAAATGTTCAAGTCTTTGGTTCGCAAGGACAACAACGAACGACCGCACTGTCCCTAAAATTAGCTGAAATTGAATTGATTTACTCAGAAGTTAAAGAATATCCGATTCTTCTATTAGATGATGTATTATCAGAATTAGATGATTATCGTCAATCGCATCTGTTAAATACAATTCAAGGAAAAGTGCAAACATTTGTGACAACGACGAGTGTCGACGGAATTGAACACGAAACATTAAAAGAAGCGAAAACAATTCATGTAACGAACGGCACGGTAGATTGTGAAATAGATAGGGCGTAATCCCTGTTTAAATGGAAAAGTAGGTGATCTTTGTGTCAATGGAACAAAAGCAAATGCAAGAAAATTCATATGATGAAAGTCAAATACAGGTACTTGAAGGACTAGAAGCAGTTCGAAAACGCCCTGGTATGTATATTGGATCTACAAGCGGAAAAGGACTTCACCATCTTGTATGGGAAATCGTCGATAATAGTATTGATGAGGCACTTGCAGGGTACTGTGATGAAATTAACGTTAGTATCGAAGAAGATAATAGTATTCGTGTAACGGATAATGGACGTGGTATTCCAGTTGGTATACAAGAAAAAATGGGACGTCCTGCTGTAGAAGTTATTATGACCGTTCTTCATGCTGGTGGTAAGTTTGGCGGCGGCGGTTATAAAGTTTCTGGTGGTTTGCATGGTGTTGGGGCATCTGTAGTAAATGCCCTATCAACAGAACTAGAGGTATTTGTACATCGTGAAGGTAAAATCCATTATCAAAAATACGAAAGAGGTATTCCGGTTGCGGATTTAAAAGTCATTGGTGACACAGATCAAACAGGAACGATAACTCGATTTAAACCAGATCCAGAAATTTTTCAGGAAACAACAGTATACGAATTTGATACGCTCGCAACTCGTATGCGTGAATTAGCATTTTTAAATCGTAATATTAAATTAACAATTGAAGATAAACGTGAACATAAGCAAAAGAAAGAATTCCATTATGAAGGTGGAATTAAATCATACGTCGAGCATTTAAATCGCTCAAAACAACCAATCCATGAAGAACCTGTATATGTAGAAGGATCAAAAGATGGTATTCAAGTTGAGGTTTCCTTACAGTATAACGAAGGATATACAAATAATATTTACTCATTTACGAATAACATTCATACGTATGAAGGTGGAACACATGAAGTAGGGTTTAAAACAGCTTTAACTCGTGTGATTAACGATTATGGACGTAAAAATAGTATTTTAAAAGATGCAGACAGTAACTTAACGGGTGAGGATGTTCGTGAAGGTTTAACTGCAATTGTATCAATTAAACATCCAAACCCACAATTTGAAGGACAAACGAAGACGAAACTTGGGAATAGTGAAGCAAGAACGATTACAGAGTCTGTGTTTTCAGAGGCATTTGAAAAGTTCTTACTAGAAAACCCGAATGTTGCACGAAAAATCGTAGAAAAAGGTACGATGGCAGCACGTGCACGTGTTGCAGCGAAAAAAGCGCGTGAATTGACACGCCGAAAGAGCGCATTAGAAGTTTCAAGTTTACCTGGTAAATTAGCAGATTGCTCTTCGAAAGATCCAGCAATTAGTGAAATTTACATTGTAGAGGGTGACTCTGCCGGTGGATCAGCAAAACAAGGGCGTGATCGTCACTTCCAAGCAATTTTACCGCTAAAAGGTAAAATTATTAACGTTGAAAAAGCAAGATTGGATAAAATTTTATCTAACGATGAAGTGCGTACAATTATTACTGCAATTGGTACGAACATTGGCGGCGATTTTGATATCGAGAAAGCTCGTTATCATAAAGTTATTATTATGACGGATGCCGACGTAGATGGTGCGCATATTCGTACCCTATTATTAACGTTCTTCTATCGTTATATGCGTCAAATTATTGAACATGGTTATATCTATATTGCACAGCCACCGTTGTTTAAAATACAACAAGGTAAAAAAATTCAATATGCTTATAATGAAAAAGAGCTTGAAAAGATTTTAGCTGAATTACCAGCTCAACCTAAACCTGGTATCCAACGTTACAAAGGTTTAGGAGAAATGAACCCAACCCAGCTTTGGGAAACGACAATGGACCCAGAAGTGCGTTCATTACTTCAAGTTTCCCTTCAAGATGCAATTGAAGCAGATGAAACATTTGAAATTTTAATGGGGGATAAAGTAGAGCCACGTCGTAACTTTATCCAAGAAAATGCAAAATACGTGAAAAACCTTGATATTTAAATGAGTAATGACAGGAATCTGAGTATTCCTGTCTTCTACATATAAATCAATGTATGTGTAACGGAAATGTAAGAGGAGGTGCTCGTTGATGTCAGACAATCAACAACAAGCACGAATTCGAGAAATTAATATTAGTCATGAAATGCGTACCTCATTTTTAGATTACGCAATGAGTGTTATCGTATCTCGTGCATTACCAGATGTTCGTGATGGATTAAAACCTGTGCATCGTAGGGTTTTATATGCGATGAATGATTTAGGAATTACGGCTGATAAAGCGTATAAGAAATCAGCACGTATTGTTGGTGAAGTAATCGGTAAGTATCACCCTCATGGTGATTCAGCTGTTTATGAAACAATGGTACGTATGGCGCAAGATTTCAGTCAACGTTATATGCTTGTTGATGGGCATGGTAACTTTGGATCTGTCGATGGTGATTCAGCGGCAGCAATGCGTTATACAGAAGCAAGAATGTCTAAAATCTCTATGGAATTAATACGAGATATTTCAAAAAATACGATTGATTATCAAGATAACTACGATGGTTCTGAAAGAGAGCCGATTGTATTACCAGCGCGTTTTCCTAACTTACTAGTAAATGGTACGACAGGTATTGCAGTAGGTATGGCAACGAATATTCCGCCGCATCAACTTGGCGAAGTAATTGATGGCGTATTGGCATTAAGTCATAATCCCGATATTACTATTGCAGAATTAATGGAGTGCATTCCAGGACCAGATTTCCCAACGGCAGGTTTAATTTTAGGAAGAAGTGGTATTCGTAGAGCTTATGAAACAGGACGCGGTTCTATTATACTTCGTGCTAAAGTTGAAATTGAAGAGAAGTCAAATGGCAAACAATCTATTATCGTAACGGAACTACCTTATCAAGTAAATAAGGCGCGATTAATTGAAAAAATTGCAGAATTAGTTCGCGATAAGAAAATTGAAGGTATTACAGATTTACGTGATGAATCAGATCGAAATGGTATGCGTATTGTTATGGAAGTACGTCGTGATGCCAATGCTAATGTATTATTAAATAACCTATATAAACATACAGCACTTCAAACAAGTTTCGGTATTAACATGCTGTCTCTTGTAAATGGAGAGCCGCAAGTACTGAACTTAAAACAAAATTTATATCATTACTTGGAACATCAAAAGGTAGTAATTCGTAGACGTACAGCTTATGAACTAGAAAAAGCAGAAGCGCGTGCTCATATTTTAGAAGGATTACGAATTGCCTTAGACCATCTGGATGAAGTTATTACATTAATTCGTAGTTCGAAAACAGCGGAAATTGCAAAGCAAGGTTTAATGGAACGTTTCGGCTTAAGTGAAAAACAAGCGCAAGCTATTTTAGATATGCGTTTGCAACGTTTAACAGGTTTAGAACGCGAAAAGATTGAACAAGAATATCAGGACTTAATGAAGTTAATCGCTGAATTAAAAGCAATCTTAGCAGATGAAGAAAAGGTTCTTGAGATTATTCGTGAAGAATTAACGGAAGTAAAAGAGCGCTTCAATGATAAGAGACGCACAGAAATTACAATTGGTGGTATGGAGTCTATTGAAGATGAAGACTTGATTCCAGAACAAAATATCGCCATTACGTTAACTCATAATGGTTATATTAAGAGGTTACCAGCTTCCACGTATAAAACACAGAACCGTGGTGGACGTGGTGTGCAAGGAATGGGGACAAATGATGATGATTTCGTAGAGCATTTATTAACTACTTCTACGCATGATCATATTCTATTCTTCACTAATAAGGGGAAAGTATACCGTACGAAAGGATATGAAATCCCAGAGTATAGTCGTACAGCGAAAGGTATACCTATTATTAACCTATTAGGTGTAGATAAGGGTGAATGGATTAACGCCATTATTCCAATTCGTGAATTTGGTGACGATGAATTCTTATTCTTCACAACAAAACAAGGTATCTCTAAGAGAACACCACTTTCATCATTTGCAAATATCCGTACGAATGGCTTAATTGCAATCTCTCTCCGTGAAGAGGATGAAGTAATATCTGTACGTTTAACATCTGGTGATAAGGATATTATTGTAGGAACAAGCAATGGTATGTTAATTCGTTTTAACGAGCAAGATGTGCGTTCTATGGGACGTAATGCGGCTGGTGTAAAAGCAATTACATTAGGTGAAGAAGATCAAGTTGTAGGTATGGAAATTGTCGAAGAGGATGTAAATGTTTTAATTGTAACGAAAAATGGTTATGGAAAACGTACGCCGATTGATGAATACCGTCTACAAAGCCGTGGTGGTAAAGGTCTGAAGACTTGTAATATTACAGATAAAAACGGTAAATTAGTAGCTGTTAAATCTGTAACAGGTGAAGAAGATATCATGTTAATTACAGCAGCAGGTGTTATTATTCGTATGCCAGTTGATCAAATCTCTCAAATGGGACGTAATACACAAGGTGTTCGTCTAATTCGATTAGAGGATGAGCAAGAGGTAGCGACAGTAGCAAAAGCACAAAAAGATGATGAGGAAGAAACGAGCGAAGAGGTTTCTTCAGAAGAATAAGAGGGGAGATATCTCCCTTCTTTATTTTTTTATAATAATACTTGCATAGGGAAGAGAAAGTCTATATAATAGGCAGAGTCAGCAAATGAGAGATACAAGTTATCGAAAAAACTTGTTGACGAAAATAATATACTATGATATATTATAAAAGTCACTGAAACGCGATATTGAACTTTGAAAACTAAACGAAACAAACAACGTGAAACGTCAATTTTTATTTTAGATGCTAGACAAACTAACTTTATTGGAGAGTTTGATCCT